>JBKPAK010000210.1:0-16339 GCA_046726415.1 Candidatus Methylomirabilota bacterium
AGTGGTAGAGACCATCGCCAACCAGGAGGGCGGCGTGGCCGAAGAGGAGTCGATGCCCGGCGTCACCGTCAAGTGGTCGGCCGAGGCCCGGGATGCGCTCCGGGAGGTGACCGACGCCTATCTGCGCCGCCGGGCCAAGGCGCGCGTCGAGAAGTACGCGCGTTCCAAGCGCATTCCCGTCATCACCTGCCAGCTGGCCCTGCCCATCATCGAGGACACCGTGGGCCGGGACAAGCTGGGCGCCGGGTGGGACACCCTGCTGGCCAAGACGAAGTTCGAGGCAGCCACTCCCTCGACGACGAACGAGGTGGGTCAAAGGTTCAGTTGGACTGAAGACGCCACCGCGCGTCTCAACCGGGTGCCGGCCGGCTTCATGCGCGACATGACGCGCGAAGAGATCGAGCGGGTGGCGACGGAGAGGGGTGTTGCGACCATCGACCTCGCCGTGTGCGAGGCGGGGATTGGGCACGCTCGCGAGACGATGAACGAAGTCATCGCGGGCTACGTCTCGAACAAAAAGCCACGCTAGGCATGGTGGATTGACGAACGACCATGTCGTTCATGTGTGAACGCGCTTAAGCGGCTGGAGCTTGCGCATGGTGAGCGCCCGCCGGCGGCCGACCTTTTGCCTCCGCGCCGCGCCCGGTTAGCGAGCAGCGCGATGTCGTCATCCCCCCCCGCGCATCCCTACACGGCGTATTCGGTGTCGTGGAATCTGACCCGGCGATGCAATCTGGAGTGCGCGCACTGCTACCTGTCGGCCTCGGCGAGTGCCGACACCCGCGGCGAGTTGACCACGGCGGAGTGTCGGCGCGTCCTCGACGAGATCGCCACGGTCAATCCGAACGTCTTCCTGATCCTGACCGGTGGCGAGCCCTTCCTGCGCCGGGACCTCTTCGAGATCGCCGGCTACGCGGCCGAGAAGCGCTTTACCACAGTGTTCGGCACCAACGGGGTTCTCCTCCGCGAGCGAGAAGTGGCCCTCATGCGCCACCACGGTGTGCTCGGCGCCTCCATCAGCCTCGACTCCACGCACCGCGCCAAGCATGATGCCTTCCGGCGCCTTCCCGGAGCCTGGGATGGCGCCGTGCGTGCGACGCGCGTCCTCAGCGACGCTGGTCTCGACTTCTCACTCCACATGTCGGTGACCGACTGGAATGTGGATGAGGTTCCGGCCATGATCGACTTCGCCCGCGCCCGCGGCGCCAAGGTATTGAACTTTTTCTTCCTCGTTCGCACCGGGCGTGGACGTGACCTGACCGACATCGACCCGGCCGCCTACGAGAGGATCTTGACCTATCTGGCCCGGGCTCAGGGGGTGAGCAGTGGACCGCCCTCCCTCGTCCAGAGCTTGTTGGGTCGAGTTCCGGGATCGGGGCCGGAGACCTCGTTCGAGGACCCCTGGTCGGCACCAGTGGGCCAGGTTGACGGCCTCCTGATCCGCGCGAAGTGCGCCCCGCACTTCCGACGGATCCTTTGGGAGCTGAACCCCTCCTCGCCCTTGCTGAAGAACTATGCGCACGGCTCCTGCCCGGCGGGCAAGTACTACTGTCGGATCACGCCCGACGGCGACGTCACCCCGTGTCCCTACATGCCGGTCGCCGCCGGGAACCTGCGCGCGGCGTCGTTCGCCGACCTTTGGCGGGAGGCGGGGGTCTTCGGCGACCTCCGCGATCCGAAGCTCCGCGGGCGCTGCGGTGTGTGCGAGTTCTCGAAGATCTGCGGGGGCTGCCGCTGCCGCGCCTACGCGACCCACGGCGACTACCTCGCCGAGGATCCCGCCTGTGCCTATCAACCCGGTGCCCACGGCGGCCAGGTGATCGAGTTGCCCGAGACTCTCACCTTTGGACTCCCCGTGGCCTACGAGCTCACGTGGGAGGCGGAGGCCCGCGAGCGCCTGCGGGCGATCCCGTCCTTCGCGCGGGGCATGGTGGTGAGAGCCGTGGAGGCTTATGCTCGCCGCAGGGGCGACACGGTGATTACCACGGAACTGCTTGCCGACGTCCGCGCGCGCTGGGGCGCACGGTTTCGACCTCAGGCGTGATGGCCGTGATGTGACCGGCTTGGCCTGAGGCGTGACGGGTCGTGGATTCCCGTCGCTTTTGTCGAGCAGCCCACGCCTACTTCATCTACGGGGTGGTGTATTGGCTGGGCGGTGTCTACCTTGCGCTGCACGGCGTCGGCGTGCGGGGCGCGGCCTTCTCGGAGGGGATCGCCTGGATCGCGATAGGTCTCGTGCTCGTCTTTGGCGTTCCCTATTTGCTCCGCCGGCCCCGGGCGTGGTTCGAGCGCTGGGTGCTGAGCCGCCGCGACTTCGCCCGCATCATCGCGCTCTTCATGGCCCTTCGCGCGCTCGCCGTGCTTCGGGTGGTTCTGCGTCCGGAGGCAGCCTCGGTGACCGCGCCCTGGGGAGGCCAGATCAGCTACCGGCTTGGGGCAGCGGTCTTCTTCGCGGTCACGCTGGCCGCGCTGGTCTTCGTCGCCCGCGCGGCCTGGCAGCGAGAGGCGGCGTGAACTGGCTCGCGTGTGGCGTCGACCTCGAGTCGCGCGAGAGGAGTGCAAGAGCGTGAAGCGATACAGGGACCTCGCCGGCGACGGCGGCTCGAACATCGTCGGGCAGGTCCAGGAGCAGCAGACCCGCCTAGAGCGGCGACTGCGTGATGTCCGTCATATCGTCGCGGTCGTATCCGGCAAGGGCGGTGTGGGCAAGTCGTCGCTGAGCGGCGGCCTCGCCTGCTGTTGGGCGCTCCAGGGCTGGCGCGTCGGCGTCCTCGACGCCGACCTCAACGGGCCCTCGATGGCGAAGATCCTGGGTGTGCGGGGAGCCCAGCTGGTGACCGCGGACGGAGCCGTGATCCCTCCCCACACCCCGCTCGGAATCAAGGTGATGTCCATGGATCTGCTCTTGCCGTTCGACGCCGCGCCCCTGACCTGGGCGGCGTCCACCCAGCGCGAATCCCATACGTGGCGTGGAATCACCGAGGCAAACGCGCTTCGTGAGTTCCTGGCCGACACCGACTGGGGCATGCTCGACGTCCTGGTCCTCGACCTGCCGCCCGGCACGGATCGCGTGTCCTCGGCGATTGGGCTGGTCCCTCGGCTCGCTGGCGCCGTGGTCGTGACGATCCCGTCCGATGTATCTCAGCTGGTGGTGAAGCGGTCGATCACCGCCGTCCGCCAGGCGGCAGCCCCCATCGTTGGGCTAGTGGAGAACATGGCCGGCCTGTTTACTGGCCCCGACGCCGAAGCCATGGCAATCGAGGCGGCGGTGCCATTCCTCGGGCGGGTCCCCTTCGATCGAGCGTTGGCCGAAGCCGCCGATCGGGGCCAGGTCTTCGTGACGGCCTCTCCGGAGAGCGCGGCGGCCCGGGCGCTTCTCGAGATGGCTTGCCGCATACGGAGCGACCTCGAATCCCGTGCGGCGGCAGCCCAGGAGTCGAGGTCGGCGGGCCAGGTCGAACCGAAAGCGGAAAGACGCTCAGGCAGCTAGCTGCACTTGGCCTCGGGATCGGGCTTGTAGTTCGGGATCTTGTAGGTGTTAACGAAGTTGTCCTCCCACGCGGGTAGATTGAGCTCTCCCAGGGCCTTCTCGCCATCCCATCCCAGCACCCGCGCGCGCCGAGCCAGTTCGTCGATGTTGATCCGCCTCGAGAGGTAGCCCTCGGCGAGGGGCTTCGATACGTAGACAGCGATTGTCTCGTGCACTGGCCGACCTGTCCGCTCGGATCCGTCCTGCTTGCGCCATTCGAGGATCGTGATAAAGCCCCCCACGTCCGGGTCCGCCAAAATCTTTGGATTCTTGGTCATCGTCCGGAGGAGGAAGCCCACATAGCGGGAGAACATCGCCGCCGCCCGATTCTGCGGCTCGAGGGCGGCCCATGCCGGCGAAGGATCTTGCTCGATGAAGATTCGGATCGACAGGTACCGCTCGTCCTCGACCATGTTCTTGGGCCGGAAAAAGCCGATGCTCTGCTTCTCCGTCTCCACCCACGGCACGCAGTGATAGATGTACGCGTTCAGATCTCGGAGCGCCGACAAGTGAACTTTGGCTAGGTTGCGTGCCTTGTCGGTGGTGTACCGATCCACGGGCAGGAGGCGGTCCTGCTCGGGGGCAGCGGAGGCCGCACCCGCCACGAGGAGAACGGGTGCGGCGAGAAGGATCAGCCCGCTGAGGGCGCGCGCCCACCTACCTCTCAAGGATCTGATCTTGGCTGACGGTGATCGGTCTGCCCCACCAGCCCTGGTCGCGGGCCAAGGTGATGTCCTTGCGTGTCACCGAGGGCTTGCTCCCTTCCCGATTGCGGACTGAGAAGAACATGTGGTCTCCCGATGCGAAGTGCGCACCGTTGGACCGCCAAATCTGCCATTCCTCCCCCGTCGCGCAGCCCGCCGTTGCCGCCAGCGCCCCCCCAACGAGAAGCAACCGCACGCCTTTGCTTCGCATGGCCTGGACCCTCCCCCAGATGATGAACGACGTCCTATGCTAGCGGGATCGGCGGTCGAGGGTCAACAGGGTCGGGCTCGTGCTAGACTTCTGACCATCCCGCGCCGGGGAGACGCCATGAGCCTGGAAGGCCCGTCACGTGACGAGATCCTCACCCCTTTGAGTTGGCCCGGCTGGCCCGCCAACGTGCCGCACGGAACGAGCGGGGAACCATGCCTCCGCTGACGATCCACGCGATGCCCACCGGCCTGCGCCGTCCGCTGCTGATCATGGCGTTCAGCGGCTGGAATGACGCGGCGGAGTCGGCGACCACCGCCGTGCGGTTTCTGGGGTCGGCGTTCGGCGCCGAGCGGTTTGCCGACATCGATCCCGAGGAGTTCTATCACTTTGGCCTGACCCGGCCCAACGTCCGCTATAGGTCCGACCAGCCATCTGAGCGGGAGATCATCTGGCCCGCCACCGAATTCTCGATCGCCCAGTCGGCCGATCTCTCGCGCGATGTCATCGTGGGCGTCGCCGCGGAGCCGCACCTCAAGTGGAAGACGTACTGTGCCGCCGTCGTGGAGCTGGCCCGCCACTGCGAGGTCGGACTGGTCCTCACCCTCGGCGGATTGCTCGCCGAAGTCCCGCACACTCGGCCGGTGCGCCTGTCGGGGAGCGCCTCCGACCCGGAGCTGGCGGCGCGACTTGGCGTGCGACCCTCGCGCTATGAGGGGCCCACCGGGATCGTCGGAGTCTTGAACTCCCACTGCCGTGATCACGGGCTGGCCACTGCCAGTCTGTGGGCCAACGTCCCGCACTACGTCTCTGGGATCGAGAACCCCAAGGCGGCGCTGGCCCTGGTGCGGCGCGTCCTCGCCATGATCGACGCCACGGCGGACCTGGCCGAACTGCAGGAGGCCACCAAGCAGTTCGAGCAGAACCTCTCGGAGGTGGTTTCCCAGAACGCCAAGATCGCCGGGTACATCAAGAGGTTGGAGTCCAAGGCGGCTGAGGAAGAAGAGCCACCTGCCGCACCACCGAGCGACTTGCCCCCAGCCTCTGAACTCGTGAACGAGATCGAGCAGTTCATGCGGCGTCAGCGCCCGGAGTGAAGAGGCCGCGGGTCACGGTCGGGCTCGCGCTGGCTGCTCTGGTCGCCGGCGCCGTCCCGGCCCTCGCCGGATCGTCGCTCCGCGCGCACTGGCGCCCGGAAGCGCCGCGGGTCGGCGATGTCCTGTTTCTCGAAGTGAGCGGAACCTTTCGCCCAGGCGCGGCGCTCACGGGGAAGCTCGACTCGAGTCCGCTGACCTTCTTCTCCTACGACGGGGGTCACGCCGCGCTGGTCGGCATCGACCTCGCGGCGTCGCCGGGCCGGCATGAGTGGCGAATCGAGGTCCGTGAGCCCGGGGAACCAGTGCGCGAGCTGCGGGGTCAGCTTCCGGTCGCTCCTCGCACCTTCAGCGTCCAGCGGCTCACCTTGCCCCGGGCCATGGTCGACCTGGATCCAGACACCGAGCAACGCGCCGTGGCTGAGGGCCAGCGCCTGCGGGCGCTGTACCGCACGCTGACGCCCGAACGGCTTTGGCGCGGGCGCTTCGCGCACCCGCTCGGTGGCGACGAGCTAGGCGGAGGCTTCGGAGCGCAACGGATCATCAACGGCCAAGCTCGGGCGCCGCACGCGGGCACGGACTACCCGGCGCCGCTGGGGACACCGGTCCTCGCCGCCAATGCTGGCCGCGTCGCCCTCGTGGCGGAGTTCTTCTTCCCGGGCCGGCTGGTCATCATCGATCATGGACTCGGTCTCTACACCCTCTACTTCCACCTCGACAACGTGGCGGTATCCGAAGGCGCGATGGTCGAGCGCCGTCAATCCATCGGAACTGTGGGCGCCAGCGGCCGCGCGACGGGACCGCACCTGCACTTCGGGGTGCAGGTCGGAGAAGCGCGCGTCGACCCCGACGTTCTCCTGGGCCTCGGCGTCGCGGACTGATGAGATGGGGGGCCTCGAAAGGGCCCCCCAAGCCCCCCAAACGCTCGGCGCGCCCCGGGGAACCCGGGGCACGCCTCGACAGGGCTTGGCGGTCGGCAGCTGTGACGGCGCGCTGCGACCCGGCCCGCGCCGCGCCGGGCCCTTGGCGAACCCGGGGCACGCCTCGACAGGGCTCGGCGGTCGGCAGCTGTGACGCCGCGTCTCGACCCGGGCCCCGCCGCGCCGGGCCCTTGGCGAACTCGGGGCACGCCTCGACAGGGCGCGGCGGTCGGCAGCTGTGACGGCGCGCTCGCGCCCTCCAAGCATGGGCGGGGTATTTCGGGACGCTCTGTTGCTAGGTTCGGCGAGCTCGCCTTCGCAATTGCGCTGCCTCCGTGACCAGCGCGCGATTCGACCACACCATCAGGGCCGAGCCCGCGAGGACCCGCCGCACCACGGTCCGCGAGATCTTGACGGGTGTTGCGACTGCCAGTGGGTCGGAGTGCGCGGCCAGGACGGCCAGGGTCCGAAGGCCGATCATAAGCGGCCACGTGCATGCGAATCTCATGCGCCATTCTCGCCGCGGGATGGCCAGTGTGTAGTGCCAGGCGACGTCGTAGTGCTCGAGGGTCATCGCGAGGAGATTCTCGAAGAGTGGCCGTGCCGCCCGCGTCCGCTCAGCATCGAGGAGATCCCGTGGCGCCAGGCCCCGAGCCGCTAGCTCGTCGGCCGGCAGGTAGCAGCGGCCGCTCCGCAGATCGCGCGGGACGTCGCGCAAGACATTCGTCATCTGGAGAGCCTTGCCGAACCGAATGCCCTGAGCACTCATGTGCGCCAGATCCCAGCCTGCCAGGGCGGGGCGGTGGGCCACGTGTAGCGCCGTCCAGAACTCCCCGACGCACCCGGCCACGAGATACGTGTAGCGGTCGAGTTCCTCCCGGCTCGACAGGGCGGTCAAGCCAGCGGCGTCCTCGCTGGGAAATCTCTCGAGATCGAAGATCTGGCCCGCGGTAATCGTAGCGAGCACCCGGCGTACCTGGCGACGATCTGCGGCGCTCAGTGCCTCGACGCGCTCCACGGCCTCGCCCACGCGCTCGAGAAGGGATCGTTCGGCTAAGTCGACCTGGTCAGTTGCGCATGCCGCCGACACGGCCGCGGTGTCCGTGCTCTCACCGGTAAAGACACGGCGGAGCGTCTCGAGGTGCCGGAGTCGTTCCGCCCGGGGAATGAGCGGCGTGTCCGCGACGGTGTCGGTCGCGCGAGCCAGCAGATAGGCGAGGCCGATTGGCTCGCGCAGCGACCGCGGCAAGATGGCGAGCGATAGATAGAAGCTGCGGCTGACGCTCCGCAGGAGGCTGCCCAGCAGCGCGTCAGTCGTAATCGTATGGCCGGCGGGGCGGGTCCGGCGAGTCCTTGGCTTTCTTCAGGCTTTCCCGGAATTTGCGATCGAGCACCTTGTCCTTCTGCGACTCGGCCTGCATCTGTTGCCGAAAGCGCTCCTCGCGCTCGGCCGACTTGGTGACGAGCTTGCTGAAAGCGTCCCCGAGGCTGTGCGCCTCGCGCCGAGGTGGAGGCTCCTCATGCGCAATGACGGCTCCCAGTTCGGGGTCCAAGGTGAGCTTGGCCTCACAACAGGGGCAGGTAACGATGAAGCTTGGCGTCGCCATGCTCCCATTCTAACGGAGCCGGTCCTCCATTCGCCCCGAAGAATCAAGTCCCGCAGACACGCCCCGAGCGTCGGTACATCGAGGGGCGGCACCGCTTCGCCAGTGGCCCGGGGGATATCGAGGGGGCCCTGCGTCGCAGTTCCCAGCGCCGCGCGATATCGAGGGGTCCGGCGCGTCACCCCTCCCCAGCGCCGCGCGATATCGAGGGCCGCTCCGGCTTCGCGGGGCGGCCCGAGCGCAGGCGGGTTTGGGGGGCCCTTTCGAGGCCCCCCATGTCATCACAGAGCCAGGTACTGGTGACGGATCGATTCGTCCTCGCGAAACTGCCGTGCGGTGCCCTGGTAGCGGATGTGGCCCTTCTCGAGGACGTACACGCGATCCGCGAGCTCCAGGCAGAAGTCGACGTTCTGCTCGGCGAGAAGGATGGTGAGGCCGTCGTCCTGGAGCCGGGCGATCTGCTCCTTGAGGTGTTCTACCACGAGGGGCGCCAGACCCTCCGAGGGTTCGTCGAGGAGCAGGAGCTCTGGGTTTCCCATCAGCGTGCGGGCGATGGTGAGCATCTGCTGCTCGCCCCCGGACAGGAAGCCACCCCGCCGGTCGCGCAGCTCGCGAAGCGTGGGGAACAGGTCGTACACGCGCTCGACCGTGCAGCCGCCATGGCGGCGGCGCGCGGCCACGTCGAGGTTTTCCCACACCGTCAGCTCGGCAAAGATGCGGCGGTCCTCGGGAACGAACCCGATTCCCAGATTGGCCACCTGGTAGGCGGCGTGGCCGCGAATGTCGCGTCCCTTCCACACGACGCGGCCGCGCGCCGGCGGGGTGAGGCCCATGATGCTTCGCATGGTGGTGGTCTTGCCCACGCCATTCCGCCCGAGAAGGCACACACACTCGCCCGCCGCGACCTCCAGGGACACCCCAAACAGAACCTGAGAGAGACCGTAGGAGGTGTAGATCTCCTCGACGGCGAGGACGGCCGACGTCATCGATGCTTGTCTCCCAGGTAGACCCGGCGAACGTCCGGGTCGCGGCGTACCTCGTCGGGCGTTCCCATGGCAATGACGCGCCCCTGATGGAGCACGGTGATGTGCTGTGAGATGGAGAACACGACCTCCATGTCGTGCTCCGTGAAGAGGAGAGTCAGGTTGCGCTCGCGGGTCAACCGGTCGATGAGGGCGATCGAGTCGCGCGTCTCGGTGGCTGACATGCCGGCCGTCGGCTCGTCTAGCAAGAGCAGTTCGGGCTCGAGGGCGAGGGCGATTCCCAGCTCGAGCTGCTTCTGGTTGCCATGGGACAGGAAGCCCGATACCTCACCGGCCTTGCCACCCAGGCCCACGGCCTCGAGGAGGGCCTCCGTTTCCTCGCGATAGAGGTGCTCGACGGGGGTGAGCAAATCCCAGCCGCGGCCGCGATGGGAGACGAACGCCGCCTGGATGTTCTGGAACACCGTGAGGCGAGGAAAGATGTTCGTCCGCTGGAAGGACCGCCCCATGCCGAGACGACAGAGATCATGAGGCGCGATGCCGGTCACGTCGCGACCCTTGAAGACGACCCGACCAGCATCGGGCGGCACGTGTCCGGTGATCAGGTTGAAGAGCGTGGTCTTGCCTGCCCCGTTGGGCCCGATGATCGAGCTGATCGAGCCCGCCGCGACGGTGAGGCTCACTCCGCCGACGGCCCGAAAGCCGGCGAAACTCTTGGTCACCCCCCGCACCTCAAGCATGACTGAGCGTCCGACCGAGGCGCCGCCAGAGGGCCGAGAGGGCGCCGGCGATGCCGCCGGGAAACACGAAGAGGAGTAGGACGAGGATGAGGCCCAGAACGAGCGGCCAGTACTGCGTGTACGACACAATCTGTTGATTGAGCCAGAGTAGCACCAGGGCTCCAATCGCCGGGCCGTAGAAGGTGCCCATCCCCCCGAGGAGCGTCATGATGAGCACCTCTGATGACTTCGTCCAGTACGCAAAATCGGGGAAGACCCCTCGATTGAAGATCCCGAAGATGCCGCCGGCCAGCCCGGCAAAAACCCCGGCGAGCACGAAGGCGGCCAGCTCGTAGCGCCGGACGTTCACGCCGATGAACTCTGCGCGCTCGGCGTTTTCCCGGATGGTGGTCAGCATGCGACCGAAGGGTGAGTCGACGATGCGGCGGAGCACCCAGAGGCAGGCGCCGACGAGGATCAAGGTCGTGAAGTAGTAGTAATCGGAGATCCGGTAATCACCGAGCCACGGCAGGACGGCCGCCACGCGATCCACCCAGTCGAAGCTCGGGTACGGGATCTCCGGCATCCCTTGCTCGCCCCCGGTCACTTCGTTCCACTTGAAGCAGATGGCCCAGACGATCTGGGCAAAGGCCAACGTCAGCATGGCGAAGTAGATCCTGGTCAGGCGCACGCAGAAGAAGCCGAAGACCAAGGCTGCGGCGCCGGCCAGGATGCCGGCGGCTGGAAAGGCCAGCACGAACGGCGCGCCCAGCTTCTTCATGAGGATCCCGGTGGTGTAGGCGCCGATGCCAAAATAGGCGGCATGCCCGAAGGACACGAGGCCGGTGTAGCCCACCAGAAGATTGAGACTGGTGGCGAAAAGTGCCCAGATGAGCACGTCGTTGGCCAGAAACACGTAGAAGCGAGCGCCGCTGGCCGGCACGCCAAACGCGGTCAGGAAGACGAGGAACGCCCAGGGGACGCGGCGCATCACCGGAGCGGACGTCCGAGCAGGCCCCACGGGCGGAGGATGAGGACCGCGGCCATGAGGGCGAAGACCGCGAAGATCGAAAAACGCGGGAAGAAGAGGATCCCGAACGAGAGCACTTGCCCGTAGACGATCGCGCCGAGAAAGGTGCCCCAGAACGATCCCAGCCCGCCGATCACGACGACCACGAAGGCCTCCACGATGACTTCAGTGTCCATGCCGGGGACGATGGCGCGCATGGGGCTGATGAGCGCACCCCCCAGGCCACCGAGGAAGGAGGCCAGCACGAACACCCACATGTAGAGCGCGTCGACGTTGACCCCCAAGGCGCCGAGGGTCTCCCGGTCGAGCGCGGCGGCCCGTATGAAACGCCCCATGCGCGTCCGCTGCAAGACGAACCAGAATCCGAGCGCGATGGTCGGGCCCAGCAGGAGGATGAAGAGATTGTAGGAGGGGATGGTGGTGCCGAACAGCGAGAAGGACCCCGTGAGCCCGACCGGCCGACTGAGCGACTTCTGCTGCGTTCCCCAGATGATCTTGGCCGCGTCACTCAGGATCAGCACGAGGGCGTAGGTGAAGAGCAGCTGGTAGAGTTCCTCCTTGCCGTACAGGTGGCGGAACAATAGGCGTTCGATGACGCCGCCCAGAGCCGCGATGGCCACGGCCGCCCCGACCGCGGCCATCCAGAACATTCCCGGGCCCGGTCCGAGCCACTGGACGAACTGGTACGCAGAGTAGGCGCCCAGCATATAGAACGTGCCATGGGCAAAGTTGAGCACGCGCAGGACTCCGAAGATCAGCGAGAGCCCGGCAGCGATGAGGAACAGGAACATGGCGGCGGTGAGGCCACTGAGCGACTGGGCGAAGACGAAGGAGAAGTCTGGCACGTAAGCCTATGAAAGTGTCGTCGAGTGCACCGCGATCAGCCGGGAGTGGTCGGGCCTCGGGTGAACGGCGGCTCGGGGCGGCGTCAAGCGCAACGCGAGGGCGCGTTCGGGGCGATCGTCGGCGGCAACGCGAGTCAGGGGTTTTATTGGGGGGCGTCTTCCCCCTGCTGGCATCAATCCATGAACTTCGTGGGGTCCACGTAGGTCACCGGCTTCATGATCGGGAAGGGATACTGCGCGTCCTTCACCGTCCTGCCGTAGAGCTGGCCGCGGTTGGCCTGATGGTCCTTCTCGCGGATGGTGAGCGACCCCACTGGCGTCTCCACGGTCAGACCGAGCAGCGCCTTGGCGACCTTGTCGGAGTCAGTGCCTCCAGCCTTCTTGATGGCCTCGGTCAGAAACTGCATCGCGATGTACCCCTGGATGGCCCAGGACGACGGGTACTCGTCCTTCGTGAATCTCGCCAGGCGCGCCGTGTAGTCGCGATGGGCGGGCGAGGCGGTGTCCCAGTAGAAGGCGTCGTAGGAGTTGCCCCAGATTCCGACCGGATAGTCCTGGCCCATGGACTTGGTCGTCTCCGGTGAGCCTGCCTCGCCAAGGCCGATGAAGTTGTACTTGAGGGCGTCGAAGTATCCGAGCGCCTTGGCCTGCTTGGAGAAGGTCACGAAGAAGCCGCCCCAAATGGACGACACCACCGCTTCGGGCTTCTTCGCCATCTGGGCGTTGATGAACGGGTTGTAGTCCTGCTCACCGAGCTTCGGCCACTGTTGATCCACGATCTGGATACTCGGTTTGACCTTCTTGATGTGCTCGACGAAAGCCCGGGTGACGTCCTGCCCGTACGCGTAGTCGAAGGCGATCGTGCCGACCCGTGTCACCGGCCACTTGGCCACGATCTCCGCCGCGCTCCGCCCTTCCATGGTCGTCGTGGCAGCTACCCGGAACACGTAGGGATGGAGCTTGTCGCCGGCGGTGAGCTGGTCGGTCTTGGGAATGGGGGCGATGAAGACGATCTTGTTCTCCTTGGCGACCACGGAGACGGCCGGCCCCTCGGCCGAGGTCAAGGTGCCGACCAGAAAGTCCACGTTCTCCTTCAAGATCAGCTCGCGGGAGACGCGGACCGCCTCGTTGGCGTCCGCCTTGGAGTCGCGGGTGAGGAGTTCGAACTTGCGGCCGAGCACGCCGCCCTTGGCGTTGATCTCCTCCACGAACATCGAGGCGCCCTTGGTGGCCGGTTCCCCGAACAGCGCGGGGGGGCCGGAGAGGGGCATGGGCATGCCGACCTTGACGGGCTTCTGGGCGTGGGCGATCCGGGGTGCCGCCAGAGCGGCTCCCGTCATCACGAGGAAGCGGCGCCGTTGCATGGAGCCCTCCTTCATCAGGGCATGGGCCCCGGGCTGTCGCTCGCCCACACCCCGTCGGAATCACACTGCGCTCAGTTCTTCAGTCGCGCTGCGTGTGCGCCCGACGGTGGTTGCGCCCGCTCGGGCCCCGCCTGAACTGCCCCGTGGGTTGTCCGCCGCCTTGCGTGAATGCCCGACACCGGGCGAACAGCGATTCAGAACGCCCGGCCACCGGGGATGTCGCGACGGAGCCGGTACAGTGACGTAGACGCCGTGATGAATAGGGAGCGGTAGTCGCCGTCGCCCCAGGCGAAGTTGGCCGTGTACTCTGGAGTCTCGACGACCTCGCGGAGGTTTCCGTCGCCGTCGAACACGTGGATGCCTCCCGGGCCGCAGCAATAGATATTGCCCGCGGAGTCGAGCTTCATACCGTCCGGCGACCCCGGCTTGTCGCCCTTCGTCTCGGCCCACACCCGCCCCTTGATAAGCGCCCCCGTAGGCGTCACGTCGAAGACGCGGATGTGCTGGCGGACAGTGTCGTTGATGAACAGCCGCCGCTCGTCCAGGGAGAAGCAGAGCCCGTTGGGTCGATCGAAGTCGTCGATGAGCAATTCCGGGTTCCCCGGATCGGGCCCGACCCGGTACACGCCCTGGAAAGTCAGCTCCTGCGGCCGTTCCACCCCGTAGAACTTCGTCCGGCCGTAGGGCGGGTCGGTGAAGTAGATACTCCCATCGCTGCGACAGACGATATCGTTGGGGCTGTTGAGCTGTTTGCCTCGATAGTGTGTCGCCAGAGGAACGATTCGACCGTTGGCCTCGGTTCGACTGACTCGACTGGTCGCGTGTTCGCACGTCAGCAACTGGCCCTGCGGGTCGTAGGTGAGGCCGTTGGACATGTGGCACGGCTTACGGAACGTCGTGATTCCGTCGCCGGCCGACCAGCGCCGCAGATGGTCCCCGGGCATGTCGCTGAACAGCAGGAATTGCCCAGTTGGGTGCCAGACCGGCCCCTCCGTGAAGAGGAATCCGGTGCCGAGCTTCTCGAACCGCGGACTCACCTCTCGATGGGCTCTTCTCGAACCGCTGACTCACCTCTTGACGGGCTGGCCTGGCGCACCCGCCGCGTACCAATCCGTCGGTGGAACCTCCTCGAAGACGACCCACACCGCTTCGCGCGGCACCCGGCACACGTCGTGGACCGCCTCGGTTACCCGCTTGGCCAGCTCGTCCTTGCGCTCCTTTCCGTGTCCCTCGTACAACCGAATGTTGACGAACGGCATTGGTCGCTCCTCCGTGAACTTTTTCTGGATGGGCCAGACGTTACCACGCTCGTACAATGCGGGCAATGGCCGAGCTGACCAACGAGTTTTCCTGGTCTCGGAGCCGAGACTCCAGCTTCCACGAATGTCGCCGGCGCTACTTCTACCAGTACTACGGCGCCTGGGGTGGATGGGAGGCGACGGCGCCGGCGGACGTGCGCCGTCTCTACATCCTCAAGCAGCTTGCCACCAGGCAGATGTGGGGCGGACGGGTGGTGCACGAGGCCATCGAGATGGCGTTGCACGTGTTCCGGGACGGTCGCGACATCCCCATCGAGCCATTCATCGCCGATGTCATCGAGCGAATGCGGGGCGAGTGGCGGCTGTCGAAAGCGGGGCGATACCGCGAGTCGCCCAAGAGTCCCGCGCTGTTCGAGCACGAGTACGCCATCGAGCTCAAAGCCCAAGTGTGGCAGGCTCTCAGCCGCCACGTCGCCACGTGCCTCCGGAACTTCTTCCGCCTCCCCCTTCTCGCGACCATTCGCCGGTCCGAGCCTGAGCACTGGTCCATCGAGCACTGGTCCAAGACCTTCGAGTTCGAGGGAACGCCGGTCTGGATGGCCCCGGACTTCGGGTTCTGGACCGAGGAGGGCCGCCTGGCCCTGGTGGACTGGAAGACGGGCGCGTCGGATCCCCACGACACCGCGTTTCAACTCGGCGGCTATGCACTCTATGCGCACGAGGTGCTCGCCGTGCCGCCCACCAATGTCGATCTGTACGAGGTCAATCTGCGCGAACCGCTCGTGACACCGCTCACCTGGAGCAATGAGAGACTGGAGGCCATCAAGGAGCGCCTGCGCTTGTCCGTGCGCTCGATGAAGGCCTACCTCGCCGATCCCCAGACGAACGTGGCGGTGATCGGGGACTTCGAGCGCACGGAGGAGCTGCGGATCTGCCGCTGGTGTAACTTCCGCGCAGTCTGTCGGCCCGAGCTGGCGGGAGCCTGACCCGCACGCGGGAACCGGCGGCGCGGGGACCCGAGTTGATTGACAGGTTCCCGTGTCCGATGGTAGAAGCGAGCACCGCTCCTACCGAAACCGACGTGGACAACGCGATGAGGCTGCTCTAGCTAGCAGCCTGTCCGACTACTGGGTGCGGCTCCCCGGGCAAGTTCGTCGGCTTTCAGAACTTCCGGGACATCTTCGGCAACGAAGTCTTCCGGCAGACCGTCTACAACTCATTCCTCTTCACCACCATCGCCGTCATTTTCAAGACCCTGCTCGGGGTGTGGCTGGCCATGCTCCTGTTCCGGAATTTCAAGTTCAAGCGGCTGATCCGCGGGGCGGTGCTGCTCCTGTGGGTTATCCCGACCGCGCTCTCCACGCTGGCCTGGGGGTGGATGTTCGATTCGCTCTACAGCGTGGTCAACTGGACGGGAATCCGCCTCGGGCTGCTGGCCGCGCCCGGGCCGAACTGGTTGGGGATCGCGTCGTACGCCATGACCGCGGTCATCGCCGTGAACGCGTGGCGCGGGCTGCCCTTCTTCGCCATCATCGTGCTGGCCGGCCTGGTGTCGATTCCCCGCGAGTACTACGAGGCGGCCGAGGTGGACGGCGCCGGGTCGTGGCGCCGTTTCTGCCACGTGACGCGGCCCTTGCTCAAGCCGGTGCTGGCCGTGGTGATCCTCTTCTCGACGATCTTTACCTTCGCCGATTTCAACATCGTCCAGGTGCTGACTCGAGGCGGGCCGGTCAATACGACGCATCTCTTCGCCACCCTCGCGTACCAGACGGGGCTGTCGGGTGGCAACCTCGGGCAGGGGGCGGCCATCTCGCTCTTCCTCTTCCCGTGCTGGCCGCAGTCGTTTTCATCCAGCTGCGCTATATCCGGAGGGAGTGAGGTGAACGTCGGCGTCCGCGGAAAGGGCCAGCGGCTCCGATCGGCGGCGTTCGGGTATGCCAACGTGATCCCGTTCCTGCTGTTCGCCCTCTTTCCCTTCTACTACATGGTGATCACGTCGCTGAAGAACGATGCCGAGCTGTACAACCTCAAGGCCGTTCCGTTTCTCATCCAGACCGGGGTCATCACCGATCACTACCGC
>JBKPAK010000211.1:0-8060 GCA_046726415.1 Candidatus Methylomirabilota bacterium
CACGGTCCCTCGCGCGCGGGGGCGGAGGTGCCGCAGCGCTCGTGCAGACGAATCACCCGCCCGATCCGCGCCGCCTGGCACATGACGTTCCCGGCGGTGAGGGAGGCGGTGAAGGGAAGCCCTGCGCCAGCCAGGGCGCGCGCCGTCCATTGGTTCGACGTGTTGAAGAGGTGATAGCGACCGGTGGCCAGATAGTAGCGGCTCTCCGGTATCGGTCCGGGGCCGAGGTCGACCCCTGCGCCGGACGGCCCGCGCGCGTAGCTCTCGGCCACGAAGGCCACGAGCGCCTCCACGCCGCTGCGCGAGAGCGGAAGCTCCACAATGTCGCTGGCCGGGAGCGCGCGCTCCGGAGGGCCATCGAACCAGAGCACGCGGAGCACGCTGGCCTCCGAGGCGAGCGCGGCCTTCACGGCCAGCGCTACGGTCTCGCGCGGAGCCATCCAGAAGTCGCGATCTCCCCAGCCCACTTCGACGAACTCAGCGCTGGCAAAGTGCTCGGCAGCCGGCCAGCGCTCCACAGGCCCATCGGCTGTCTTCAGGACGATCCCGGTGTGCCAGGCGTGGGTCACGACGAAGATGGAGGTGGCCGGCGGCTCCGCGGCGGAGGCGGGCGCGCCCGCGCCGAGGGCGATGGCCAGGGCCAGGAGCAGGCGGCGGAGCCTCACGAACCACATGGTAAGATCTCAGTCGGCGTGCCCATCTACGAGTACGAATGCCGTGACTGTCGTCGAGGGGTGAGTCTGCTCGTCCTTCGTCCGTCCACCGCCCCTCCTCCCACCTGTCCGAGGTGTGGGGGCTCCTCACTCACCCGGTTGATGTCGCGTTTCGCCCGCATCAAGTCGGAAGACGAGCGGCTGGATGCGCTCGGCGATCCATCCAACTTCGGAGATTTCGACGAGAATGACCCCGCCAGCGTCGGTCGATTCATGAAAAAGATGGGCAAGGAATTCGGTGAGGACCTGGGCGACGATTTCGGGGACGCCATGGATGAGGCCATGGGCGAGGCGGAATCGGAGGAGCCTTCGGAGGCGTCTGGTTCCGATGCCGGTGACGATTTGTGAAGGTCGACCTCCACGACCGTCTCGAGGCGGTGGGCGGCGCCGCCTGGGACGACCTGCTCGCCCGTAGTCGACTCCGCTCGCCGTTTCTGTCGTGGACCTGGCAGCTCCACTGGGCACGCACGTTCGCCGAGGACCGACGCCTCGAGATTCGGACCGTGGTCGACGGCGCCGGGCGGCTCACCGGTTTACTCCCTCTCTACGAGGCGGAGCCGGCGGTCTTTCGGATCCTCGGCGGCGTCGAGGTCTCCGACTATCTGGACCTGATCGTGGAGGCCGAACGGGAGGAGCAGGCGTGGTCGGCCCTCCTCGCGTCGCGCACCACCACGGACGCGGTCTGGGATCTCCATGCAGTTCCTGCCGCCTCCTATACCGTCACCACCTTACCGCGGCTCGCGGCGGACCAGGGGCGGGACGTGAGGTGTGCGGTGGAAGAGCGCTGTCCCATCCTGCCCCTCCCGACAGCGTGGGCGCAGTACGTGGCCTCCCTGTCCGGCAAGTACCGGCATGAATTGACGCGCAAGGTGCGGCGGATGGAGCGCGAGGCGCCCGAGGCGCGTGCCGTCGTGCTCGGCGCGCGGGATTTGGTGGAACCGCGCCTGGCTGACTTCCTCCGCCTGCACCGCAGCTCGCGGGTGGGGAAGGCGAAGTTCATGGACGAGCGCATGGAAATCTTCTTTCGCAGCATTTCTGGGGTCCTCGCCGAGCGGGAGACCCTGCGATTGTGGTTCCTCGAGGCCGCGGGCGGCTCTATGGCCAGCTTCATCACGCTCGAGTGGGATGGGACGGTCGGCCTCTACAACTCCGGGTTCGAGCCGTCGTGGGCCGGGCTGTCGCCGGGACTGGTGCTGCTGACCCACCTGATCCGGGACGCCATCGCGCGGGGCAAGACGCGCTTCGACTTCCTGCGCGGCGAGGAGCGCTACAAGTACGAGTTCGGCCCGGCCCCGGAGGACGTCTATCAGGTGAGGATCGCATGAGTCTGCGCCTGGCCATGCTGAGCGTCCACACGTGCCCGCTGGCCGCGCTGGGGGGCAAAGAGACGGGTGGGATGAACGTCTACGTGCGCGAATTGTCCCGCGAGCTCGGGCGCATGGGCGTGGACGTCGACGTCTACACGCGCTCGCAGAACTCCGCCATCCCCCGCGTCGTCGCGCTGGGCGAGCGGGCCCACGTTATTCACCTGACGGCCGGACCGGAGATTCCGCTGTCGCGCGAGCGCCTCGCCGAACATTTGGACGAGTTCGTCGACGGCGTCGAGGAGTGGCGCATCGTCCGTGGCGACTACGATCTGATTTACGCGCACTACTGGCTCTCCGGGGTGGTGGGGCTCGCCCTCCGCGAGCGGTGGGGCGCGCCCCTGCTCCAGATGTTCCACACGCTGGCTCGGCTCAAGAACTCGGTGGCTCGCTCCCCCGGCGAGATCGAGCCCCTCCGCCGCATTGAAGCAGAGGCGCGACTGGTGCGCGGCGTCGATCGCGTGGTGGCGGCCAACCCGGTGGAGCGCGAGCACCTCGTGCGGCACTACGGCGCGGAGCCGGGGCGCATCGCCGTCGTCCCCTGTGGGGTTGACACCGCACTCTTCCGCCCGGGCAACGGCGTGGAATCGCGCGACCAGCTCGGTCTCGACGGACGCCCGATCGTCCTCTATGTCGGTCGGCTCGAGCCCATCAAGGGCCTCGACCCGCTGCTCGACGCCATCGCGTCCCTGCGCGCCGGCGGCCTGCCGGTGGACCTTCTGGTCGTGGGCGGCGACCATGACGACTCGCCCAGAGGGCACGAGGCCCACCTGCGCCAGCGCATTCGGGCGTTGGGCCTCGGCTCCAGCGTCCGCTTTCTGGGCCCCCAGCCCCAGGACGTCCTGCGAGCCTACTATGTGGCGGCGGACGTGACGGTCTTGCCGTCGTACTACGAATCGTTCGGCATGGTGGCCCTGGAGGCCATGGCATGTGGAAGTCCGGTGGTGGGCTCGCGCGTGGGCGGCCTGACCACCACCATCCGCGACGGTGTCACCGGGTACCTCGTCCCGGAGGGTGACGTTGGCGCGCTGGCCCAGCGCCTGGCGGACCTGATCACCGATCCCGATGCGCGCGAGCGCCTCGGCCGGGAGGGCGCGCGCTGGGCCGCCCAGCATCGGTGGCCATGTGTGGCGGAGGCCATCTGCCGCGAGTTCGCCACCCTGGAGCCGCTGGCCGAGACGCATCTGCTCTCCGCTCGCTGCCGCGAGTAGCGCCGCCGGGAGCCCATCGCCGCGTGCTACACTCCCGCGCACGATGACGTCGCTCCTCGAGGTTCGCAATCTCCAGACGCAGTTCCTCACTCGCGGAGGGACGGTCCGCGCGGTGGACGGGGTTTCCTGGGATGTGCGCGAAGGGGAGACGGTGGCGCTGGTGGGTGAATCGGGTTGCGGCAAGAGCGTCAGCGCCCTCAGCATCATGCGGCTGGTGGCGGAGCCGGCCGGGCGCATCGTGGGCGGGCAGATCCTCTTCAAGGGGCGCGATGTGTTGACCCTGTCCGAGGAAGAGATGCGCAAGGTGCGAGGCCGCGAGATGGCCATGATCTTCCAGGAACCGATGACGTCGCTGAACCCCGTGCTCACGGTGGGACGGCAGCTCACCGAGGGACTCGAGATCCACCTCGGCATGGTGCCCGGACAGGCGCGGAAGCGCGCCATCGAGTTGCTGGGACTGGTGGGCATCCCCGATCCGGCGCGACGCCTGGCGCAGTACCCGCACCAGTTCAGCGGCGGGATGCGGCAGCGCATGATGATCGCCATGGCCCTGGCCTGCCAGCCCGCGTTGATCCTGGCCGACGAACCGACCACCGCCCTCGACGTGACCATTCAGGCGCAGATCCTCGAGCTGATGAAGAAGCTGTCGCGCCAGTTCGGGGTGGCCATGCTCATGATCACCCACAACCTCGGGGTGGTGGCGCGCTACGCGGATCGCGTCAACGTCATGTATGCAGGCCGCATCATCGAGCAGGGGACGGCGCGAGAGCTGTACGCGAGGCCGCGCCATCCTTACACGCTCGGCCTCCTCCGCTCGGTTCCACGCCTCGACGAGCCGCGCCGCGCGCGCCTCGACCCGATCGAGGGCCAGCCGCCCGATCTCACCCGCCTGCCGCCGGGGTGCGCGTTCGCCCCGCGCTGCGCCTTCCGGGTGGAGCGCTGCCTGGGCGAGGTCCCACCCTTGCGCACCATAGGTGATGGCGCCCACGTGACGGCGTGCTGGCAGGCGGAGGAGCTGGCGGCGGTCGCGGTGCCCGCCACGGCCACGGTGGGGGCCCGCTGAGGCCGACGGTGGCATGAGCGGGGAGGTGCTGCTCCAGGTCCGCGACCTCGTCAAGCACTTCGAGGTGAGCGGCGGGGCCTTTGGCGGCGCGCGGGGAATCGTCCGGGCGGTCGACGGCGTCAGCTTTGTCATCCACCGCGGCGAGACCCTCGGCCTGGTGGGGGAGTCCGGCTGCGGCAAGACCACCACCGGGCGCTGCATCCTCCGCCTCGAGCGTCCGACCAGCGGCTCGATCGTGTTCGAGGGCCGCGACCTGGCCACCCTCAGCCAAGCGGAGCTGCGCGCCGTCCGCCGCCGCATGCAGGTCATCTTCCAGGATCCCTACAGCTCGCTCAACCCGCGCATGACCGTGGGGCAGATCATCGGGGAGCCCCTGGCCGTGCACCGCCTGGTGGCCGGCGCCGCCGCGCGGGCGGCCCGCGTGCGCGAGTTGCTCCGCCAGGTGGGGTTGCTCCCCCAGCACGCGCGGCGCTATCCGCACGAGCTGTCGGGCGGCCAGCGCCAGCGGGTGGGCATCGCCCGCGCGCTGGCCATGGAGCCCTCGCTGATCGTGTGCGACGAGCCCGTGTCCGCGCTGGACGTGTCCATCCAAGCCCAGATCATCAACCTCCTGGAAGACCTCCAGACGGAGCTCGGGCTGACCTACCTGTTCGTGGCACACGATCTTTCGGTGGTCCGCCACATCTCCGACCGCGTGGCCGTGATGTACCTCGGCCGGATCGTCGAGCTGGCGGACCGCAAGACCCTCTACGACGCGCCGGCGCATCCGTACACGCGGGCCCTCCTCTCGGCGGTGCCCATTCCCGATCCCGAGTTGGAGGCGCACCGGGAGCGGACTGTGCTCGGCGGTGAGGTCCCGAGCGCTCTCACGCCGCCATCCGGGTGCGTCTTTCATCCGCGGTGCCCGATTGCCGTGGAGCGCTGTGCCCGGGACGTGCCCGCCCTGCGCGAGGTGAGGCCCGCGCACTGGGGAGCTTGCCACCTGGCGTGACGGTGGGTCGGCTTGACACCTCGGGGGGAGCCAGGTAGGGTGAGCGGAACCTACCGCCCGCGTTGACGATTCGCAACTGAAAGGCCCGGGCGTCTCGCGACGCCGGGTACGAGACCGCACGGGTCTCCACGTCCACCGCCGGACGCGGGCGCCGGACAGACAACGGAGGTGGCCATGCGACGTGGCGTGAGCCTGATGATCGCAGTCCTGATCGCCCTTGTCGCCGTTCCCGCCCTCGCCCAGGACAAGCCGCGCTACGGCGGCGAACTGGTCTTTGCCGTTCCGTCCGAACCCCCGTCCTACGACGCGCACCGCGAGGAGACGTTCGGTGTCATCCATCCGCTGGCGCCGCACTACAACACCCTGCTGCGAACAGATCCGACCGACCGGCTGGGCACCAAGATCATCGGCGATCTCGCCGAGTCGTGGACCGTCTCCAAGGACGGGCGGACCTACACCCTGAAGCTGCGGCGCGGGGTCAAGTTCCATGACGGCAGCGAGATGACCTCGCGAGATGCCAAGGCCTCTTACGACAAGATCATCTTCCCACCCGAAGGCGTCGCCTCCGACCGCAAGGGCGAGTACCTCGACGTGGAGGCCGTGCAGGCCCCGGACCCGTACACGGTGGTCTTCCGGATGAAGTACCCGTCGGCGTCGTTTCTCTCGTCCCTGGCCTCTCCGTGGAACTGGATCTACAAGGCCGACATCCTGGCCAAGGACATGCGGTGGTACGAGAAGAACGTGATGGGCACCGGGCCCTTCATCTTCGTGGAGCACGTCAAGGGCTCCCACTGGGTCGGCAAGCGCAACCCCAACTACTGGGACAAGGGCAAGCCCTATCTCGACGGCTATCGCGCCCTGTTCATCAGGGACACGGCGGCCCAAGTGGCGGCGGTCCGCGGGGAGCGCGCCCACATCCAGTTCCGCGGCTTCGCGCCGGCCGAGCGCGACAGCCTCGTCCAGGCGCTGGGGCCCAAGATCACCGTGCAGGAAAGTCCGTGGGACTGCGTCCTCTTGGTGGCCATGAACCACGAGAAAAAGCCGTTCGACGACAAGCGAGTGCGCAAGGCTCTCAGCCTCGCCCTCGACCGCTACCAGGGCTCGCAGGCCCTCTCGAAGATCGCCATCGTCAAGGAGGTGGCGGGGGTGCAGGTGCCCGGCACACCGTTCGCGACGCCGCCGGCGGAACTGGAAAAGCTCACCGGCTACGGGCGCGACATCGCCAAGAACCGCGCGGAGGCCAGGCGCCTGCTCAAGGAGGCCGGCGTTCCCGACGGGTTCAGTTTCACCTTCAAGAACCGCGGCGTCCCCATGCCGTACGAGCCGATGGCGGTCTGGCTCATCGACCAGTGGCGCCAGATCGGACTCACCGTGAAGCAGGAAGTCGTGGAGGCGGCCGCCTACTACGGTCAGGTGCTGCGGCCGGGGAACTTCGACGTCGCCATGGACTTTCAGTGCGGCTACATCGTAGAGCCAGACCTGGACCTCTACAAGTTCCAGTCCAAGGACAAGAGTCCGGCGAACTACAGCCGGTACACCGACCGAGCGCTCGACGAGCTCTACGAGAAGCAGAGCAAGGCCACCGACATCGAGGAGCGCAAGAAGTACATCCGCGAGTTCGAGCGGCGGCTCCTCGACGACGAGGTCCACTATGTCTACACACTGCAATGGCACCGCATCATCCCGCACAACGCGAAGGTGAAGGGATGGACCGTCACGCCGAGCCACTACCTGAACCAGCAGCTCGACACGGTGTGGCTCTCCGAATAGGACCCCGGGGAGCGTACCGCGGTGTCGCCCTCAGCGCGCTTGGGGGGTTTGGGGGGTTTAGACCCCCCCAAGAGCAATGACCACGTACGTCCTCAAGCGCCTGCTCCTGATGATTCCCACCTTGCTCGGGGTGGCCGTGCTCATCTTCTTCCTGATGCGCATCGTGCCCGGAGACATCGTGGAGCTTCGGTTTGCGGGGGAGAGTTCCTTCGCGTCGAAAGACACGCTGGAGATCGAGCGGAAACGGCTGGGGCTGGACAAGCCGGTCTGGCAGCAATTCGTCACCTGGATGGCCGGTCTGCTCCGGTTCGACTTCGGCACTTCAATGTGGACGGGCTCGCCCATCAGCGAGGAAATCAAGCTGCGCTTCGCCCTCAGCCTCCAGCTCGCCATCATGGCCACCACCATTGCCGTCGTGCTGGCCATCCCCCTGGGCGTGCTGGCCGCCCTCAAGCAGGACACCTGGATCGACTATGGGGTGCGCATCTTCTCCATCGCCGGGCTCGCCACCCCGTCGTTCTGGTGCGGCATTCTGTTCATCCTGGCGCTCCTCGTCGTGTTCAAGTGGCTGCCTCCCATGGTGTACACGCCCTTCTGGGTCGACCCCGTGCAGAACCTCGCCCAGCTCATCTGGCCGGCCCTGGCGGTGGGCTATCGCTATTCGGCGGTGGCCATGCGCATGACGCGCTCCTCCATGCTGGAGGTCCTGCGCGAGGACTACATTCGCACCGCGCGGGCCAAGGGCTTGTGGCAGACGCTCATCCTCTCGCGCCACGCCCTCAAGAACGCCATGCTGCCGGTGCTCACCGTCATCGCCCTCGAGTTCGCCTTTCTCATGGGTGGCCTGGTCGTCACCGAGCAGGTCTTCAACCTCAACGGCCTTGGACTGCTCTTCGTGGAGGCGGTGGCCCACCGCGACTATACGCTGGTCCAGGCCCTCGTCATGCT
>JBKPAK010000212.1:0-19175 GCA_046726415.1 Candidatus Methylomirabilota bacterium
AGGAGCTTGGTGGGATTCGAGTCGAGGTCGACCATGTTGCCGGCTTCTTTGGCCGCCTGGGTACCGCTGTTCATGGCCACGGCCACGTCAGCCTGCGCCAGCGCGGGCGCGTCGTTGGTGCCGTCGCCCGTCATGGCCACCAGCCGGCCCTCGGCCTGCAGATCGCGAATGAGCTTCAGCTTCGCTTCCGGGGTGGCCTGAGCCAGGAAGTCGTCGACCCCGGCCTCGGCGGCAATGGCGGCCGCCGTCAGGGGGTTGTCGCCCGTGATCATCACCGTCTTGATGCCCATGCGGCGAAGCTCGGCGAAGCGCTCGCGGATGCCGCCCTTCACGATGTCCTTCAGCTCGACGATGCCGAGGACCTTTGCTCCATCGGCGACGGCAAGCGGGGTGGCCCCGCCCTTGGCGATGCTGTCGACCATGACGCGGATGGCCGCTAAGAACTCGCCGCCGAGCCGCGTCACCTGAGCCTCGATGGCATCGGGGGCCCCCTTCCGGATCTGATGCCCGTTCAGGTCGACCCCGCTCATGCGCGTCTGCGCGGTGAACGGGATGAACTTGGCCCCCAGCTTGGCCACGTCGCGCTCGCGGATGCCGTGCTTTTCCTTGGCGAGGACGACGATGGAACGACCTTCCGGCGTCTCGTCGGACAGGGAGGCGAGCTGGGCGGCGTCGGCCAGCGCCCCCTCCGTCACATCCTGGGCGGGCAGGAAGGCGGTCGCCTGTCGATTGCCCAGGGTGATCGTGCCCGTCTTGTCGAGGAGAAGCACGTCCACGTCACCCGCCGCCTCCACGGCGCGACCCGACGTGGCGATGACGTTCGCCTGGATCATCCGGTCCATGCCCGCGATACCGATGGCGGACAGGAGCGCGCCGATGGTGGTGGGAATGAGGCAGACCAGCAGGGCCACCAGCACGGTGACGGTGACCGGCGTCCCCTGACCGGCCGTGTGGACGCTGTAGACGGAGTAGGGAAGCAGGGTGGCGGTGGCTAGCAAGAAGACGATCGTCAGGCCCGCCAGCAGGATGTCCAGCGCGATCTCGTTGGGCGTCTTCTGGCGCTTGGCGCCCTCCACCAGGGCGATCATGCGATCCAGAAACGCCTCGCCGGGATCGGCGACCACCCGCACGATCAGCCAGTCGGACAGGACGAGGGTGCCGCCGGTGACCGAGCTGCGGTCCCCGCCGCTCTCTCGGATCACCGGCGCGCTCTCGCCGGTGATGGCGCTCTCGTTCACCGAGGCGATGCCCTCGACGATTTCGCCATCGGCGGGGATCACGTCGCCGGCCTCCACGAGGAACACATCGCCTTTGCGCAGCGCCGTCGCGGCCACCGTCGTATAGGCGGCGCTTCGCTGAGCGGTGCTGAGGCGCTTGGCCTGGACTTCCCGGCGCGCCTTCCGGAGCGACGCGGCCTGGGCCTTGCCGCGGCCCTCCGCCATGGCCTCCGCGAAGTTCGCGAAGAGCACGGTGAACCACAGCCAGACGGATACGGCAAAGATGAAGCCGGCTGGCGCCTCGCCCTGACCGAGCAAGGCCTGGAACCAGAGCAGGGTGGTGAGGATGGAGCCCACGTACACCACGAACATCACGGGATTCCGGACCTGGCGCTGCGGCGTCAGCTTGCCGAACGAATCGAGCACGGCCTGCCGCACGATCGCGCGATCGAACAGGGGACGCTTTTTGCTCTCGGTCATCGCTTCCCCCTCACTTCGCCCCGACCATGGTGAGGTGCTCGACGATCGGCCCCAACGCGAGGGCCGGGATGAACGTCAGCGCGCCGACCAGCACGACCACGCCGATGAGCAGGGCGGCGAACAGCGGCGTGTGGGTCGGCAAGGTGCCGGGGCCGGACGGCACGATCTTCTTGCGGGCCAGGGAGCCGGCGATGGCCAGGACCGGAATGGCCAGCCAGTATCGCGCGAAGAGCATCGCGAAGCCGAGCGCCGTGTTGTAGAAGGGAGTGTTCGCCCCGAGTCCCGCGAAGGCGCTGCCGTTGTTGTTACCGGCCGACGAGAAGGCGTAGAGCACTTCGCTGAATCCGTGGGCGCCAGGGTTGAAGATCGTCGCCCGGCCCCCCGGCGCGACCACCGCGACCGCCGTTCCGATCAAGACGATCGCCGGCGGGATCAGGATGACGACCGTGGCCATCTTCATCTCAAAGGCCTCGATCTTCTTGCCGAGGTACTCGGGCGTTCGCCCCACCATCAAGCCGGCCACGAAGACGGCGATGATGGCGAAGATCAGCATGCCGTAAAGTCCCGAGCCCACTCCGCCGTAGACGACTTCGCCGAGCTGTATGAGCCACATCGGCACCATTCCCCCGATGGGGGTGTACGAGTCGTGCATCGAGTTCACCGAGCCGTTGGATGCCGAGGTAGTCGCCGTCGCCCACAAGGTCGAGTTGACGATGCCGAAGCGAGTCTCCTTCCCCTCCATGTTGCCCCCGGCCTGAAGATCGCTGGCGGTGTGATCCACGCCGAGATGGGCGAGGGTGTTGCCGCGCTGCTCGGCCGTGACGCAGATGGCCAGGAGCACCACGAACATCGCCGTCATGGCCGCCAGAACCGTCCACCCCTGGCGGGTGTCGCGGACCATCACCCCAAACGTGTAACAGAGGGCGGCCGGGATCAGGAGGATGTAGAGCACCTCCAGGAAGTTCGACAACGGCGTGGGGTTCTCGAACGGGTGGGCCGAGTTGACGTTGAAGAAGCCGCCCCCGTTCGTCCCCAGCTGCTTGATGCTGATCTGCGACGCTGCGGGTCCCACCGCGATGACCTGCTCGGTGAGCTTGCTCTTCTTGGTCTTGGGCTGTCCCTTCTCGTCCAGAACGGGCTTGCCCTGGTCGTCGCTGACCGGATCGTCGTACTCGACAGGCTGGATCACCGCGGCCTTCGCGTACGGCGCGAGGTTTTGCACCACTCCCTGCGAAACCAGGACGAGGGCGCCCACGAACGCCAGGGGCAGCAGGATGTAGAGGACCGTGCGAGTCAGATCCACCCAGAAGTTGCCAATCGTGTGGGCGGAGCGTCGGGCGAGCCCCCGGATCAGCGCGGCCAAGGTCGCCATGCCGGCCGCCGCGGAGACGAAGTTCTGAACGGTGAGCCCGAGCATCTGAGTCAGGTAGCTCATCGTCGTCTCACCGCCATAGCCCTGCCAGTTCGTATTGGTGGCGAAGCTCACCGCGGTGTTGAAGGACGAATCCGTCGAGACGGCGCCGAGCGCCTGAGGGTTCAGCGGCAGCCCGCCCTGCGCCCGTTGAAGCAGATAGACGGCCAGGAGCCCGACGAGGTTGAAGAGCATCATCGCAATCGCATAGCCCTTCCAGTCCATCTCGGCGCGGGGCGCCACCCCACAGATCCGGTAGATCAGCCGCTCGAGCCAGCCGAGAGGCAGTTCGAGGGCGAGCCGTTTGCCCTCGTAGACCCGCGCCATGTAGGCGCCGAGCGGCTTGGCGAGGACCAGGAGCACGACCACATACAGGGCGAGCTGGAAATACCCGTTGGCGCTCATGAGAAGAGTTCCGGCTTCAGCAGGGCAAGGACGAGGTAGACCAGCAGGCCGAGCGCAACGACCCCACCGACCACGTGAATCACGAGCATGTGAGCCTCCTAGAGCCGGTCACACAGCCTGATGAACGCCCACGACAGCGCGAAGAAGATGAGCGCGATGCCCACATACAGCAGGTCGTTCATTGAGCACCTCCATGGCCGAGGCCAACAGGCTCGTCGCGCGCCTTCCCGAGGCCCGCGCGGCAGAGGTCAAGACAACCGACGCAAGGGCGTGCGGGGAGCATCCATCGTGTCATCCCAACCGTTAGACGTCCGGCGCTGGGCACAGGTTTCCGGCGGGCATGCCGGCAACCCGCTCCTGGCCCGGGCTTGACGGCAATCTCGCCAGCGCCCGCAACAAAGCCGAGTGAGTGACAATGCCGACCAGAGAGCCCTGGTCCATCACGGGCAGTCTGCCGATCCGGTGCTCGCGAAGAAGGCGGGCGGCGGCCTCGAGAGAGTCGTGAGGCGCAACGAAGATGGCCGGCCGACTCATCACCTCACCCACGGTGGTCCCTCGAGCCTTCTGGCATTCGCGGGCGAGGCGCTCGTGGTCGATGAGCACCCTCCACCACGATAGGCGTGGCCGCGGGCCCAGCCGTGCGACGAGGTCACCCTGGGTGATGATGCCGACCAGAAGACCGCGCTGCATGACGGGGAGGCCGCCGACGCAACCTGCCACCATCAGGCGCGCCGCCTCCGCAATGGACGTGCTGACGTCGACGGTGATGAGAGCGGGTGTCATGATATCCGCGACCACCTTTGCCGGCGGGTGCGCCGCCGCGCGATGGTCAGCGGGGACGGGCCACTCAGCCGCGGGTCGCGAGCGCCATGCGGTCATGGTGGGTCGCCTCCCGTCTGGCGGCTCGGCCCTGGTGGACCGCGGTCCCGACGCGTTGAGGAGTGCGATCTCGGTGACGCCACTCGGCAGGCTCGTCCGCCACCACCGCGTCGACCGCCGCCCCGCGCCAGCCGCAGTTGCGTCGGCCGTGAAACTCGAGAGCGATTCGGTTGACGCGAACCCAGAGCGCCATCGTCCCGACCACAATGGCCGCCGCCGCGATCTCCGCGGCCACGCGCGCCGCGCCCTGCGGCACGATGATCTCCGCCAGCGCGAACAGCGCGAGCGCCAAGGTCACCGCCGCATAGAGCGCCTTCCATGCCGGCCGCGGTTTCTCTCTCCTCGAGCGGCCGATGCCATACATCTCGGCGCACCTCCGAGCGCACCGACCGTCAGTGTGAGCCGAGACCGCGTCATGGTTCTGTCAAGATTCACGTCAAGGCCGACATGAAGCTGCCAAGATTGTGACTGACCAGCCTCCCGGATCGGTCGGGCCAAGGCGCTTCGGGAATTTGCGCCACGGTGGGCGGTCGGTAGGATACGGCCATGATGACCACTCAGGTTCCGCCTCCTGTGATGGACAGCGCGCGAATCGGGTTGCTCGCCGACTCGCACTGCCACGGTCCGGATGCGAGCGATCTGCCCGCGGCCGTTCTCGAGTGCTTCCGCGGCGTCGATCTCATCGTGCACCTCGGGGACATGGGCGGGCGCGCCGTGCTCGATCGCCTGCAGACGGTGGCGCCGGTTCTCGCGACGCGGGGCATGGACGATCCGCCCGATGATCCCCGCATCGCCCCGTCCACCCGCGTGATCGAGGGCGGCGGGCTCGTGATTGGGGCGGTCTTCGACCTCGGCCGCGCCGGCATCGCGGCCATGGACGAGGGGCGTCCGAACTTCGCGGAGACGTCGCTCGAGGCGGTCCTGCGCGCGGCCTTCGGCCGCCCGGTCGACGTGGTCGCCTTCGGCGGAACGCATCAGGATCTGGTGGCCCACCGCGCGGGCGTGCTCTTCGTCAATCCGGGAAGCCCGACCTTGCCGGCCCGCGCGGACGGACGCAGGACGGTTGCCGTTCTCGACGTCAGAGATCGGGTGGCCACGGTGGAGATCATGCGGGTGTAGAGACCGCGGAGCTACGTCCCGGACGTGCCGCCGCTTGACGGAGGGGGGGCGGCGGGGAATAATTAATCATTCGTTTAATTGATTCATGGACAGGCCAGCGTGACACGGGGGCGAATCCGCATCGGGAGACGGCGCGGCCGGCGGCGGGACGCCGCCGGCACCCGCCAGGCGCTGCTGGCGGCGGGGGCTGATCTCTTCGCCGAGCGGGGGTACGATGGGGTCTCCGTCTGGGAGATCGCCGAGGGGGCCGGCGTCAACCCGGCCATGATCAGCTATCACTTCGGCGGCAAGCGGAAGCTCTACCTCGCCATCGTGGGGTCCACGTTTTCCGACATCGTGTCGAGCGTGGAACGCGTGGCCGAGGCCCGGCGGCCGGCACCCGAACTGCTCCGCGACGTCATCGCCGTGGTCAGCGACCTGGCGACGCGGCGGCACCCGCACTTCTGCACCATGATGCGGCGCGAGGTTCTCAGCGGAGGCAAGCGCCTCGAGCCGCACCTGGTCGACCAGCCGGTGCGAGTGCTGGCCGCCGTGCGGCACATCGTGGAGCGCGGAGTCCGCGAAGGCGCCTTTCGGCCGGTGGATCCCGTGCTGACCCATCTGAGCCTGGTGGGCAGCCTCGTTTTCTTTTTCGCCACCGCGCGCTTCCGCGAGCGCGTGCTCGCGCACGGTCGCCTCAGGATCGCGCCCCCGGACGCCGCCGCCTACGTGCAGCACATCCAGGATCTGATCAGCCATGGGCTGGCTTCGCGTCGCCTGGAGACCCGGGGCGATGAAGCAGGCCGGCCATCCCGTCGGCCCCCGGCGGCCCGCACGAACGGGAGCCCGCCCGCGTGATTTCACCCGCACCCGCCCCCGCGCGAGAGCGAGCGGAGTCCCCGGCTGCCCGAACGCCTGAGGCGGCTGCCACCCGGCGTCGACGCCCATTGGTGCTGTTGGGGCTCCTGTTCGTCCTGACCTTGGGTGCCGTCGCCATGTGGCGACTCATTCTCGCTCCGCCCGCGCTGCCTCCCGGGATCATCGCGGTGAGCGGACGAATCGAAGGGGATGACGCCGCCGTCGCGGCGAAGCTGGCCGGGCGGATTCGCGAGATCACCGTGCGCGAAGGCGATCGGGTCGAGGCCGGTCAGGTCATCGCGATCCTCGACGACGACCAGGTCCGGGCGCGCGAACAGCAAGCGCGGGCCGCCGTCCGGCAGGCCGCCGCGCGGGCCCGCGTCGCTGACCACCAGATCGCCGTGTTGAACGAGCAGTTGCGGCAGAGTCGGCTCGGCGTCGATCAGGCCCGCGCGGATTCCCAGGGCCGCGTCAACGAGGCGGAGGCGCGCCTCGCCGCTGCCGAGGCGCAGCTGGCCCAGGCGGAAGCGGCGTACGCGCAGGCGAAATGGGACCGCGACGCCTCCGCGAAACTCTACCAGCGGGAGTTGATCGCCGAACAGGAGGCCAGGCGGGCGCGGAACAATGAGGAGGCCCAGGCCGCGGTTGTGGCGGCCGCGCGGCGCCAGGTCGACGCGTCTCGGGGCGCGCTGACCGCGGCCCGCGCGAACCTCGTCAACCCGGCCATTCGATCCTCGCAGGTCGCGGCGGTTCAGGGGCAGATCCTTCAAGCCCAAGCCGATATCGCCGCCGCCCAGGCCGACGCCGAACGGGCCCAAGCCCAGCTCGAGGAGGCCCAGGCCAACCGCGAGGATCTTCGGGTCATCGCGCCCTTCGCCGGCACGGTGGCCACGCGGACCGCCGAGCCCGGTGAGGTGGTCGTGGCCGGTACGCCCATCATCACCCTGATCAACCTCGCCCAGGTATACCTGCGGGCGTTCGTTCCCGAGGGCGATATCGGGCACGTCCGGGTGGGTCAGCCCGCTCGCGTCTACCTCGACTCCGCTCCCGCGACGTCCATCGACGCATTCGTGTCGCGGGTCGACCCCGAGGCGTCGTTCACTCCCGAAAACACGTACTTCCGTGAGGATCGCGTGAAACAGGTCGTGGGGGTGAAGCTGCAGCTCCGCGGCGCGGTGGGCTTTGCCAAGCCGGGTATGCCGGCGGATGGCGAGATCCTCGTGGAGGGCAGCGAGTGGCCAAGGGGAAAGAGTCGGCGATGAGCGACTCGGAGCTGGTCCTCCCGAGCACCCGCCGCGAGCCCCCCGCCGCGCTCGCCGCCATTCGCGTCCGGGGACTCGTGAAGCGCTATGGCGCCGTCGAGGCGGTACGCGGCATCGATCTCGATGTGCTGGCGGGAGAGATCTTAGGGCTCATCGGCCCGGACGGGGCGGGAAAGACCTCGACCTTCCAGATTCTTGGCGGGGTAATGGAGGCGACGTCCGGCGCCGGCGAACTGCTCGGGTATCCCGCGCGGCAGATGCGAGCGCGCGTGGGGTATCTCACTCAGGCCTTCAGTCTCTACCAGGATCTGAGCGTGGCCGAGAACCTCCGGTACATCGGCGAGCTTCGCAACGTGCCTCGCCGCGACATCGAGGAACGAGGTCACCGATACCTCACCATGTTCGGAATGGATCGGTTCAGCGACCGGTTGGCCGGCCGGCTCAGCGGCGGCATGAAGCAGAAGCTGGCGCTCGCCTGCGCGCTCGTCGCCGAGCCGAGCATCCTCCTGCTCGATGAGCCGACGACGGGCGTCGACCCGGTCTCCCGTCGCGAATTCTGGGATGTCCTGGCCCAGCTCTCGAGCCAAGGCATGACCATCCTGCTGGCCACCCCGTACCTCGACGAGGCCGAGCGGTGCCACCGCGTCGCGCTCATGCACGAGGGCCGCATCCACCGGATCGGGCCGCCGGCCGAGCTGCGCCAGGCTCTCGGTCTCCATCGCCTCGAAGTGAGGGCGGCGGACCTCCGCCGAGCGGGAACGGCGTTGCTCGGACGCCAGGGGATCGTCGACGTCCAGCGCTTCGGCGACCGCCTCGACGTGCTGGTGAGCGACGTGCGCGAGGGGGAACGAGCGATCCGCGAGGCGCTGGCCGCCGCGCACCTGGCCTTTCGCGGCGTGCGCGTGGCGGCCCCCACGCTCGAGAACGCGTTCGTCTCCATCCTGAGGGATCTCGAGGGTGGCGCGCATGTCCCCGAGTTCCCGGGCCGCCGCACTGAGGCGTCCCCTGAGCCCGCCGTCGCCATCGGCGCCCGCGGCCTCCGGAAGAGCTTTGCGGGATTCGAGGCCGTCAAGGGAATCGATCTCGAGGTGCGCTACGGCGAGGTCTACGGTCTCCTGGGCGCCAACGGCGCCGGCAAGACCACTACCATCAAAATGCTCTGCGGCCTCCTCGCGCCAACCAGGGGCGAGGTCGAGCTGGCGGGCGAGCGCGGGCGGCTGCGCTCGGAGGCGGTGCGACAGCAGGTGGGGTACATGTCGCAGAAGTTCTCGCTGTACGACGACCTCACTATCGGCGAGAACCTGGACTTCTTCGCCGGAGTGTATGGCGTGCCGGCCCCGCTCCGCGAAGCCCGGAAGCGCTGGGTCCTCCAGTTCGCCGGCCTCCAGGGCCGGGGCGGCCAGCTGACCGGCAGCCTGCCTGGCGGATGGAAGCAACGGGTGGCATTCGGCGCGGCCATCATGCACGAGCCGCGGGTCCTGTTCCTCGACGAACCGACGTCGGGCGTCGATCCCATCGCCCGCCGGACGTTCTGGTCCATGATCAACCAGCTCGCCGATCAGGGCACGGCGATCCTGGTCACTACCCACTATCTCGAGGAAGCCGAGGGGTGTAACCGGCTGGGCTTCATGGTGGGGGGCGAGATCGTGGCCGAGGGCACGCCGAGCGGCGTGAAGGCCGCCCAGGGAGGACGGGTAATCGAGATCAGCACCGACCAGCCCCAGCGAGCCTTCGGCGCGCTCAAGGCCGAGATTGAACGCTGGCGCCTGTCGCTCTTCGGCGACCGCCTGCACGTCATCGTCGAGGGCGATGCCGGGCTCGCGGCGCGCAGGCTCGCGGCTCGCCTCGAGCGCGAGGGCATCCGCGTCCTCGAGGCCACCGAGCAGGATTACTCGCTGGAGGACGTTTTCCTCGTCGTCGTGGAGAAACACCAGCAAGCCGACGCGAGGCCGACGGCCGCCTGACCACGAACGGAGTCGTCCTGGATCATGCGGCGTATCGTCGCCCAGGCGCGCAAGGAACTGACCCAGATCGCCCGTGACCGGCTCGCGCTGGCGCTGGCCCTGGTTCTGCCCGTCGCCCTCACCGCCTTGCTGGGCACGTCGATCTCGCTCACGGTGACCGACATCCCCATCGTCATCCAGGATCTTGATCAGACGCCTCTCTCGCGCCGTTACGCGGACGCCTTCCGGAACTCGCTGACATTCCGCGTCGTGACCTCGCCGCCCGCCATGTCGCCGGAGGCCGTGCTGGCTCGGGGCCACGCGCGCGCGGCCGTGATCATCCCGGAGCACTTCGCCCGGGAAATCCTCCGCGGCCGATCGGCAGAGGCGCAGGTGCTGGTGGATGCCACCGATACCAACACCGCGTTGCTCGCGCGCGGAGGCGCCGGTCAGGTGACGCGGGCCTTTTCCAAGCAGGTCGGCTCGGCGTCCCCTCGCCTCGGGACCGCCACCCGCCTGTGGTTCAACCCCGGGCGCGAGCCGCGGAAGTTCTACGGGCCGGGCATGTTCGTCCTGGCCCTGTCGATCTTCCCCCCCGTGCTCGCCGCCCTCGCCATGTCGCGCGAAGGCGAGCAGAAGACCATCCTTCAAGTATTCGTCTCGAGCATCTCGGCCCGCGAGTTCCTGCTCGGAAAGATCCTGGCCGGCCTCACCGTCGGGCTCGTACAGTGGGGCCTGGCGCTGGCCCTGATGTTCACGCTCTTCGGCTTGCGGTTTGCGGGCGATCCCACGCCGCTCCTGGTGGCCAGCGTGTTGTTCCTCTTCTGCGCTGTGAGCTTCGGCGCCCTAGTCGGCAGCGCGATCCCCAACCAGGCCGCCGCCGTCCAGGCCGTCGGCCTCGGGGGATTCCTGCTCGCCTTCCTCCTCTCCGGTCTCATCTTTCCAGTGGAGAACATCCCCACCGTCCTGCGCTGGATCTCGAATCTGGTCCAGGCGCGCTACTTCATCGTCGTCGTGCGCGACGCCTTCCTCCAGGGAGGTGGCTGGCCAGCCGTCTGGTGGGCCGTGCTGGCCATCGGCGGGATCGGGCTCGCCTTCTACGGACTGGCGTGGCGAACAATGCGCCGGATGCAGGTCACGGCATGAAATCGGCTTTCGCCCGACTCATTCGCGGCCGCTTCTGGGCGCTGGCCCTGAAGGAACTGCGCCAGATCCGGCGTGACCGACGGCTGGTGATCTCGCTCATCGTGCCGCCCACCTTGCAGATCCTCCTCTTCGGCTTCGCGCTGACCTCGGACATCCAGAACCTCCGGCTGGGCGTGGTCGACGAGAGTCGCACCGCCGAGAGTCGCGAGCTGATCTCCGCCCTCACCGAGAACCGCACGTTCCACTTCACCGGCTCGTACCCGAACAGCGCAGCGCTCGAAGGGGCGCTCAGCTCGGGTCGGCTCGACGTCGGCGTGGTCGTGCCCTACGACTTTGCGCGCCGGGCGGCGCGCGGGCGGCCGGTCACGGTGCAGGTGCTGCTCAACGCCGTCAACGCCAACACGGCGCAGATCGCCGAGGGATACGTGGAAGGCGCGGTGGCCTGGCTCGACCAGCGACGGGATGCTCTGCGCGCGCCGGCCAAGACGCCCCGCGGCGTGCTAGGCGGGGGGGTCGATGGCGAGGCGCACGCCATGTCCACCGCCCGCGTCCGCAGTCCCTCCGTCGAGATACGAACGGCGTTCCTCTACAATCCGGGCCTGATCAACAGCTGGTTCATCGTGACGGGCGTCATGGGTACGCTGATCATCCTCAACGGCTCCCTGGTCGCCGCGGCAACCATGATCCGCGAGAAGGAACGGGGGACGGTCGAGCAGCTCTTGATGACGCCGGCCAGTGCGCTGGAGGCGGTGGCAGCCAAGATCGTGCCCCTCTTCGTCCTCCTGATGGGGATGGTCGGGTTGGCGCTCACGGTGGCCCGGCTCGTCTTCCACGTCCCGTTTCGCGGCAGCCTCCCGCTGGTGCTGGTCGCCTGCGCGTGCTGCGTGTTGACGGGCATCGGTCTCGGCACGTTCATTTCCACCTTCGTGCGGTCGGCGAACCAGGCGCAGCTCATCAGCTTCTTCGTGAACCCGCCGCTCGCCACGCTGTCCGGCGCGTTGACGCCCATCGAGGCCATGCCACCCTGGATCCAGCCCTGGACCCTGCTCAACCCCATTGCCCACTTCGCGGCGATCGCTCGGGGCGTGCTGGTGAAGGGGGCCGGGCTCGACTCCGTCTACCCGAACCTGCTCGTGCTGGCGGCCCTTGCGGCGCTTCTCGTCGGCATCAGCGCCCTACGCTTTCGACGCCAACTGGCCTAGCCGCGCGTCCACGTGAACCGACGCTGGCGATGAGCCCCCTCGCCAGTGGCCGGCGGCCGTGGCTGCGAGAGCACCGCCGGCTCCTCGCCTTCGCGCGCCTCGCCCATCTCTGATATCATCCGACGCAGCATGCCGTTGCGGCTTCCCGATCTCGTTGGCCGGGCCATGATCGACCCGGAGTTCCTCCGCGAGCTCCGACAGACCCCCGACCTCGTCCTCGCCCGCTACGAGCTTACCGTGGAGGAGCGGGCAGTGGTGACGCGCGCCTTGGCCCACCTCGACAAGAGCCCGTCGCCACAGCAAGTAGACGAGCTCAAGAACACCCTTCTTCGCCGCGTCGCCACCTAGCGTCAGAGCGTCGGGTGGCGAGCGCCGCTGAGATCGTCGCCTTTCTGAGACAAGTTCGGTTGTTTCGCGACATCTCCGCCCAGGATCTCGCCGCGCTCGCGGGCACCCTTCGCGAGCACGCCATGCGCCGGGGCCAGGTGCTCTTTCGCGAGGGCGATCGAGGTGACGCGATGTACCTGGTCCGCCACGGCACCTTGATCGTCTCCAAGGCCGTCACCGGCCGCGTCGACCAGGTCCTCGCGCGGTTCGGTCCGGGCGAGTTCTTCGGCGAGATGGCTCTCTTCGATCGCTCGCCCCGCTCCGCCACCATTCAGGCCGACACCGAGGCCACCCTCCTCACGCTTGACCGCGAGCATCTGGAGCGGCTCATCGAGACGAATCCGCGGGCGGCCGCCGAGTTCTTCGAAGCGCTCGTGCACGTGTTCATCGATCGCCTGCGCGCCACCGGCGATCTCGTGGCCGAAGTGACGCGCTGGGGGCTCGAGGCCACCGGCCTGGACATCGAGTCGCGATGATGGCCGGGCGGACCCCATGAGCGAGTCGGCGGCGCCGCGGGGGCGGACCCGGATCGAGCTGCTGGTCCGGGGCGACGACGGCCAGAGCTTCGATGTGCGCGAGTTCGGCAGCGGTCCGGCCTTCCTGCAGCTCCGCCCCCGTCGGGTGGGTCCCGACTCCTTCGAGCTGGTGGAGGTGCCCTCGCGGTTCGGTGAGCACGAGAGCTTCATTCTGAAGAACACCAAGACGGATCGGTTCATCCTGCTCACGCGCGAGGAGTGCTTCCTGTGGGATCGCATGGATGGCTCCATGAGCCTGCAAGAGATGGCCACCGCCTACGTCCTCGCCTTCGGGGCCTTCGACTTCGATGTGATTCCCCGACTGATCCGCAAGCTCCAGGCGGGGCTGCTTCTCGACATGCATCCGGTCTCGCGCCTGCGCCGCGCCCTCGAGCGCAACCGCGACCGCCGAGCGGCCCGAGTGGTCTACACAGCGCTCACGGGCCTCGAGCGCATCAACGTCTCGAGCCGGAACGTCCAGGCATTCTTTCAGACCTTGTACCGCCTCGGGGGCTTCCTGCTCTTCCACCCGGTGGCCTTACTCGGCTTGCTCGTGTTGACCGTGGCCGGCGTGGCCGCCAGCGCAATGGTCTGGCGCGACCTCGACTTCATCGTGCGGGGGTTCGGCCCCCATCCGTTCTGGGCCGTCATCAGCGTGAAGGTCCTGCTCATCCTGACCATCGGAATCCATCAGCTCGTCCACGGCCTCGCCTGCATCCACTACGGACGTCGCGTGCGGGAGTTCGGCTTCACCTTCATCCATGGGATCGTGCCGACCTTTTACGTCGACGTCACCGACATCTTCATGGCGAGCCGTCGCGCTCGCGTGATCAACGCGGTCTCCGGCACGCTTGTGCACCTCGCCCTGGGGGCAGCCTGGTTCGTCCTGGCCGTCTACCTGCCGCCCGGTTTCGGGCAGGCCTTCGCCGCGGCGTCGGGGATCATCCAGTGGCAGACCTTCGTGATTTCACTGTATCCGTTCTGCTTCGTCGAGATGGACGGGTACCACGTCCTCGTCGACATGCTGGGGGAGCCGACGCTCAAATCGCAGGCGCTCGCCTACGTGGGATCGGTTTTCCGGGGCACGGCGAGCTGGCCTCTGCGCCGGCAGCAGGCTCTCTACCTCGTCTACGTCGGCCTGTCGGCGCTATCGGTCGGCGCCTTCGTGGCCTTCAACGTCAAGCTGATCCTGCACGCCATCTCGTAGCGGTCCCCACGCCAGCAGGGCCTGTACGGCGTTGGCCAGGGCACGGGCCGATTCCCTCAAATCGCCCCGAGGGTCGGCGGCGAAGGCCGCGGCCTGGGCCTCGGCAGGCAAGGCGGCCAGCCGTGCCTGCGCTCGCGCCCGCAAAACATCACCGACGAGGTGCGCGGCTTCCCCGAGGACGGCCAGGCCGATGTTGACGCGCTGCTCGCCGGTGGTGGCCGCGGCCAGCCGGGTGCGGGCCAGGTGGAGGAGTCGGTTCGAAACGCGCAGCGCGGCGCCGTGGACCGCGACGAGGTCATAGCTGACCGGGCCCCACTCGAGAGCCAAGTCGACCACACTGTCCAGAATGAACGGTCCGAGCGCGGGAGCGCTCCGGGCGGCGACGGCCGCGGCGATGCCGGGCAGCACGGCGGCTGGGGCGACTTCCAGATGCGAGAAGGACCTCGCCACCGAAACGATCTCGATGATCCCGGCGTCCGGAGTGAGGTTCAGGTGGTCCTCGAGCACCGCGCCGAGCGCCCACAGCGAGCAGACCACGCGACCATCGGCGTCGCGCACGCGGCGCGCCGCATGCCGCTGGACGCCCTGCCACGCGGTGCGGTAATAGGGCCGACCCTCCCAGACGACCTTCTCGATGCGATCGCGTAGCTGAATCCAGATCCCGGCATCCGAGAGGAGACGCTCATGGGGCGCCGGGATCCAGGCGAGTTCGCCGGCCATGAAGGCGTGGAGGGGATCGCCGTCGCCACCGCAATAGTGGAATGACTCCAGGAGGGCCAGGAAGAGTTCCTCGCTCGGATACGGCCCGCGATAAAAGAGGTGGCCCCCGGGCTGATCGGAGGCCAGACTCGCGATGAGATTGAGCACGGCCGTTCCGCCCCCCAGTGGAAGCCGGGCGGGCTCGGCCAAAGTCGGGATCGAAGCGAGATGGGTGTAGTCGACCGCTTCGAACACCGTCAGAGCCACACCGCGGTGCCACAGCCGGTCGGAGCGGCCCCAGGGTGCGTCACTCGTGGCTCCGGGTTCAATGGTCAGCCAGGACCCGTCGGGGATTCGCACGCTGGCCTCGGCCAGCGTGCCATCCTCCCGCCAGGCAAGCCGGGCGAGCTCGTGGCCGTGGCGATCGCGCTCACCCAGGCGACGGCCCGCCGAGGAATACATCACCGTCGTCCCGTGGGGCAGCACGATCGTCGAGGGCGGCGCGCCCGGCTGCTCCACGATGCGCAATGATACAATGCGCCGGACTGATGGGATCCGTGGTCGCCCGCGAAGACGCGTATGGTCGCTGACGATCTCGTCTGGCGATCCGGCCTCGATCTCGCCGCGCTGATCCGAACCAGGCAGGTGTCTCCGGTCGAAGTCACCGAGCGCATCCTCGAGCGCATCGAGGTCCTCAATCCGCGGCTGAACGCCTTCTGTTACGTGGCGGCCGAGGCCGCGCGCAGCGCCGCGCGTGAAGCCGAGATTGCCGTGATGAAGAACGAACCCCTCGGGCTCCTGCATGGCGTCCCCTTCTCGGTGAAGGATGTCCTCGACACCCGCGGCATCGCCACCACGCACGGCTCGCGTCTGTTCGCGGAGGGCATTCCCGATCGCGATGCGGTGGCGGTCGCGCGTCTGCGCGCCGCGGGCTCCGTCATCCTGGGCAAGACCACCACCTCGGAGCTCGGTCACAAGGCCGTCACGGAGAGTCCCCTCTTCGGGATCACCCGGAATCCCTGGGGCCTGGCCTGCACACCCGGTGGGTCCTCGGGGGGTGCCGCCGCCGCAGTCGCGACGGGGCTGGGACCCGTCGGCCTCGGCACGGACGGTGGAGGATCTGTGCGGATTCCCGCCGCCTTCTGCGGAGTCTTCGGCCTCAAACCCTCGTACGGCCGGGTGCCGGTCTATCCGGCGTCGCCTGGGTGGAGTCACGTCTCCCACGTCGGTCCCCTGGCGCGCACCGTGCGCGACGCCGCCGCCGTCCTCGACGCCATTGCCGGAAGCGACGACCGCGATCGCCACTCACTCCCCGGAACGGCCGGTCCCTACCTCGAGGCGTGCGACGACGACGTCAAGGGCCTGCAGGTGGCCTGGAGCGCCGATCTCGGCTACGCGACAGTCGCACCGGAAGTCCGGGCTTTGTGCGAGAACGCCGCGGCCGAGTTCGAATCGCTGGGATGCCACGTCGAGGTGGTGAGCCCGGGGTGGGACAGTCCGGAGGGCAGTTTCACCACGATCATGGCCGCCCAGTTCTACGCGGCATGGGCCGATCGTCTCCCGGAGGCGGAGCCGCTCATGGATCGTTCCCTCGTGAAGTTCATCCGCAAGGGCGGCGGAATTTCCGCGCGGGAGTACCTCGTCGCCTGGGCGGCGGCAGAGGCCTACTGGGAGGACGTGCGGGGATTCCTCGAGCGCTTCGATCTCCTTCTGACCCCGACCGTCGCCGTGGCGCCGTTTCCGGCGGGGCAGGGACCGCCACGCGAGATCGGTGGAGAGACGGTGTCGGTGCTCGGATGGATGCCCTTCACGTATCCCTTCAACCTCACCGGCCAGCCCGCCGCCAGCGTGCCCGTCGGCTTCACCGAGGCTGGACTTCCGGTCGGGCTCCAGATCGTCGGACGTCGCCACGCCGATCGCACGGTCCTCGCCGCGGCCGGAGCCTTCGAGGCCGCGTGTCCCTGGGTTGAGCGTCACCCGTTCCTGTAATTCGACCCCGCGGGGCGGCCGCTTCCTGAGCGATCGCGCCCGGTGGGCCCTCGTCGCCCTCGCGGTCGGCGGGTTGCTCGCCACGATCGTGTGGCTCGTCGTTACCGAGTCCCCGATCGTCAGCTTCATCGTGCGCATGTACAGCGACAAGCACTTCCTGAAGGACACCGTGGCCGCGTGGGGATGGATGGCCCCCCTGGTGTTCATCGTCATCCAGGCGCTGCAGGTCATCGTCTCGCCCATTCCCGGCGAGATCACCGGCCCCGTGGGCGGCGCGCTCTTCGGCACCGTGTGGGGTGCCGTCTACTCGACCATCGGCCTGACCCTGGGAACAATCAGCTGCTTCGCGATCGGCCGGAAGTGGGGAGAGCCGCTCGTGCGTCCGTGGCTCAGCGAGCACCACTGGAACCGGATGAACTTCATTCTCGAGGCCGAGGGGGCGATTCTCTGCTTCATCCTGTACGTGATCCCCGGCTTTCCCAAGGACATCATCTCGTACCTGTTCGGCATCAGCCCCATGCCCTTCTGGCTGTTCGCACTGGTGTCGACGGTGGCGCGGATTCCCGGCACCGTCATCTCTTCGTACTTCGGGGCCAACGTGGCCGAGCACCAATACCTCTACGCTCTCGTCTTCATCGCCATCATCGCCGCGCTGTGCCTACCTCTCTACTACTACCGGGATCGCATCGTCCGGCGCCTTCACCGCAAGGGCCCGGGCCCCCAAGCTTGACGCTCGGCCCCTGTCTCCCGTAGAGTGTCAGCCACCATGGGTAGCCCCCGATCGACGGCGCGGGTCGTGTTCGGCGCCTTCTTCTTTTACTTTCCCGGGGTCTGCCCACCGGCCCTGACGTAGTCGCGTCGGGCGCCGCGGGCGGACCGAGCCCGCGGCGTCTCTCCGCTCCCAGGCCGCGGGTCCATCCCCGCGGCCTTTTTCTTGGATGTTCCGGGAGCGATAGCGTCCGCGACGTGGGGTCGCGGCGCGCCTCGGCAAAGCCAGGGCGCGACGAACGGAGGGCGAGCGATGATCATCGTGCTGAGGTCGGGTTCGAGCGATGCCGAGGTGCAGGAAGTGTGTCGCCGCATCACCGCCATGGGCTACCAGCCCCACACGATTCGCGGCGAGCTGCGAACCGTGATCGGGGCGGTCGGCGACGATCGGGGCAAGGAACGGCTGCGCGCGCTCGAAGCGGTGGAGTGCGTGGAGTCCGTGACCCCGATCCTGCAGCCGTTCAAGCTGGCCAGCCGCGAGGTGCGGCGCGAAAACACGACCATCGACGTCGGGGGTGCCACCATCGGCGGGCGGAACGTCGTGGTCATGGCCGGCCCCTGTTCCGTGGAGTCGCGGGCCCAGGTGCTCGAAGTCGCCGAGCGGGTCAAGGCCGCTGGCGCGGCCGTCCTCCGCGGCGGCGCCTTCAAGCCGCGCACGTCGCCATACTCCTTCCAGGGAATGGAGGAAGAGGGCCTCAAGATCCTCGACGAGGCCCGGCGAGAAACGGGTCTTCCGGTCGTCACCGAGGTGATGGAGCCGGAGAAGGTGGATGTGGTCGCCGCGCATGCCGATATCCTCCAGATCGGTGCCCGGAACGTGCAAAACTTCTCCCTGCTCCGCCGGGTGTCAGAGACGCGCAAGCCCGTCCTGCTCAAGCGCGGCATGTCGACGTCCATTCAGGAATGGCTCCTCTCGGCCGAGTACATCCTGAGCGGGGGCAATCCTCAGGTGATCCTGTGCGAGCGGGGCATCCGAACGTTCGAGACCGCGACCCGATTCACCCTCGACCTCAACGCGGTGCCGGTGGTCAAAAAGCTGACGCATCTGCCCGTGATGGTGGACCCGAGCCACGGGACAGGGCACTGGGAGTACGTCGAAGCCATGGCCATGGCGGGGGTCGCGGCCGGCGCCGATGGTCTCATCATCGAGGTGCATCCGCGTCCCGAAGAGGCGCTCTCGGATGGCCCGCAGTCCCTCAAGCCGGAGCGCTTCGCCGCGCTCATGGGCAAAGTGCGGCGGGTGGCCCAAGCCCTGGATCGCGAAGTGTAGCCAGACGGGGCGGCGGAGGGGCGTTGTAGAATCGGAACCGACATGAACAGGGGGCTGCGCCGTCTGCTGCGCCTGCGCCGCAGCTTCCTCAGGCTTCTCCGCCGCCGCCCGATCTCGGGCACCACCTTCTCGGTGCTCGCGCACGGGCTCGTCTTCGCGCTCGTGCTGTGGCTGGGACTGCCCATGGCCAACGTCACCCCGCGCCGCGGAGAGCCGCTCTTCGTGGAGCTTCCGCAGATCCCAGCGCCGGCACCGCGCGGCAATCCCGCTGCTCGCCAGCGGGGACCGGATGTGGCGCCCGAGCTGCCGCGGGCCTCACCTCCGCCGCGTGCCGCCACGCCGCCGGCTCCCCGATCGCCGGCACCTCGCGTAGCGGCGGCCCCCCCCGCTCCGAAGCCGGCACCGCCGGCTCCGCCGCGGCCGGCGGAGCGTCCGGCCC
>JBKPAK010000213.1:0-68781 GCA_046726415.1 Candidatus Methylomirabilota bacterium
GAGACGCCGGTCGCCGGGTGGCGCGGCGTGAAGAGGGTGCAGCAGTCGGCGTCCGGCTCAATGGAAACCTCGTAGGTGCCCAGCCGCCTCGCCTCGGCGGTGATCTCGAGCTTGTCCATGCCAACCAGAGGGCGCAGGATCGGCAGGCCCCCCGCCTCGTTGATCCGGGTCAGATTCACGAGGGTCTGCGAGGCGACCTGGCCGAGACTCTCGCCGCTCACCAGGGCCTGAGCGCCGTGGCGCCGGCCCAGCGCCTCCGCGATGCGGACCATCAGCCGCCGGTACACGACGATCCGCACCGGTGGCGGCACCGAGAGCACCACCTCGCGCTGAATCTCGCCGAACGGGACCAACCAGAGACGCGATTCGTACTGCCACGCGGTGAGCCGCTCCACCAGCGATCGAACCTTGGCCTGTGAGGTGGCGGGAAGATACGGCACGCTGTGGAAGTGAACGAAGAGGACCCGACAGCCGCGCTTCATCATTCGCCAGGCGGCCACCGGCGAGTCGATTCCTCCGGAGAGCAGCGCGGCCACCACGCCGCTCGAGCCGACGGGAAGTCCCCCGGGGCCCGCCGTGCGGTCCGCGTACACAAAGGCCTCGTCTGGTAACACTTCCACGTGAATCGTCAGCTCGGGGTCGCTGAGGTCGACGCGGGTGGCCACGCGGCCGAGCACGAAGGCGCCGAGCTCGCGGTTCAGCTCCACACTCGTCTTCGGGTAAGTCTTGAACGCTCGGCGAGCGGTGATCCGGAACGAGCGGAACGTGCGCCCTTCAACCAGGGAGGCGACCGCGCTCTTCATGGCCTCCATCGAGGCCTCCCCGCAGAACCCGAGGGACACGCTGGCCACTCCGCACACGCGGGCAATGCGGTCGCGCACGACCTCTGGATCACCCCTCCCTTCCAGATCCACGATGAATCGCCCAGACAGCCGGCGGACCGGCGTCAACCCGAGGTCGGCCGTCGCCCGCTCGACGTTCTGCCGCAGATGGCGAAGGAAGAGCGGCCGGTTGCCTCCCTTCAGGCTGATCTCACCGTAGTGCACGATGGCGGCACGGCGGCACCGGCTCACAGATCGTCTCAGTACGCGCCGTCCGGGAAGGTACAGATGGCGGCGGGAGCATCCGGAGCCCTGAACATCTTGATTCCTTCCCAGGGACCCCCGAGCACGCCGTCATGGATCGCCCAGCTCCGTCCCCGCGCCGTGTGCTCCAGGCCCGGGCACCGGAACGGCGACGAGTTGTCCAGCTGTCGATGCAACTCGCTGCCCGGCTGGAATCCGTCGTGAATCATTCCCATGCGATCGCGCCCGAGGAAATAGCTGCACCCTCGCCGCTCGTAGAGGATTGCCGAGTGGTAGAAGAGCGGCTCGAGTAGATAGAACTCCTGGCCGAGCAGCCGGCAGAAGCCGTCCATCGCCTCCAGCACGGCCCCGAGCATACGCAGTCCCGATCGCACCTGGCCGGGAGCGAGCCCGGCCGCCATCGCGCGCCGCTCCTCGCCTTTGTTGCGTCGGACCGTACCGAGCAGAGTGTCCTGTCCATCTTCGTCGCGATCGATGGCGAAACGTGGCGATCGTGGGTCGTTGATCTGGACGAGCGACAGCTCCGGCACGCCCAATGCCGACATGCCGATGTCGATGAGAAGGGCCGGATCTCGATCGTCGGGAGCCGCCCGCAGCTCGACCCGGGCCCACGACGCCTCATCGGGAGCCGTGATGCGGACGAGCCGGCTCCCGGAGCCCGCTCGCAGGACATGGCGATCGAGCGAGAGGGCGGTCAGGAGCGCGTCGGGAACGAGCCGGAGATAGACCGCCTCCCGCACGCTGGAAGGTAGCATGTTGATCTCCGCGATACCACCGAGTCCGAGGGCGTCGAGACGACTGCTCACGACCAGGGCGCCGCCGAGGCCTCCACGATCGCCCGAGCTCGGGCCAGCTCTTCGGGCGTGTTGACGTTCATGAAGATGAGCGCGGGATCTCCGAATCTGGCCACATCTCCCTCCGGGATCTCCACCACATGCACGCGGTCGAAGAAACCGACAATTCTGAATGCCCCGGCGCTCAGGCGTTCCTCCATGTGGGGCAAGCAGCCCTTGGCATAGACCGCATGCATCGTCTCGAGCTGGGTGCCCACCCGCGGAATCACCACGTCGCCCTCGCCGGCCCGAGCGCAGACCAGGCGCGCGACGTCGGCCGACAGGAACGGCATGTCGCAGGCCACCGTGAGCACCGCCTCGCCGGTCGCCGCCCGCAAACCGCTGTAGATGCCTCCCAGCGACCCATGATCGGGCAGGGCGTCGGCCACCATCGGCACGCCGAGGAAGGCATACAGCTCCGGTGTGTTGGTGACGACCAAGATGTCGTCGACGGCCGGCACCAGGGCCGCCATCACCCGCTCGATGATGCGGCGACCGCCAAGCGTGATGAGTGCCTTGGGAGCGCCGCCCATGCGCGTGCTTTTGCCGCCGGCCTGGATGACGCCGGTCACCCGCATTGCACGGTGCCCCCGGGGTGAAGCCGACTACCCTCATGGCGCGACCGCCCCTGGATCACAGCGCGACCGCTCCCCGTCGCCGCACGAACGGCGGCGACACGGTGAGGTCGAGCACAGTGGACGGCAGCCCGCCGGCGGTCGCACCGCCGTCCAGGACCATGTCGATCCGGTTGTCGAAGGCGGTCAGGACCTCGCCGGCCGTCGTCGGTGGCGGCTCGCCAGAGCGATTGGCACTGGGCGCGGTCACGGGCATCCCCAGATGCTCGACGAGCATCGAGGCCACCCGGTGGGCCGAGTGTCTGACGCCGACGGTTCCCGTCCCGGCGGTGATGATCGCGGAGACCCCGGGACGAGCGCGCAGCACGAGCGTAAGAGCCCCCGGCCAGTGCCGAGCCATCAGGTCGACGGCGGTCGGCGGGATCTCCGCAATCATCTCGACCATGGCCACGGAACTGACGAGCACGAGAATCGGCTTGGCCTCGGACCGGTCCTTCACGCGATAGAGTGTGGCGAGGGCGTCCTCACGGCCCATGGCGACGCCGAGCCCGTAGAACGTTTCGGTGGGAAAGGCGACCAACCCTCCGGCTCGGAGCGACGCCGTGGCGACCTCGAGGATTTCGCCGGACGGCCACCTCGGATCGACGGTCAGCACACGCGTTGCCACCAAACCTCTATCATCTTCTCGAACGACGGCGGCCAATGTCCGTGCGGTAGTGCATGCCCTCGAAGTGAATGTCTCCTAGCGCGGCGTACGCGCTTTCCACAGCCCCGTCGAGGGCCGGAGCCACCGCGGTCACGCCCAGGACACGCCCGCCCCAGGTCACCAGTCGCCCGTCTCGCTCCGCTGTTCCCGCGTGGAAGACGCGAACCCCGGACCGGCGCTCCGCCGTCTCCAGTCCGGTAATCGGCATCCCCCGTTCGTATTCACCGGGATAGCCGGCTGAGGTGGCCGTGACGCACACGGCCGCGCTCGCCGTCCACCCCACGTCGGCGGGAATCGCCTCCCCCCGCGCCACCGTCAGCAGAAGCGGGAGCATATCTCCCTGAAACCGAGCAAGGATCGACTGGCACTCCGGATCGCCGAAGCGACAATTGAACTCGATGACTTTCGGGCCCTCGTCGGTGAGCATCAGGCCCACGTAGAGCACCCCCCGATAGGGCGCGCCCTCGTCAAGCAAGGCCGCGAGAGTGGGGCGAACGATGGTGGTCATGATCTGCGCCTCGACCGCGGAGTCGATGGCCGGGAAAGGAGAATAGCTGCCCATGCCGCCGGTGTTGGGCCCACGATCACCGTCGAAAACCGTCTTGTGATCCTGGGCCGTGGCCAGGGCCAGCGCCTCCCCACCGTTCGTCACGACGTGAAACGAGACCTCTTCTCCCCGGAGGAACTCCTCCACCACCACGCGGGCGCCGGCCTCGCCAAAGCGACGGCGTTCCATGCAGTCAGCGACCGCGCGGTCGGCCTCATCGAGCGTGGCGCAGACGATGGCCCCCTTGCCGGCGGCCAAGCCATCCGCCTTCACGACGACAGGCGCGCCCAGCACGCGGCAGAAGCGGCGTGCCGATTCCGGATCGTCAAACGCGGCGAAGCGTGCCGTGGGAATGTCGCACGCCGCCATCAGCGCCTTCGCATACGCCTTGGAGCCCTCGATGCGAGCCGCCGCGGCACACGGTCCGAACACCAAGGACCCCCGCTCGGCAAAGTGATCGACCAGTCCTGTCACCAGCGGCCCCTCGGGGCCGACCACGGTCAGGTCCATTCGCTCGTGCTCGGCGAAGCGCGCCAGGTCCTCCAGGGCTTCGGCGCCCAGATCGACGCACTTGGCGTGACGCGCGATGCCGGGATTGCCGGGCGCGGCGTAGAGCGCTTCCACGCGGGGGCTCTGGGCGATCTTCCAGGCCAGCGCGTGCTCGCGTCCCCCGCCGCCGATGAGCAGGACCTTCATAATTCCGGCGACTCGACGATTTCCAGATGGGCCCGGGCGATGCGCGCCCAGGGGCTCGCCGCGTCGAGCTCGAGGTAGCGCTGCCAGTGCTTCACGGCGTCCCCTGGGCGGCCCGCCCGCGCCAGGGCGGCGGCCAGGTTGAAGTGAGCGTCGGCATAGTCGGGCGACAAGTCGAGCGCACGCCGGTAGTGGCCGACCGCATCCTCGATGCGTCCCTCATCCTCATCCAGCGAGCCGAGGTTGTAGGCCGACTCGCAGCAGCGCGGGTCCTGCTTCAGCGCCGCCTCATACGCCGCTCGGGCCTCGCGGTACTGGCCCACGCGGTGCAGGAGCAATCCCAGATTGTTCCAGGCGGCGGCATACGTCGGATCGATGGCCACCACCCGGCGATACGCCTCGATCGCCTCGTCCCACCGCGCCGGATCGTCGTCGCACTCCGCGGCCCGCTCGAACCACGTCTCCGCCTGCTCCACTGGTGGGGCGAGCGGCCGCACCAGTCCGGTTCGCAGGGCGGCGTCGGTGTCGCTCTTCAGTCCCGCCACGTCGAGATCCAACACCGTTTGTCCCGAGCGCGGATCGAAGCGGACGCGATCCGACTGCGCCAGGAGCCGCTGGCCTTCGACGATGAACCGAACCTCCGTCAGTGGATGCTCGAGTCCAGGGTCCTGGCGCCGCAGGGCGGTGAGGGCTTCGCGGATCTGCCGCACCGACGCGCCGGCGTCGAGGAGCGCCGCGGCGACCCGGAGCGCCGCGAGGTCGCGGAACGAGTAGCTCGCCTCCCGAAGCAACTCGAGACGTTTGAGCTGGGCCACCCGTTTGGGGGTCAGGGCCAGCACGCGCGTCAGCTCGCGCAACCCGTAGACCCGCTCCGCCGAAGCCATGGCTCACCGTCAGTGGCGAAAATGCCGGACACCGGTCACCACCATGGCCATCGCGTACTCATCGGCCGCGGCGATGACTTCCTCGTCGCGCACCGAGCCCCCAGGATGGATGACGGCCGAGGCTCCCGCCCGGGCCACCACGTCCAGCCCGTCGCGGAAGGGAAAGAACGCGTCGGAGGCGCACACCGAACCCTCGGTGGCGAAGCCCGCTTCGCGAGCGCGCATCACGGCCAGGCGCGCGGAGTCCACTCGATTCATCTGGCCAGCCCCTATGCCGATCACCTGGTCGCGCCCGGCGAGGACGATGGCGTTGGACTTCGCGTGCTTGGCCACCCGCCACGCGAAGCGCAGGGCTTGCATCTCATGAGCGGTCGGCTCCCTTCTCGATACCGTCTTGAGCGGCTCGGCGCCGAGGGTGAGCCGGTCGGCGGCCTGCGCCAGCAGTCCCCCGAGAATACTGCGGTACTCCACGCATGCCCCCGGCCAGCCTGTGGCATCACACGACACGCGGAACACGCGGGCCTTCGTTTTCGTGCGTCGCAGCTCGGCCAGCGCGTCGTCGGTATAGTCGGGCGCAAAGAGCATCTCCACGAAGACGCCTCTCAGCGCCCCGACTACGGTCATGTCCAGGGGGCGATTCACCCCGACGATGCCTCCGTAGATCGAGACCGGATCTGACGCCTTGGCCTTGACCATGGCCTCCCCGACGGACGCGCCGGCGGCGGCCCCGCAGGGATTAGTGTGCTTGATGACGACCGCCGCCGGCTCGTCGAACTCCGCCAGCAGTGCCAGCGCCGCCGAGAAATCCAGCAGATTGTTGTACGACAGCTCTGGCCCATGGAGCTGCTCGATCGCCCCCAGCCCCCATCGCCCCGCGCCCTCGGTCCGATAGAACGCGGCGGCCTGGTGCGGGTTCTCCCCGTAGCGCAGCGGTGACACCAGCGACGCCTCGAGGCGGAGCGTCCGCGGAAAGGCCGCGCCGGCGCCGCCGCTCAGATGGGCGGCGATCGCCGCATCGTACTCCGACGTCCTCCGGAACGCCTCTGCGGCCAGTCGGGCCCGCGTCGCCTCGCTCAGCCCACCGCTGGTGTCCCGCAGTTCGCGCAGCACGGGCTCGTACTGCGACGGATGCGTCACCACGGCCACGGCTGCGTGATTCTTGGCGGCGGCCCGGATCATGGCGGGCCCTCCGATGTCGATCTGCTCGATGGCGTCCTCGCGAGTGACATCGGAGCGGGCGACCGTGGCCTCGAACGGATACAGGTTCACCACGACCAGGTCGATCGGATCGATGCCATGCTGCTGGAGGGCGGCGAGATGCTCGGCGCGATCCCTCCGAGCCAGGAGAGCCCCGTGGATTCTCGGATGCAGCGTCTTGACCCGGCCGTCGAGCATCTCCGGGAAGCCCGTCACGTCAGCGACGTCGCGGACGGCCACGCCCGCTTCGCGCAGCAGCCGCGCGGTGCCCCCGGTGGATACGATCGCGATGCCGAATGCGGTGAGCGTCCGGGCCAGATCGACAATACCCGTCTTGTCGTGGACGCTGATAAGGGCCTGCCTGATCTTCATGCGGTGGTCCCCTCGAATCCTCGGCGACCGACGGTCCCGAGCCGACGGCTGGCCGCGGGGCGGCGGGATTCGGGGTCTAGACGCTGCTCCTCGACGAGCAGAGTGGCGGCCGGGTCGAGACGCCCTTCGAGATCCGAGCCTCGCTCCGATGCGAGGACAGCGACCCGCAGCCGCGCCGTCACGTCAGCTCGACCCACCGAGGAGCGAAGCCATGCCTACGGTTCGAAGAGGCGCAGCTGCGGGGTCCGTTCGGGCTCGATGCCGACGCGGTAATCGCCCGTGAAGCAGGCATGGCAAAAGTGCTCGGGGTCGGCGCCGGTAGCTTTCAGCATGCCTTCGAGGGACAGATGCCCGAGACTGTCGGCGCCGAGGTAGCGCCGGATTTCCTCGATGTCGTGGCTCGCCGCGATCAGCTCCTTTCGCGTGGGCGTGTCGATACCGTAGTAACACGGCCACTGGATGGGAGGCGAGGAGATGCGCATGTGCACCTCGCTGGCTCCGGCACCACGGATCATCTTGACGATCTTCCGGCTCGTGGTCCCGCGCACGATCGAATCGTCCACGACCACCACCCGCCGCCCCTGCAGCATCTCCCGCATCGGGTTGAGCTTGACCTTCACGCCAAAGTGCCGGATGCCCTGCTTGGGCTCGATGAAGGTGCGCCCGACGTAGTGGTTGCGGATGAGTCCCATCTCGTAGGGCGTCCCCGATTCCTCGGAGTAGCCCAGGGCGGCGCTGACCCCGGAGTCAGGAACCGGAATGACGATGTCGGCGTGTACCGGGTGCTCCCGGGCCAGCTGATGCCCGAACGCCTTACGCACCGTGTGGACGTTGCGTCCCCACAGCGCCGAGTCCGGCCGGGCGAAATAGACGTATTCAAAGACACACTGCAGGCGTGGGCGCGCGGGAAAGGCTTGCACCGACGTGACTCCGGTGTTCCGGATGACGAGCAGCTCGCCGGGCTCCACGTCGCGCTCGTGTCGAGCCTCCAGCAGATCCAAGGCGCAAGTCTCTGAGGCCACGACCCACGCCTCGTCGAGCCGTCCCAACGAGAGCGGACGGAAGCCGTGAGCATCGCGGATGGCGTACAGGGCTTCCGGCGTGAGGAGCAGAAGGGCATATGCGCCCTCGACCTGATTGAGCACGTACGGGAGCTGCTCCTCCAGCGGGGCCGCCGGAGCCCGGGCCAGAAGGTGGAGAATCACCTCTGTGTCCGAGTTGGACTGGAAGATGGCGCCGTCGCGCTCCATGGCGGTTCTGAGCGCTTCCGCGTTGGTGAGGTTGCCGTTGTGGGCGATGGCGATCGGGCCCCGCGCGGTCGTGCCGGCGATAGGCTGGGCGTTCCTGAGATTGGAACTACCAGCCGTCGAGTAGCGAACGTGGCCGATGGCGCGGTGCCCGGGAAGCCGCCTCAGCCGTTCCGGTCCGAACACGTCGGCCACCCAGCCCATGGCTTTTTCGGTGTGAAAGCTGGTCCCGTCGGTGGCCGCGATGCCCGCCGACTCCTGACCTCGGTGCTGGAGCGCATAGAGGCCGAGGTAGGTCAGATTGGCCGCCTCGGGATGGTTCCAGATGCCGAACAGCCCGCACTCGTCGTGGAATCTGTCGTCATCCCACGTGGCGTTCAAAACCATTCCTCCACGCAGCCTCGAGCCCAGCCAGGTCCGCGTCCACGACCGTCCGCTCCCCAAGCCTGACCACCATGCGCGCACCGCCCGTCTCCCCGATCCATCGCCACGGAATGGTCCACTCGGCCATGAGCGCCTCGAAGCGAGGAGTCTGAGCGGCCTCGACTTCGACGAGAACCCGCGATGGCCCCTCACCGAAGAGCACGACGTCGGGCCGCTCGTGCGCGTCGAGGCTCACCGAGCATCCGACGTGAGCGGGGCCCGAGATACAGCTCTCGGCGAGGGCAACGGCCAGACCGCCTTCGGAACAATCATGACAGGCGGTCGCCAGGCCAGCCTCCACGGCCCCCCGGGCTGCCGCTTGCACACGCGCCTCCAGCGCGAGATCGAGGGGGGCCAACTCGCCGCCGAGCACGCCGTGTCGCATCCAGAGATATTCGCTTCCCCCCAGACTGACGGCGGCCGGTCCCAGAAGGGCTATGCGCCGACCGTCGCTCTTGAACCACTGGGTGGCATGCCGCGCCACTTCGTCCAGAACGCCCACCACTCCGATGATCGGCGTGGGGAGGATCGCCTGGCCACTGGTCTCATTGTAGAAGGAAACGTTGCCGCCCACTACCGGTAGCTCCAGGACGCGACACGCCTCAGCCACTCCCTCGATGGCTTCGGCGAACTGCCATAGAATCTCGGGCCGCTCGGGCGAGCCGAAATTCATGCAGTCTGTGATGCCCAGCGGGCGACCCCCGGCGCAGGAGACGTTCCGCGCAGCCTCAGCGACCGCCATGGCCGCGCCCCGGCGCGGGTCGAGGGCCACGTAGCGGCCATTGCCGTCAGTGGCGACGACCAGCCCGCGGCGCGTGCCCTTGACCCGCAATACCGCGGCGTCGGATCCCGGCAGCACCAGCGTGTTGATTCCGACCTGCTGGTCGTATTGGCGAACTGCCCAAGCCTTGGAGGCGATAGTCGGCGAGGCGAGCAAATCCTCGAGGGCGGTGGTGCCGTCGCCGGGGGCGGTGAAACCGAGGGGGTCTACGGCACGCTGGGCGGCCAACCACGGGGGGACCGCGGTTGGCCTCTCGTACACGGGGGCCTCGCTCAGGGCTCGCACCGGCACCCGAGCGACTACAGTGCCGTCCAGGCGCACGGTGAGGTCAGGCCCGGCGGTCACGTGCCCCACCTGGACTGCGTCCAGCTCCCACTTGGCGAAGATCCGCCTCACGTCCGCCTCGCGCCCCCGCGCCGCGACGAGAAGCATCCGTTCCTGGGATTCCGAGAGAAGGATCTCGTAGGCCGTCATACCCGTCTCGCGGCGGGGCACGCGATCCAGCTCGACGTCCATGCCGGTCCCGCTCCGCGCCGGCATCTCTGACGTGCAGCAGGCCAGCCCAGCCGCACCCATGTCCTGGATGCCAACGACGGCGCCGCTGGCCATCGCTTCCAGGCATGCTTCGAGCAGAAGCTTCTCGGTGAAGGGATCGCCCACCTGAACCGTCGGCCGGCGCTCTTCGGCGCGATCGTCGAAGGTCGCCGAGGCCATCGTGGCGCCATGAATCCCATCCCGCCCGGTCTTGTTGCCCACATAGAACACCGGATTGCCGACCCCCTCCGCGCGCGCCCGAAACAGGCGATCCGCGCGCACGAGGCCAACGCACATGACGTTCACCAGCGGATTTCCCGCATATTCCGGGGCGAAAGCGATCTCCCCACCGACCGTCGGACATCCGAAGCAGTTGCCGTACCAGCCGATGCCCGCGACCACGCCCTGGACGAGACGACGCGTTCGGGGATCGCGGGGATCACCGAAGCGGAGCGAGTCCAAGAGCGCAATGGGCCGCGCGCCCATGGTGAAGATGTCCCGAAGAATCCCGCCCACGCCGGTGGCCGCACCCTGGAAAGGCTCGATGAACGACGGATGATTGTGGCTTTCGATCTTGAACACCACCGCCCAGCCGTCGCCGACGTCGATGGCACCGGCGTTCTCGCCGGGCCCCTGGAGCACGGCGGGACCGCGTTGCGGGAGCCGACCCAGAAAGGCCCTCGAATGCTTGTAGGCGCAGTGCTCGGACCACAGCGCGGAGAAGAGACCCAGCTCAGCGTACGTGGGCGTCCGATTCAGGCGGGTGACGATCTGCTCGTACTCGTCGGCCGTCAGCCCGAGCTTTCGCGCGAGCTCGATGGAGACGGTCGCCGAAGTCCCCGCGGCGATGGCTAGCGCGGCGGGAAACCACCCGCCTCGACCAGGGTGCCGAGGAGGGAGTGGAAGATGCGAAGGCCGTCCGTCCCCCCCATTGCCGTCTCCGCCACTCGCTCGGGATGCGGCATCAAGCCGAGGACAGTGCCCGCCTCGTTGACGATGCCCGCGATGCTTTCCAGCGAGCCGTTGGGATTGGCGGACGGCGCCTCAAGACCGTCGGCAGTGGTGTAGCGGAAGATCACCCGTCGCTGCGCATTGAGCCGCTGCAGGGTGTCAGAATCGGCGCAGTACTTGCCCTCACCGTGCGAGATCGGCATCGTCAGGACCTGCCCCTTCTCGAGACTGCGCGTGAAGGGAGTGTCGGCATTCTCCACCCTGAGATGGACGGACTGGCAGCGGTACTGCAAGCATTCGTTCCGCATCAACGCCCCGGGAAGGAGGCCCGCTTCACACAGGATCTGGAACCCGTTGCACGAGCCCAGCACGAGACCACCCTTCACCACGAAGTCGCCGAGGGCCTCCACGATCGGTGACCGCGCCGCCACCGCGCCGGCTCTCAGATAGTCGCCATAGGCGAAGCCACCGGGGAGGATCACGCAGTCGAGGGCGCGCAGGTCCGTCTCTCGATGCCAGATATCGCGAACGGGCTGACCGAGGACGTCGGCAATGACGTAGTGGAAGTCGGCGTCACTCCAGGTGCCGGGGAAGGTGACCACGCCGAAGTTCATGCCGCGACTCCATCTTAGCGTCCCGGGCGCGAACCGGCAACCTCCCCGACGACCTCGACCACGTAGTCTTCGAGAATGGGATTGGCCAGAAGCCGACGGCACATCTCGTCGGCCCGCGCGCGCGCGTGCTCCGAGGTGGGGGCCTCGATCTCCATCTCGATCACCTTCCCGATCCGGAGCTCGCTGAGGTCCGAGAAGCCCAGTCCCACGAGGGCGCGCTGGACCGCCGTGCCTTGGACGTCCATGATGCCCGGCTTCAGCCGGACCAAAACCCGGAGCGTCACCGGAGTCGTGATAGCGCCGAGGCGGCGCCCGAGGCTTCGCGCGCCGGCACATCGCTCCAGGGCTCCACGCCCCCCGCGTGCCGGCCCCGGTAGCCTCCGCGTTGCCCACCCCCGATCACGTCCCTCGCTCCGAACGCCCGGACGTCAGGAGAGACCCAGTCGCTGGAAGACCGCGTCCACGTTGCGTACGTACCAGTCTGGTTCGAAGCAAGCCTTCAATTCTTGGGCGCTCACCCGCTCGGTCACGGCGGGGTCAGCAGCCAGAAGGTCGAAGAAGGGGCGCCGCTCGCGCCACGCCCGCATGGCGTGGCGCTGCACCAGCTCGTAAGCGACCTGCCGGGCGAGGCCGGCCTCCGTCAGGCGCAGGAGCACGCGCTGAGAGTAGACGAGACCATGACTCCGCTCGAAATTTTCGATCATGCGCCCCGGATCGACGTGTAACCCGTCCAGGACGGTGACCGTCAAGTCCAGGATGTAATCGAGGAGGATCGTGGAGTCAGGCAGAATGACCCGCTCGACTGACGAATGGCTGATGTCCCGCTCGTGCCAGAGCGCGACGTTCTCCAGGGAGGCCAGGGCGTTCGTGCGGAGCAGGCGAGCCAGGCCGCAAATCCGCTCGGACAGCTCGGGATTGCGCTTGTGCGGCATGGCGCTCGAACCCTTCTGGCCTTCCGCGAACGGCTCTTGCAGCTCCAGCGTTTCCGTGCGCTGGAGGCTCCGCACCTCAACCGCGATCTTCTCGAGCGACGCGGCGGCGATGGCGAGGACCGCGCAATACTCGGCGTGCCGGTCGCGCTGGATCACCTGGGTCGACGCCGGGGCCGCAGCCAGTCCGAGGTCCCGGCAGACCTCCTCCTCGAGTTCGGGGTCGACGTGGGCGAAGCTTCCCACTGCGCCAGAAATTTTCCCGACGGCGATCGCCTCGCGCGCCCGGTGCAGCCGCTCGAGGTTCCGGCCGGCCTCCGCGTACCACACAGCAACCTTGAGGCCGAAGGTGATGGGCTCCGCGTGCACGCCGTGAGTCCGCCCTAGCATGACTGTGTCCTTGTAGCGGAGGGCGAGGGCGCGGAGCACGTCGCGCAGGCGCTCCTGCCCGGCGATGAGGAGGTCGGCCGCGTCGCGCAGCTGGAGCGCCGTGGCCGTGTCCCACACGTCGGACGAGGTCAGGCCCATGTGGACGAACCGGGAGTCCTCGTCCAGATACTCCTCGAGGTTGGTCAGCAGGGCGATCATCTCGTGCTTCACCCGGCCCAGGATCTCCTGGATGCGCCCGACGTCGATCCGGGCCTTGGCCCGGATGCGCTCCATGGCCGCGGGCGGGATGCGGCCGCGCCGCGCGTACGCCTCGCACACCGCCATCTCGACGCGAAGCCACGCGCGGTACTTGGCCTCATCGCTCCAGATGGCGCCCATGGCCTGACGCGTGTAACGCTCGATCATGCGGATGCTACTCCGAGCGGAGGTCGCCCAACAGGCATCGTCGGCGCCGATCCTCTCGTGCGCTCAACGGTGAAGCAATCGCGAGCTCGTGCGCTCAGCGGTGAAGCAACTCGCGAGGCAGGTTGCGGCGGTCGAGGGGGCCGAGGGTGGTGAGGGCAAGATGCTCTTCGTCGAGCAGCTGGCCCAGCAAGGCTTGGACCTCCTCGAGGCGCACCCCGGCGATGGCCGCCAGCATGGCATCCATGGAGAGGAATGTCGCAAAATGCATCTCCTGCTTGGCCAGTCGGTTCATGCGACTGCTGGTGGACTCGAGGCCGAGCATGAGACTACCTTTGAGGTGGTCGCGAGCCCGCGCCAGCTCGTCTTCGGTGATCCCGCTCTTCTTCAGCTCGCGCAGCTCTTTCAAGATCGACTTGAGCATCTTCGAGAAGTTCGAGGCGTCGGTGGCGGCGTACAGGTAGAGCAGGCCGGTATCGAGGTAGCTCTGCGCCCCGGAGTGGATGGAGTATACCAGCCCCTGCCGCTCGCGGACCTCCTGGAACAGCCGTGACGACATGCTGCCCCCGATAATGTCGTTGAGGACGAAGAGGGCGTAGCGCTCGGGCGCCGCGTGAGACAGTCCGGGAAAGCCCATCACGACGTGGACCTGCTCCAACGTCTTGCCGACGATTTGCACCCCTGGTGACAGGCGCGGCGGGGCGTCCGTCCGGTCCATGGGCGTCCGCTGGAAACCCTCAAAGGCCCGGGCGAACAAGTCCACCACGCGCTCGTGCTCGACGTTGCCGGCGACGGCCACGATGATCGTGGGGGGAACGTACTCCTCGGCAAAGTGGTCGAGCACAGCCTGCCGGCTGAATCCGTTCACCCGGTCGCGCGTGCCCAGGATGGGACGGCCCAGCGGATGACCGACCCACACCTGCTCCGCGAAGATGTCGTGGATGATGTCGTCCGGTGTATCCTCCACCATTTTGATCTCCTGGAGGACCACCGACTTCTCTCGCTCGAGCTCCTCGCTGTCGAACAGGGGGTGCAGGAGGATGTCGGTCAGCAGATCGACGGCCAGGGGCAGGTGCTCGTCCAGAACCTGCACGTAGAAGCAGGTGTGCTCCTTGGTGGTGAAGGCGTCCATCTGGCCTCCCACCGAATCCATGGTCCGCGCGATGGTCTCGGCACTCCGGTTGGCCGTACCCTTGAACACGAGGTGCTCGATGAGGTGCGAGATGCCGCCGCGATTGTCGGGCTCCCGGCGCGACCCCGTGCCCAACCAAATCCCCACGGCCACCGAACGGACATGGGGCATGCGCTCGGTCAGGACGCGAATGCCGTTGGGCAGAACGCTCTTCCGGTACTCTTCAGTCACGAGCGACCGTCGCCCCGGCCTGCTTAAGCTTCTCCCGGTCGGCCAGTGCGGGCTGCTCGCGGAGGGCCATCTTGCGCGAGAGTCGCATCTTGCCGTTGCCGTCGATCTCGATGACCTTGACCAGGACCTCGTCCCCCTCGGTGAGCACGTCGCCGACCGTCCGGATTCGGGTCTCGGCGATCTGCGAGATGTGCAGCAGCCCCTCGGTGTTGGGGATGACCTCCACGAAGGCCCCGAACTCGACGATCTTCTTCACCTTACCGAGGTAGATGCGATCAAGCTCCACCTCGCGGCAGATGTCCTGAATGATACCCACGGCCTTCTGCACCGACGCGCCATCCGGGGAGAACACCGTCACCTTGCCGTCGTCCTCGACATCGATCTTGGTTCCCGTTTGCTCCTGGATGCCGCGGATGACCTTGCCGCCGGGGCCGATGATCTCGCGGATCTTCTCGGGCCGGATCTTGATGGTCACGAAGCGCGGGGCGTACGGAGACAGTTCCGGCCGCGGCTTCTCGATAGCCTCGCGCATCTTGGCCAGGACCGTGAGGCGTGCCTCCCGGGCGTTCTGCAGGGCCGTCCGCATGATGTCCACGGACACCCCGGCGATCTTGATGTCCATCTGCAGCGCGGTGATTCCGCGCTCCGTTCCCGCCACCTTGAAGTCCATGTCACCGTAGTGGTCCTCAGTCCCCATGATGTCGGTGAGTATCCCGAAACGGTCCCCCTCCTTCACCAGTCCCATGGCGATGCCCGCCACGTGGCTCTTCAGGGGTACGCCGGCGTCCATGAGAGCCAGCGACGCTCCGCACACCGTCGCCATCGACGAGGAACCGTTGGACTCCAGGATGTCGGACACGATCCGGACCGTATATGGGAAGTCTTCCTTGGACGGAAGCACCGCCTCCACCGCCCGCTCGGCGAGCGCCCCATGGCCGATATCCCGGCGCGACGGCGAGCCGAAGCGCCGCACTTCGCCCACCGAGAACGGGGGGAAGTTGTAGTGGAGCATGAAGTGGCGATAGGTCTCACCCTCGAGGGCCTCGATCTTCTGCTCGTCGGACTTGGTGCCCAGGGTCGCCGCCACCATGGCCTGGGTCTCGCCACGCGTGAAGAGGGCCGAGCCGTGGGCCCGGGGCAGGTAGGCCATCTCGATGCTGATCGGTCGAATCTCGTCAACTTTTCGACCGTCCACGCGGATGCCGCGCTCCACGATCAGCCGCCGAACCTCTGCCGCCTCGAGACTCTCGAAGACCTCCCGCACCGCGCCCAACTCGCTCTGCTCCCCGCCGAGGGCGGCCGTGACCTCCTGCAAGACACGCTCGAGGGCCTCCCCTCGTCGATGCTTCTCGTGGATGTCGAGGGCGGCCAGTAGCTTCGTTCCCACTAGTTCACGGATCCGGGCGCCCAGGGCCTCGTCGCGGCCGGCGTTCGGATCGAACGCCCAGCGCGGCTTCCCCGCGCGCTCGACCAGTTCCTTCTGGGCTCGAGCCAGCCGGCGACATTCGGCGTGACCGAACGCGATGGCCTCCAGCATCGCCTCCTCGGCGATCTCCTTGGAGCCCGACTCCACCATGAGGACAGCGTCCTCGGTACCCGCGATCACCAAATCGAGGGTCGAGGTGAGCTGCTGCGTATTGGTGGGATTGACGATGAACCGTCCGTCGACGAGCCCCACACGCACCGCGCCGACCGGCCCGTCAAAGGGAATTCCGGAGAGGCAGACGGCCGCCGAGGCGCCATTCATGGCCAGGATGTCCGGGTCGTGCTCCTGATCACCGGAGATCGCCAAACAGATGACCTGGACCTCGTTGCGGAACATCTTCGGGAAGAGCGGTCGGATGGGTCGGTCGATGAGCCTGGACGTGAGGATTTCCTTCTTCACGGGAGCCCCTTCCCGCTTGAAGTAGCCGCCCGGGATACGGCCGCCGGCATACGCCCGTTCCCGATAGTCAACGGTCAGGGGGAAAAAGTCCTGGGCGTCCCGAGCGCTCTTGGCGGCCACACAGGTCGCCAGGATCATCGTCCCACCGCTGCGGACGACGACGGCACCATCGGCCTGTTTGGCAACCTTGCCGGTTTCTAGGGTGAACGGGAGACCGTTAAAGTCGATCGAAACCGTATGACTCATACGAATGCTTGTCCTCGTGGTTCGGCCGTTTTCCGGCGACCACCATTAGGAGGCGGCAGCAGTCCGCGCCTCTGGGCCCCCGGGGTCTTTCCGTCCGAGGACCAGCAACACTCCGCGCGGGAACGCCCGTTCACCGGCGAATGCCGAGCCTATCGAGCAAGGCTCGATATCGCTCGGGATCCTCCCGCTTGAGGTACTCGATAAGCCCTCGCCGCTTGCCGATCAGCATGAGCAACCCGCGCCGGGAGTGATGGTCCTTGGCGTGCTGCTTGAAATGCTCCGTGAGTCCGTTGATCCGCTCGCTCAGCAGAGCGATCTGGACCTCGGGAGAGCCAGTGTCACCTTCGTGCGTCCTGAACTGCTCGATCAGGTCCTTCTTCCTCTCGGCGGTCAGCGGCATTGGAGGGCCCCCTTACAATCGCCACGCCCCAGGGAGGTGCTCCGCCGGAACGGGTTCAAAAAGGCTTACGCCATCAGCAGATACCATTACTCTAACACGGGTCCTCCGCGCAGGCCAGATCTCGGAGGAACGGGAACCACGCACTCTACAGCAGGCTGGCGGCAAGCGCGGCGTCGGCCGCGATTTGCCGACGGAGGGCTTCCACCGAGGGGAATTTCATCTCCTCTCTCAGCCGTTTGACCAGCGCGAGATCGATGCGGTTTTCATAGAGATCGTCATGAAAATCGAGGAGATGCGCCTCGATCGCCACCTCGTTCTCACCGAACGTTGGCTGCCGTCCCACGTTGAGCACCGCCTTGTGGACGCTCTCGCCCACCCGCGCCCGACAGGCATAGACGCCCAGCGGGACCAGGGGAGGACGTTCGGGTCTCACATTCGCTGTTGGGAATCCAAGCGTCCGGCCGCGACCCGCGCCGCGCACTACCTTTCCGGCGACGGAGTACTCCCGTCCCAGCAGCCGATTAGCCCGCTCCAGATCACCGCGCTGCAAGGCGGCGCGGATCTCCGACGACGAGACGGGAATGCCGTCGACGATCAGAGGTGGTATCACGTGGGCTCGAAAGCCCAAGCGCCCGGCCAAGGCCTCCAGCAGTGCGGGATCGCCGCGCGCGCCCCGCCCGAAGCGGTGGTTGAATCCGACGACGATCTCCACGACGCCGAGCCGCCGCAGCATCACGTCTTCGATGAACACCTCGGGCTCAACCGCCGCCAGCTCCGCCGTGAAATGAAGCACGACCGTGGTGTCGATGCCCGCCTCGGCGATCAGATCGAGCCTCTCCTCGAGGGTCGTGATGGGAAGCGGGGCGCGAGTCGGTTGAAGCACTTCCACCGGACTGGGATCGAACGTGCACGCGAGCGAGGCGGCGCGGATGGCCTGTGCGCGCTCCACCGCCACCCCGAGGATCTTGCGGTGACCGAGATGGATGCCATCGAACGCGCCTAGGGCGACGACCCCCCCGGCTGCCTCAGGCCGGAAGGACTCGAGCCCCCGAACGATCCGCACCGACGATCCGCTCTGGCCGCACTCGGGTGCCGCTCGAGACGACCTCGCCAATCCCGAGGAACCTCCCCTGCCCGTCTCGAACGCGGACGAGTGACTCTCCCATCCCTCTGCGCAGCATGGCGACGTGCTGCCCGTGGACGAACGCCACCGCATCCCGCTCGGCAAGCTCCACGATCGGCCAGCCCGCGAGCGGCGCATCGACTGGGAGCAGTCGTGCCAGCACGGCCGAGCGCTCCATCCGTGCAAGCTCGTCCGATGGCAACGCCTGGCCCCGCGTGAACGGACCCACGCGTTCCCGGACGAGGCGCTCTAGGGCGCCCCCACAACCGAGATCAGCGCCCAGGTCGGCGGCAAGCGTCCGGATATACGTGCCCTTGCCGCACACGATCCGGACTTGCACGCGGTCCTCACGCACGTCCAGAACGTCTATGGAGTGGACCGTGACCTCGCGCGCTTCACGCGCGACCTCGACCCCCTGACGGGCCAGCTCGTAGAGACGTCGGCCTGCGTGGTGGACAGCAGAGAACATGGGAGGCGTCTGCCGAATGCGACCGACGAACCGTCGGCATGTCCGGTCGACTCGATCGTGATCCAGCATGGGAACGGGCGCCCTGGCCACGACTCGCCCTTCGAGATCGTGGGTGTCGGTCGTGATGCCGAGCCGGATGGTCGCGACGTACTCCTTCTCCTGATCCACGAGGTACGGCATCATCTTGGTCGCTTCCCCTACGAGCAGGGGAAGCACGCCGACGGCGGCAGGATCGAGCGTACCCGCGTGGCCGATGCGGCGCTCGCCGAGGGCCTGCCGGCCGCGAGCGACGACATCGAACGACGTGAGTCCGGCCGCCTTGTCGATCACCACCACTCCCGAGCACGTCGAATGGCGGGCGCGCAGCGCCACGTCTAGGCGCCTCGCCCGCCGACGCCGTGCAGGGCCGCCTCCACCGCGGCGAGCACGTCCCTGATCGCGTCCTCCAGTGACCCGGCCAGGGTGCACCCCGCCGCGTTGCGATGCCCTCCCCCGCCGAATTGAGAGGCGATCCGATTGACGTCGACATCCCCCTTGCCTCGAAGACTCACCTTGACGCGGCCTTCCCGCTCGCGAAAGAGACAGGCCACGCGGACGGAGTCGATCGACCGCGGATAGTTGATGAGGTCCTCGGCCTCGATGAACGACTCTGGCACGAGCCCGGGGGGCACGGCCAGCCAGGCCACCCGCCCGTCCTCGCTCACCTGGACAAGTGCCAGCACCTTGCCGAGCCAGCCCAACGCCTCGCGCGGACGGCGCTCGTAGAGCGCGCTGGCCACCCGGGCCGGGTCGGCGCCGGCGCTCACGAGGGCGGCCGCGATGCGAAACGTGTCAGGCGTCACGTTGGAATAGCGGAAAGAGCCGGTGTCAGTGTGGATGGCCGTGTACAAGTTGGTCGCCAACGCCGGGGTCACTGCCACTCCGAGGGCAACGAGCAACTCGTACACCAACTCGCCCGTCGCCGCCGCGGTCGAATCGACCCAGTTCACATCGCCATAACGCCGGTTGTCGGGATGATGATCGACGTTCAGCACGCAGCGGGTCGCGGCGCGAGCTTGAGCCAGGAGGCCTTCGGTGCGGTCCGGGTTGGGGCAGTCCGTCAGGACCGTGAGGTCGAAGGCATCCACGACTTCGTCGAGGGTGTGATACCGCTCAACTCCCGGTAGGAAGTCGAGGATGGCGGGGGCCGGATGAGGTCCGCCGTAGAGCACATTCCATCCGCGGCTCTCCAGAGCCAGACCCAGCGCGAGGAGAGTTCCCAGGACGTCGGCGTCGGGATGCACATGACCGAGCATCAACGCCCGTCCACTGTGGCCCCGGACGGCGGCCAAGGCGTCGGCGGGAACCCTGAGCCCCGTCACGCCGGGCGCTCGCCGGCGAGTCGCTTGAGGAGAGCCTGGATGCGGGCGCCATGCTCCATCGATCGATCGGCCCGGAACTCCAGAATCGGGGTCACGCGAAGATCGAGGTGATCGCGGAGCCAGTGCCGGATGAAGCCGCGCGCACTCGCCAATCCCTCCAGCGACGACACCCATTGCTCCTCCGTGCCCAACACGGACACGTAGATCTTGGCCAGGCGTAGATCCTTCGTGGTCTCGACCTCGGTGATGGTCACGAAGCCCAACCGCGGGTCCTTGAGCTCCCGTTGGAGGAGCATCGACACCTCCTCCTTGATGAGCTGATTCACGCGGTCCAGGCGCTTGCCTTGCACTCGACTTAACGCCGGGGGAAGCGGCGCTGCTTTCCCCGAGATCTCCCACCGGAATCGCTCGGAGCGCTGGTCCCCGATTGCCGCAGCCAAGCCGCCGCTACGGCGCGTCGGTCCCAGGCTCTCACAGGGCCTCCACTGAAGTGTCGAGCACGTGCCCGTCCACATTCGCCTCGATGAAATCGACGGCCTTGGCCACCACGGCATTGGCGTGCCGCCCGTCGTGAGACACGTACGCGACGGCCAGAGTCGCCCGCTGCCAGACGTCGTGGTGATCGACCTCGGCCACCGCGACCTCGAACCGGTTCCTGAGCTTGTCCTTGAGGCTCTTGAGGACCTGACGTTTGCCCTTCAGAGAATGGATGTCGGGGAGATGAAGCTCCACCGTGCCCAGGACCACGCGCGCGACGGACATGCCGGGCCTCTGCGCGCGATCAGAGCGTGCGCGCGACTTCCTCCGTCGTGAAAAATTCGAGGATGTCACCGGCCTGCACGCCACCCACGCTGACCCCGATACCGCACTCCAAACCCGCCGGCACCTCGCGCACCTCGTCCTTGAAGCGCTTCAGCGACGTCACCGTCCCCTCGCCCAGCCCGTCGGCACCCCGCTTGACGCGTACCCTCGCCGACCGCACGACCTTGCCCTCCTCGACGTAGCTGCCGCACACCGGGCCGAGCTTGGAGATGTTGAAGATCTGACGTACCTGGGCCCTGCCCACGATCGTCTCGCGGATCTCGGGGGCCAGCATCCCGGCCAGAGCGGCCCGCAGGTCATTGATGGCCTCGTAGATCACGTTGTAGTTCCGGACGTCCACTCCCGAGGCCTGGGCCTGGCTGGCGGCTTTTGGTTCGGCCTTGACGTTGAAGCCCAGCACGATGGCGTTGGAGGCCGAGGCCAGCATCACGTCGCTCTCGTTGATGGCCCCCACGGACGCGTGGATCACCTTGAGCTTGACCTCTTCGGTCGACAGCCGCTCCAGCGACTCGGTCAGGGCCTCCACCGAACCCTGCACGTCGCCCTTCAGGATCAGTCGTAGTTCTTTCACCTCGCCGGTCTGGATCTGCTTGTGCAGCCCCTCCAGGGTGATCCGCGTCGCCGCTTTGGTTTTGGCGCGGTCGCGGTCCTGGCGCATCGCTGCGATCTGCCGGGCCTTTCGCTCGTCGGAGACGGCCACCAGGACATCGCCCGCCGAAGGAACTCCGGAAAGCCCGAGGACCTCGACGGCGTCGGATGGACCAGCCGACTTCACCTTCTTGCCCGAGGCATCGACGAGGGCGCGAATCCTCCCCGAGTGCGCGCCGACGACCACCGCGTCCCCTTCTCGCAAGCTGCCGGTCTGGATGAGCACGGTAGCGACAGCGCCCCGACCGCGGTCGAGCCGGCTCTCGATGATCACTCCCTTGGCGGCGCGATTGGGGTTGGCTTTCAACTCGAGGACTTCGGCCTGCAGGGCCGTCATCTCCAGGAGTTGCTCGATTCCGGTGCCCCGCTTGGCCGAGGTCGGCACGTAGATCGTCTGACCGCCCCACTCCTCGGGCACCAAGTCGAGATTGGCCAGCTCACGCTTGACTCGGTCGGAATCCGCCTCCGGTTTATCGATCTTGTTGACCGCCACCAGGATCGGTACGTTCGCCGCCCGCGCATGGTTGACGGCCTCGACGGTCTGCGGCATCACCCCGTCGTCGGCCGCCACCACCAAGATCACGATGTCGGTGGCCTGAGCGCCGCGGGCCCGCATGGCCGTGAACGCCTCGTGTCCAGGTGTGTCCAGGAACGTGACCTTGCCATGCGAGGTCACGACCTGATAGGCGCCGATATGCTGCGTGATCCCCCCGAACTCTTTCTCCGCCACTTTGGTGCGTCGGATGGCGTCGAGGAGCGACGTTTTGCCGTGGTCGACGTGTCCCATGACGGTCACCACGGGAGGCCGCAGAGTCAGCTGCGCGGGATCGCTCTCGTCCTCCTCCAGGATACCGCCCTCCACGGAGCGAATCTCCAGGTCGACGTTGAACTTGTCAGCGACGAGCTTTGCCTCCGTGGGATCGAGCAGGTCGTTCACCATGCGCATCACGCCGAGCTCGACGAGGGCCTTGATGACTTCACCCGACTTGCGTCGCATCTTTTCCGCCAGCTCGGCCACCGTCACTGACTCGGGCACACGGATCAGCTCCCGCCGGACCTCCGCGGGAGGCGCTTCGGCAGCGACTACTGGAATGGGTGGCGGCGTGATGACCGGTGGAATGTCCAGGACAATCGGTGGTTCTGCGACGGGAACGGCACTCGGTTCCGCGACCGGGGGCGCCGTCGCCGCGGGAGGCACAACGGTAGGCGCCGGCTGCGGCCGGGGCGGACGCGGCGGCGAAGGAAGCGCCGCCGGCCGGGGTGGACCAATCGTCACCCGAGGTGGCGAAAAAGGCCCAACCGGCTGCCGAGGACTCCGGGGTGGGGGGGGGGGCGCCGCCGGGCGCTCGGTTGGCCGAAAGGGAACCACACGGGGTTCCGGCCGCCTGGGAGGCGCGGGGGGGGTGGAGGAAGGTTCCACCGGCGACACCGCTGCTGCCGGCGCCACTGGCTCGATGACCGGAGGCTCTGGTTTGATCTCCGGTCTCGTGACGGCCGGGAGCTCGGGAGCGGGCTCCGTCGCGCTTGGTCTGGGCTTCACGATGGTTGCCGCAGGCTTGATATCGACCGGTATTTCTTCCTCGGAAGCCGCAGTCTTGCGGGCGCGCGTGGGCTTGACAGGCGCGCCGTCGCCTTCGGCGGCCTTGGTCGCCCTGGGTCGGGCTGCCCGCTTGGGCTTGGGCTCCTCGGGGAGCTCGCGTCCCTTTCCGAGCTTCACGCGAAGAGCGTTGGCAAGCGTGCTGTCGAGGGGCGTCATGGCACGCACGCCCTTATGTCCCATCTCCTCGGCGGCGACCATGAGATCTTTGCTGGTCACGCCGAGTTCCTTGGCGAGTTCGATCACCTTCACCTTGCCAGCTGCCACCGCTCCCTCACCTCCCCCGCCAGGCTCGGCCCAACAGCACATGGCTTCCTGAAGGCGTGTGCCAGCCGGCCTCGTTCCAGACCACGCGCCAGACACCTGGCCTCCGGGCACAGGTACGCGCCGCGCCCCCCTTCCCGGTCGGTCGAATCCACGATCACCTCTCCGCTCCTCCTGAGCGCCAGCCGCACCAAGCTCACCTTGCCCTTCACAGCCCGGCACGCGACACACGTCCGCTGCGGCTGCCTCACGAGGGCCTCGGCCACCCGCACTTCGGCTGCCTCACGAGGGCCTCGGCCACCTGCGCTGCGATGCCTCACGAGGGTCCGGCATTTTCGTCCGCCGCCGGCTCCCGCGATGTCACCGGCACCGATCCCGCGCGTTTGCCGACCAGCCACTGCTCCGCTGCCGCATAGATTGTCTCGCACCGCGGGCCGATCTCGGGAACTTCCCGCAGACGCTCCAGCCCGGCCTGGACGATGGCCTCGGGAGAACCGAGGCCGGCCGTGTCCAGGGCCTCCGCCAACTCGGGCGACACCTCGGGCAAGCTCAGGAGCGCAGCGAGCATCTCGCGCGGCGGATCATCCGCGGTGGCTCCTTCGGCCTCGATCTCCGACTCGCTCTTGATGTCAATCCGCATGCCCGTGAGCTTGGCCGCCAAGCGGGCGTTCTGTCCTTTCTTGCCGATGGCCAACGACAGCTGATTGTCGGCCACGACCACCAAGGCCGACGCTGGTTCGTCGGGAGTCTCGGATTCGCTGATCGTCACCATCGACACCTTGGCCGGCGACAGCGCCCGCGCCACGAACGTAGCCGGATCCTGCGACCACTCGATGATGTCGATCTTCTCCCCGCGCAGCTCGCGGCTGATCACCTGGATCCGGGTGCCGCGCAAGCCCACGCAGGCGCCGATGGGATCGACGTCGCGTCGGGTCGAGGCCACCGCCACCTTGGCGCGTTCACCGGCTTCGCGAGCCGCCGCCTTGACGACCACGATACCCTCCTGGATCTCGGGAATCTCCGTCTCGAACAGCCGAACCAGGTAGCCGGGATGGGTGCGGGAGAGCACCACCTGTGGGCCTTTGGTCGTCCGCCGCACTTCGAGAACGAAGGCCCGCATACGATCACCGGGATTGTGGCGCTCCCCGGGGATTTGCTCCCGCTCGGGAAGGACGGCCTCCGCCTTGCCGATTTCCAGGATGACGTTGCGCTTCTCGATGCGATGGACGACGCCGCGAACGATTTGCCCTTCCTTGTTGGCGAACTCCGAGAAGATGCTCTCGCGCTCGGCATCGCGCACCCGCTGCAGGATCACCTGCTTGGCCCGCTGCGCGTCGATGCGTCCGAACTGCTGCGGGGGCAGCTCTTGTTCCAGCTCGTCGCTCAGTTCGGCGGCCGGATTGAGGGCCTTGGCCTCGGACAAGCTGATCTCTACCGAAGCATCCTCGACGGTGTCGACGACCTTCTTGCGCCCGTAGGCGCGCAATGCGCCGGTCTTCCGATCCAGCTCCATGCGAACGTTGTCCGGCGTCTTCTTGGCCGCGGACAGTAGGGCAGACTCCAGCGCCTCGAAGAGGACCTCGGGATCGATCCCCTTCTCGCGTCCGATCTGTTCGATCACGGCAATCAATTCGCGATTCACGCTGTCGTCACGTCCGTCGGGACCACGGCACCTCGATGTCGAGGCGGGCCTTCGTCAGCGCCGCCCGCGGCACCTCGACCATTTGCTGCGTCCGCTCCAGCACGAGCCGATCGGGCCACACCTCGACGAGCCGACCGACGAATTCCTGCCCTCCCGCCGTCCAGCACCGCACCGGCTTGCCAATTGCCCATCGGTACTCGCGCTCCGTGCGCAGCAACCGATCGAGCCCAGGCGAGGATACCTCCAAGTCATAGGCATCCTCGATCACGCCGGCCACGTCGAGGAGATCGCCCAGTTCTCGGCTCACTCGCTCGCAGTCATCGAGCCTGACGCCACCAGACTTGTCCACGAACACCTTCAGGGCCCCACGAGGCCGGGACCCTCGCCAATCCACATCGACCAACTCTAGGCCGTGGTCCCGGAGCACCGGCTGGATGACCTCCTCGATCCGAGCGAGCTGAGCATCGTCCAGCATCGGCAATTCACCAAAAGTAAAAAAGTGGGCAGCGCCCACTTTTTCAGGACTTTAGCACGTGGATGGACAGGAGGCAAGCTCAGGCAGCGCTGACAGCACCCTGGACGGCCGCTCAGCCAGCGCTGACGGGGACCCCGACGGCCGCTCAGCCAGCGCTGACGGGACCTCCGACGGCCGGTCGGAGCCCGACGATGGCGTCGGCGGCTTCGTCCTTGGGCACTCGTCTCTCCCGGCGATCCCGGCGAGCCCGCACTTCGATCATCCCATCCTTCGTGAGGGCATTGCCCACGGTGACGCGGACGGGCACGCCCAACAAGTCGGCATCCTTGAACTTGACGCCCGGACGTTCGTCTCGGTCATCGAGCAGCGCCTCCAGGCCGCGCCGCCAGCACTCGGCGTAGAGCTCCTCGGCCGCGCTGACTTGCGCGGCATCGCGCCCGCTCACCAGGACGATGTGGACATGAAACGGGGCAATGGACCACGGCCAAACGATGCCGTCCTCGTCCGTGAGCTGCTCCACAACCGAGGCGGCGATCCGCGCGGGACCGATGCCGTAGCTTCCCATCACGATCGGCCGCTCCTTGCCGGACTCGTCCAAATACATGGCGCCGAGGGGAACCGAATACTTCGTGCCCAGCTTGAAGATGTTGCCGATTTCAATGGCGCGCTCTACCGCCAGAGGCGCCCCACAGCGCGGACAGGCCTCGCCCGCCACGACCGTGTGGAGGTCGACAAAACGGCAGCCGAAGTCCCGCCCGGGCACCACGGCGCGACGATGGTGCCCCTCGCGATTGGCTCCGACCACATAAGAGCCCGTCGCCAAGGCCTCGTCGGCCAGCACGGGCACGCGCTCACCGAGCGGCCCGATGCTGCCGGGCGGTGCTCCGAGATGGTGCGTCACCTCCTCGGGATGGGCAGGCCGGAATTCCTCGCCGAGGGCCCGCGCCAGCTTCCGCTCGTGGAGCGCATGATCACCGCGCACGAGGGCGAGCACGGGGCCCGACGCCGTCACGTAGAGAAGCGACTTGATGATCAGTCGCGGGTCGATGTGGAGGAGGGCCGATACCTCGGCGATGGTCCGGGCATTGGGGGTGGGGACTTCTCCGCCGTCCCAGTCTGGGAACGTTGGCGCTTCTGGCTTGCCCCGGGCCAGCTCCACGTTGGCCGCGTACCCGCACTGGCTGCACAGCGCCACCTCGTCCTCGCCGGCCGCGCTGGGGGCCATGAATTCGTGCGAGCCAAGGCCACCCATCATGCCGGGATCCGACTGCACGACGTAATAGCGCAAGCCGCACCGGTCGAAAATCCGACGATACGCATGCTCGTGGGCGAGATACGACCGCTCCAGCGCCTCTTCGTCGGGATCGAGCGTATACGAATCCTTCATGACGAACTCGCGCGTTCGCAGCACACCCGAGCGCGGTCGGGCCTCGTCGCGCTCCTTGGTTTGGATCTGGTACCAGATCTGGGGCAGGTCGCGATACGAGCGAATCTCGCGGGCCGCCAGCCAGGCCACCACTTCCTCGTGGGTCATGCCGAGGCACATGTCCCGTCCGTGACGGTCCTTCAGCCGGAACATCTCCTCGCCGATGGCGTCCCATCGCCCGGACTGGCGCCAGAGCTCGGCCGGCTGGAGTACGGGCATGCTCAGCTCCTGTCCCCCGATGGCGTTCATTTCCTGGCGAATGATGGTGGTGATCTTGTCGAGCACCCGCAGTCCGAGGGGGAGATAGACGTAGATGCCGGCCCCCAGCTGGCGCACGAGACCCGCCCGAAGCATGAGGCGGTGGCTGAGCGCCTCCGCCTCGGCTGGGGCCTCGCGCAGCGTGGGAACGAGAGACCGCGTCAGCCGCATCTCACGCGTGATCGTCCTTCTTCTTGTTGGCTCCCTTGACGCCCGGCTGGTAGAGTAGGCGCTCCACAGGCTTACCGCCGAGGATGTGCGACTGCATGATGTCGTCGAGGTCCGATTCCTGGACCCCCGCGTACCATACGTTCTCGGGATAGACCACGATCATCGGGCCGTGACCACACTGGGAGAAGCACCCAGCATGGTTCACGCGAACCTCGTCCTTCTTCCCGGCCTTGAACGCCTCGCCGCGCAGGTACTTGACGAACTTCTGCACGTCGCCCTGGGTCGGGCAGGTCTCGCCGGCGGTACACACGAACACGTGAATGTCGTACTGGCCCATGGACGCTCTCACTCAGCGACCGCGGTCGGCGCCGCGCGTCGCTCCGAAATGAACCTGTCCACCTCTTCGCGCATGGCCTTCACAATGTCGGCCTCGGGGACTTTGCGAACGACCTCGCCGTTCTTGAAGATCAGGCCGATACCGCGGCCGCCGGCCACGCCGATGTCGGCCGCCCGTGCCTCGCCTGGCCCGTTCACCTCGCAACCCATGACCGCGATGTGGATCTCCTCGTTCAACCCCTTGAACTCTTCTTCTACCTGCCGCGCCAGCTTCACCAGATCCACGTCGGCGCGCCCGCACGACGGACAGGACACGAAGGTCAGCCCCCCCTTGCGCAGCCCCAGCGACTTGAGGATGTCGATGCCGACGCGCACTTCCTCCGTAGGATCCGCGGACAGGGAGACGCGGAGGGTGTCGCCGATCCCCTCCGAGAGGAGGGCCCCCAGACCCACCGCCGATTTGATGGTGCCGACGCCGGGAGTGCCCGCTTCGGTGACGCCCAGATGGAACGGGTAGTCCACCTGGTCGGCGAGCATGCGGTAGGCTTCGATCATCATGAGGGGATCGGACGCCTTGAGGGAGACCTTCATCTCAGGGTAGTCGAGGTCCTCCAGGATCCGAATGTGGCGTAGGGCGGACTCCACCATGCCCTCCGGGGTGGGGCCGCCGTACTTCGCGAGGAGATCCTTCTCCAGCGATCCGGCATTGACGCCAATGCGAATGGGGATCGTTCGCTCCTTGGCCAGATTGACGACCTCCCGGACGAATGGCACGCCTCCGATGTTCCCGGGGTTCAACCGCAAACCATCGACCCCTTGCTCCAGAGCGATCAGGGCGAGCTTGTAGTTGAAGTGGATGTCTGCCACCAACGGGATGCGGATCTGGCGCTTGATCTCCGCCAGCTTTTCGGCCGCCTCCCGTACCGGGACCGCGCACCGCACGATCTCGCAGCCGGCCGCTTCCAGCGACCAGATCTCGAGCAGCGTGGCCTGCACGTCGCGGGTGTCCGTCTTGGTCATCGACTGCACGGTGAGCGGTGCCTCGCCTCCCACCTTCACCCCACCGAGCTGAATCTGTCGGGTCGTGCGCCGAGTGATCATCTCGCCCCTATGGTGGCCGGAATTTTCACCGCGTCCTTCTCTCTTACTGCCGGAGGAACTTGAAGGCGTCGATGCGGACCAGATCGTTGTAGAGCGCGTACACCATGAGCAGCATGAGCAGCACGAACCCGAGCTGCTGGGCCGCCTCCCGCTTCTTCAACGACAGCGGCCGTCCCAACACGGCTTCAATGAGGAAGAAGAGCAAGTGGCCGCCGTCCAGCATCGGCACGGGCAAGAGGTTCAGCACGGCCAGGTTCACGCTGATGATGGCCGTGAAGAGGGCAAGCGAGCCGAGGCCTTCCCTGGCCTGGCGACCCGCCTCGGAGGCGATCTGGATGGGCCCGCCGATGTTCGACGAATCGATCTGCCGGGAGAGGATTTTCCACAAGCCCTTGACGGTCACCACGGTCATGTCCCACGTTCGCACGCTGCCGTACCACACGGCGGCCAGCGGCGGGTAAGGCTCGTAGGTCACGGTTCGGGTGACGATGGACACGCCGATGCGCCCGACCTGCACGTCCTCCCCGGATGGCGCCTTCTCGGTCTTGCGCTCGGCGGTCACCGTCAATGCCTGGCGCCGACCCCCTCGCTCGACCATCAGCTCGAACGTCTGCCCTGGGCGCTTCTGAATGGCCTGCATGAGGTCTTCCGGCGTGAACACCGGCTCTCCAGCCACCGCCACCACCGCATCCCCCGGCTGGAGTCCGGCGCGGGCGGCGGGCGAGTCACCGTTAACCGCCCCGATGTGCGGGGTGAGCTGGGGTCCCGCCCCGATCTCCCAAACCTCGCGCGGCTCCTTGAAGATTGGATCGCGCGTCACCGAGCGCCGCGAGGTCAGCGACAGCGTTACCTCGGTGCCGTCACGGGCGACGGTGAGCTGCAGTGGCCGGCCCTCGGAAGAGGCCACCACCCGGTCGAGATCCTCCCAGTTCCTCGCCGCGGCGCCGTTGATCTTCAGCACGACGTCGCCGCTCCGCAGGCCGGCCATCGCGGCCGGCCCCCCGTCTGCCACCTTCCCCACGATAGCCGGCCACACCGGGCGCCCCACAGTGGCCAGGACGACGGCGAAGATCACGGCGGCCAGGACGAAATTCATGCCGGGCCCCGCAAAGACGATGAGGAAGCGCGCCCAAAGGGGCTTGGCGGCGAAGGCCTTGGCCGGATCCGAGGCGAGCGATGAGCCACCTTCCAGCGGGCTCTCCTCGCCGACCATCTTTACGTAGCCCCCCATGGGGATCACCGAGAGGCAGTACTCCGTCTCCTTCCCCCGCCAGCGCAGCAATACTGGCCCGAACCCGATGGAGAAGCGCTCCACGCCAACGCCAGCCAGGCGGGCGACGATGAAGTGGCCAAGCTCGTGAATGAGAATCAGGATCCCGATCACAATGACGAACGATACGACCGTGGTCACTCCGACCGTCCTCCTCCGCGCGGCTCCACAAACCCTCGGACTTTGCGCCGTACTTCTGCGTCGACGGCAACGCAGTCCTCGATCGACGCGAGACCGCCTCCCGCGTCCGCCGAGAGAGCACGCTCAATCAGTATAGGGACGTCGGCAAATCCGATGCGCCGATCGAGGAAGGCCGCCACCGCGATCTCGTTGGCTGCGTTGAGCACGACCGGAGCCCGTGGCCCATGCCCCAGCGCGCTTCGAGCCAGGGCGAGGCACGGGAAGCGGTCCGTATCCGGCTCCTCGAAGGTCAGGCGGCCCACGCAGGTGAGGTCCAGGCGGGCTGCCGGGGCCGGGCGCCGCTCGGGGTAGGTCAGCGCGTAGAGGATGGGAACCCCCATGTCCGCGATCCCGAGTTGGGCAATGACCGAGCCGTCGATGTACTCGACCATCGAGTGCACGATCGATTGCGGATGCACGACCACGGCGATGCGGTCGGGATCGAGATCGAACAACCACCGGGCCTCGATAATTTCCAGTCCCTTGTTCATCAGGGTCGCGGAGTCGATCGTGATCTTCGCCCCCATCTTCCACGTGGGATGGCGCAGGGCGTCCTCCACAGTGATCGAGGCAAAGGTATGCCGGGGGCGCTCGCGAAAGGGTCCGCCCGACGCCGTCAGTAGGACCCGATGGACGTCCTGGCGATTATGTCCCTGCAAACACTGAAACACGGCACTGTGCTCGGAGTCCACGGGGAGCAGTGACACCCCCCGCGCGCGGGCCGCCGCCATCATGAGGCCCCCGGCCATCACCAGCGTTTCCTTGTTGGCCAGCGCTACGGTCCGGCCCGCCTGGATGGCCGCCATGGTGGGCAAGAGTCCGGCCGCCCCTACGAGCGCCGATACCACGATGTCGGCGTCGACCTCTTCGGCGAGGGCCACCAGCCCCTCCGGACCACGGAGCAGATCGGGCCGTGGCCTCGGCAGTTGGCCGGCGAGCCGATCGACAGCCTCTCCGTCGAGCAGGGCGACGACCTTTGGCGCGTACTTGCGGCACACGTCGGCGATGACGTCAACGTTGGAGCCGCGCGCGGCCAACCCGGCCACCGTGAACTCTTCGGGAAAACTCGAGATCAGCTCGAGGGTGCGGAGTCCAACGGAGCCAGTGGCGCCGAGGATGGTGATGCGCTTCACGCTCGTCCCCCGAGGACTCCCGCGTAGTAGAAGAGCGCGGGCGTGTTGAACAAGAGGCCGTCGATCCGGTCGAGGAGCCCACCGTGGCCGGGGAAAACATTCCCCGCCTCCTTGGCGCCGACACTCCGCTTGATGACGGACTCGGCGAGGTCGCCCACCTGCCCCACCGCGCCCAAGAGGAGTCCGGCCATGCTCGTCTCCACGCTGGACCAGCGCGGCACCAATCCGGCGAGCGCCCATGCCGCCACGACCGAAGCGAGGAGTTGGCCCGCCGCCCCTTCGACCGTCTTCCCTGGACTGATCTTCGGCGCAAGCTTGTGGCGTCCGATGGCCGAGCCAACCAGGTAGGCTGCGGTCTCCCCAGCCCAGGTGACGGCGAGGAGGAAGAGGATCAGGGCCCGCCCATCAGCGAGCTGGTGCAGGAGGAGGGCGTGCCCCATGAGGACACCGATATAGCAGAGACTCGTCAGTCCGATCACCACCGCGTCACTCGAAGGCCCGCTGGGTATCCAGAGCGAGGCAGCGAGAATCAGCCCGGTGGTCACCGCCAGCGCCGCCACCGGCGCGCCGGGGAAGATGAAGCTGGCCGTGACCACCGCGGCGCAGAGCGCCGTCAACCAGGGCCGGGCCACGCGTCCGGTCCCCTGGAAGAGGTGACAGAGCTCCCAGCTGGCCGCGGCGCTCAACACGACCACGAACCACTGAAAGATCCACGGCGGCGCCCCCGCCACGATCCACACCACCACCGGAACGAGCACCACTGCGCTGAGGATACGCTTCAGCAGCACGTGACCCTCGCCGGCGCGCCGCAGGGAGACAGCCACCACCCCCATGTCACAGTCCGCCGAAACGGCGTGTCCGCCCCTGGAACTCCGCGAGCGCCCGATACAAGTCGAGCGCCGCGAAGTCGGGCCACATGATCGGGGTGATCCAGAGCTCCGTGTACGCGATCTGCCACAGGAGGAAGTTGGAGACCCGCATCTCACCGCTCGTCCTGATGAGAAGATCGGGGTCGGGCACATCAGCCGTGTACAGGGCTTGGCTCACGTGCTTCTCGGTGATCTCATCGGGCTCGAGCCTGCCCGCTTTCACCTGCTGCGCGAGCGACCGTACGGCATCCAGCACCTCGTCGCGCCCACCATAGTTGAAGGCCATGAGCAGGGTCAGGCCGGTGTTGTCGGCGGTGGCTCGCACGACCCGGTCGATGCCTCGCTGGACTGCGGCGGGCACCCGATGGGGCTGCCCGATGACTCGCAAGCGCACGTTGCGCCGCACCAGCTCGGGCAGCTCATCTCCGATGGACCTCTCCAGCAGGCGCATCAGCGTGGAAACTTCTGTTTCCGGTCTCGTCCAGTTCTCAGTGGAGAAGGCGAACAGGGTGAGGTAGCGAAGTCCGACGGTGGCCGCGGCGGTGACGATGCGCCGCGCCGCTTTCACGCCCTCGCGATGGCCGGCGATCCGCGGCAGGCCACGCCGGGTGGCCCAGCGTCCGTTGCCGTCCATGATGATGGCGACGTGCTCCGGCAGGGGCTGCGTGCGGATGGCGGCGAGCACACGCGCCTCTTCGAGCTCGGCCCTGACGGCCGAGCCGCGAGCTCGTTCCGAAGCCATGGGTGGTTTCATTAGACTAGATCGTGAGGATCTCGTGCTCCTTTTTCTTCAGGAGCTCGTCGACCTTGGCGATGAACCGGTCGGTGGTCTTCTGGATCTGCTCGTGCCCTCGGCGCTCGTCGTCCTCGGACACCTTCGTGTCTTTGGCCAGGACCTTCAGTTTGTCGTTGGCCTCGCGTCGGAGATTGCGGATGGACACCCGCCCTTCCTCCGCCACCTTCCCCACGGTTTTCGCGAGTTGCTTGCGCCGCTCCTCGGTGAGGGTGGGCATGACCAGACGGATCACCTTTCCGTCATTCATGGGGGTGATCCCGAGGTCCGAGGCCACGATGGCTTTTTCGATGATTTTGAGTTGGTTCGCTTCCCAGGGCTGGATAGTGATGGTCCGCGCGTCCGGCACGGCCACGGAGGCCATCTGGTTGAGCGGCGTGGGAGTCCCGTAGTAGTCGACCCGAACGCCATCGAGCAGGCTGGACGAGGCTCGTCCCGTCCGGATTGAGGCGAACTCCCGGCCCAGTGCCTCCACCGCCGCGTTCATGCGGGCTTCGGTATCCTTCATCAGCGCCTGCACGTCACCCTCCTGTCGAGGACACGATGGAACCGACCGGCTCGCCGAGCACGATCCGCCTGATATTCCCCGTGGACGTGAGGTCGAAGACCACGATGGGCAAGCCGTTCTCCATGCACAGGGAAATGGCCGTCGTATCCATGACCTCCAGCCGTCGGCTGAGCATGTCGATGTACGTCATGCGGGCCAGTCGCTCGGCACTGGCGTCGCGCTTGGGGTCCGCGGTGTAGATGCCGTCGACTTGGGTGGCCTTCATGATGACATCAGCCCCGATCTCGATGGCGCGCAGGGCACCGGCGGTATCGGTCGTGAAGAAGGGGTTTCCGGTGCCCGCGGCGAAGATGACCACCCGCCCTTTCTCGAGATGCCGGATGGCCCGACGCCGGATGTAGGGCTCGGCCACCGCACGCATCTCAATGGCCGACAGCACGCGTGTCTGCAACCCGCATTTCTCGAGGGCATCCTGCAGGGCCAGGGCATTGATGACGGTGGCCAGCATGCCCATGTAATCGGCGGTGGCCCGCTCCATGCCCTTGGCGCTGGCCGCCACCCCTCGAAAAATGTTGCCACCGCCGATCACGATGGCGATCTGCACGCCGAGCTCGACGACCCCGTGGACTTCCTGCGCGATCCGCTCCAGCACCGGAGGGTCGATGCCATAACCCTGGCCGCCCGCGAGGGCCTCGCCGGAAAGCTTCAGAACGACTCGGCGGTAGGCCGGACGCGATGAGCCGGCGTCCGCCGACATGGCTTATCCCACCTCGCCGACCTTGAAGCGGGCGAAACGCCTGACCACGATGCGCTCCTGCGTCTTGGCGTTAACGCTATCGACCACGTCCTTGACGCGGGTCTTTCCCGAGGCGTCCTTCACGAAGGGCTGCTCGAGCAGACAGGCCTCAGTGAAAAACTTCTCCAGCTTCCCCTCCACGATCTTGTCGAGGATCGGTGGCGGCTTCTTCTGGTCGGCCATCTGCTCGCGGTAGATCTGTCGCTCCTTGTCGAGCACCGCCGGGGGCACGTCCTCCCTCGCCACGTAGGCGGGGTTGGAGGCGGCCACCTGCATGGCGAGATCGCGAACCAGCTCGCGAAAGGCGTCGGTCTTGGCCACGAAGTCGGTCTCGCAGGCCACCTCCACGAGCACGCCGAGCTTGCCGCCGGGGTGAATGTACGCCTCCACCAGCCCCTCGCGCGCCTCGCGATGGCCCCGCGCGGCGGCGTCGGCCAGCCCCTTCTTGCGCAGGTACTCGACGGCGGCGTCCAGGCTGCCGTTGGACGCCTGAATCGCGGCCTTGCAATCCATGACGCCCGCCCCGGTTCGCTCCCGGAGCTCCTTCACCAGCTGCGCGTCCGACATGAATCAACCCTCCGCAACCGCCACGGGCATATCGATGTCGCCCGCGTGCTCGACCAGCACCTCCTCGGCGCTCTCTTCCTTGGCGAGGGTGCCCCGGCCTTCGTTGATGGCATCGGCGATGCGAGAAGCGATCAGGCGCACCGCGCGAATGGCGTCGTCGTTGCCGGGGATGGGGTAGTCGATCCCCGAGGGGTCGCAGTTGGTGTCGACGATGGCCACGATGGAGATGCCCAGCCGACGGGCCTCGGCCACCGCGATCGCCTCCTTGCGCGGATCGACGATGAAAACGGCCGAGGGCAGGATCTCCATCGTCTTGATGCCGACCAACGCCTTCTCCAGCTTCTGGCGCTCGCGCTCCAGCTCCAGCGCTTCCTTCTTGGGCAGCCGCTCGTACTCGCCGGTATCGCGCATCTCCTCCAGACGCTTGAGCCGCGCGATGGACTTGCGGATGGTGGTGAAGTTGGTGAGGGTGCCCCCCAACCATCGCTGGTTGACGTAGAACATTCCGCACCGCGCGGCTTCCTCGAAGACCGTCTCCTGGGCCTGCTTCTTGGTCCCCACGAACAACACCGACCCGCCTCCCGCCGCCAGGTCTCGGACGAAGGCGTAGGCCTCGCGGAACTTCTTCAGAGTCTTCTGCAGATCGATGATGTAGATCCCATTGCGCTCGCCGAAGATGTACTTCTGCATCTTCGGGTTCCAGCGCTTGGTCTGGTGGCCGAAATGCACTCCGGCCTCCAGCAGTTCCTTCATGGTCAGAGCTGCCATGGTTCCTCCCTCGGTTGTGCCTCCGCCGCGTGTTCGAAGCGGTACCCGCTCCGCACCGATGGTGACGCGGCGTGCGTGATCACTGCCTCACGTCGTGTACTTCGCGTTGATCCGTACGTACTCCTCGGACAGGTCCGAGGTCAACACCCGGTCCTCGCCGGCACCCAGACCGAGGTCGATCGTGATGCCATATTCAGGACCGCTCATGATCTCGCGGATCTTTTCCAGGCGGGTCCCCTCGCGCCGGATTCCGCGTTCCACGATGGTCTCGTCGCCGAAGGCGATGCTCACCCGGCTCTGGTCCACCCGGGCTGCAGACTTTCCCAACGCCATCATGATGCGCCCCCAGTTGGGATCCTGGCCATTGATGGCCGTCTTCACGAGGGGCGAGTTGGCCACGCTGCGCGCCGCGGTGAGCGCGTCGCGCCGAGACGCGGCCCCGCGCACGGTGACGGTCACCAGCTTGGTGGCTCCCTCGCCGTCCGCCACCAGCATCCGGGCCAAGCGCTCCATGAGCGCTTCAAGTCCTCGGGCGAATTGACGCAGTCCCCCGCTCCCTCGCTCGAGGGTGACGTTCTCCGCCAAGCCGTTGGCGAGGACGGCCACCGTGTCGCTGGTGGACTGGTCCCCGTCGATGGTGATGCGGTTGAACGACCGATCGACCGCGCGGTGCGTGATGCCGGCCAGCGCGTCCCGCGCGATGACGGCATCGGAAGTGACGAAGCAAAACATCGTGGCCAGGTGTGGCTCGATCATCCCCACGCCCTTGGCCATCCCCCCGAGCGTGACGGGGCGCCCGTTCACTTCGACGCGGAGGGCGGCTTCCTTCGGTCGAGTGTCGGTGGTCATGATCGCCTCTGCCGCCGCTCGTCCCCCTTGCGGTGAGAGGGCCTTGACCAGCCGGGGCAGGGCCGCGCGAATCCGGTCCATGGGCAGCGGCACGCCGATGACCCCGGTAGAGGCGATGAGCACGTGCTGGGCTGAGATGCGCAGGAGATCCGCCACCGTCTTCGTCATCTCTCGCGCGTCGCGGAGCCCCTGATCACCGGTGCACACGTTGGCGCATCCACTCGAGGCCAGGATGGCCTGAGCCACCCCACTCCGAGCGTGCTCCGCCGACACGACGACGGGAGCCCCCTTGACCTGATTGGAGGTGAACACGGCCGCCACCCGGGCCGGCGTCGGCGAGTGAATCAGCGCCAAATCCTTCTTACCGCTCGGCTTGATGCCCGCCGCGACGGCGCCGGCGAGGATACCGGGCACGGCGGTCGCGCCGCCCTCGAGCCATTCGAGATCAGCCATCTAGGGATACACCGGTGAGGCCTCGAGACCGGTGCGCTCGTCCCACCCCATCATCGCGTTGAGATTCTGCACGCCGTTGGCCGCGCCCCCTTTGCCCAGGTTGTCGATCGCCGAGATGCAAGTCGCCCGCTGCGTTCGAGGGTCGGCTACCACGGCAACGTCACAGAAGTTCGAGCCGACCACCGCCCGCGTGGTGGGACGCGCCCCGTCGTCGGCGACGCGGATGAATGGCTCGCCGGCATAGAACTCGCGGTAGAGGGCCATCAGATCGGCAGTGGCCACCGCGCGCGTCAGCGCCACCGAGGCGGTGGTGAAGAGGCCGCGGTTCATCGGGAGCAAGTGCGGCGTGAACGACACGCGGACCACGGCGCCGCACAGTCCCGCCATTTCTTGTTCCATTTCGGGCGTATGTCGGTGAACGCCGATGCCATACGCCTGGACGTTCTCGTTGGCCTCCGTATAGAGATACATGGGATCGATCTTCCGGCCCTGGGCTCCCGCCCCCGTCACACCCGACTTGCCATCGATCACGATACCCTCCGCCCGCGCCAGCCCTGCCTTGAGAAGCGGTGCGGTGGCCAGGATGGCGCCGGCCGGATAGCAGCCCGGGACGGCCACGAGCGATGCCCCCGCGATGGCCTTTCGGTGCAACTCGGGAAGACCGTAGACGGCGTCGGCCAGTCCCTGGGCGTCTTCGTGGGGAGTCTTGTACCAGGTCACGTAGTCGCTGGCATCGCGCAGTCGATAGTCGGCGGACAGGTCGATGGCGCGGCGGCCGCGGCGGCGAAGGACCGGCACGGCGCGCTGCGACTCCATGTGCGGGAGGGCCAGAAAGACCACGTCGGCCGTATCGGCCAGCCACTCGGGCTCGAGCTCGTGGAAGACCAGGCTGGTGAGACCGCGCAGGTGCGGGTAGCTACGGTCGAGCCTCTCTCCCGCCAAGCGCTCCGACGTCACGCCGGCCAGCTGGACGTGAGGATGCCGCAGGAGCAGCCGGATCAGCTCGGCGCCGATGTAGCCACTGGCGCCCGCAACGACAGCGCGAACCCCAGCCACCCTGGCTCCGCGCCTACCGCTTGGAGTACTGGAACTTCTGGCGGGCACCAGGTTGGCCGTACTTCTTCCTCTCCCGCATACGGGGATCGCGAGTGAGGAGCCCGGCCTTCTTCAGCGCCAGGCGCAGCTTGTCATCATAGTGCACGAGCGCGCGCGCGATCCCATGCCGGACTGCGCCTGCCTGTCCGGTGGGGCCGCCGCCGCCCACATTGACGGCCACATCGAACTGTCCGTCGGTCCCCGTCACCTGGAAGGGTTGCGCGATGATCATGCGCAGAGTCTCGCGCGCGAAGTAGTCCTCGAAGGTCCGCCGGTTGACTACGATGTGGCCGGAGCCCGGCTTGATCCACACCCGGGCGACCGAGGTCTTGCGGCGACCGGTTCCGTAGAAGCGATCGACCACCGCCATCACCGGACCTCCAATGTCTGAGGCTGCTGCGCTTGGTGTGGGTGCTCGGCCCCCCGGTACACCTTGAGCTTCTTCGCCATGGCGCGACCGAGGCGGTTTTTCGGGAGCATTCCCTGAACCGCCCACTCGATGACCCTTTCAGGGTGCTTGTGCAGCATCTGGTCGGCGCTCACCTCGCGCAGGCTCCCGATGTAGCCGGAATGGGTGCGGTAGAGCTTATCTCGCCCCTTGCGGCCACTGAGATGTACCTTCTGCGCATTGACGACCACCACGTGGTCACCGACGTCCAGGTGCGGCACAAAGATCCGCTTGTGCTTGCCTCTCAGGATGGTCGCGATTCGGGAGGCCAAACGGCCCAGGACCACGCCCTCGGCATCGACGACATACCAGCTCCGCTTGCTCTCACACTCTGTTCGCGTCATCAAGCTTTCCCCGGCATCGCCTCTGGAAATTCGCAACGTTTTACCTTAGACGACCACTCCCATTGTGTCAAGAGACGCGCCTACTTGCGAGGCACCTCCAGACGGCGGGGCGAACCCCGGCGCGAGGGCATGACGCCGCTCGCGCCCGCTCGCGTCTTTCTCGGCCAAGGGCATTGGGCGCGGATCGGGCAGACAGGACATACCGGCTTCAAGGCCGTGCAGGTCCGTCTTCCATGCGCTTGGACCAGGTGGCAGAAGCGGGTCCACTTGGCGCGCGGGACGACCTCCACCAGCTGATGGTGAATGCGGTCGGGATCGTCACCGCGGGCCAGACCGAGGCGCTGGGCAATCCGGACGACGTGCGTGTCCACGGCAATCGCCGGCTCGCCGAAGGCATTGCCGAGGAGTACGTTGGCGGTCTTGAGGCCCACCCCGGGTAACGCGGTCAGGGCATCGCGGGATCGGGGAACGTCACCGCCGTGTCGTTCAACCAACCCACGCGCCATGCCCAAAAGGGATCGGGTCTTGGCCCTGTAGAAGCCGGTGGAGCGGATCTCCGCTTCCAGCACGGCTGGATCAGCGGCGGCATAGTCCCGAGCGGTGCGGTACTTCCGGAACAAGGATTTCGTCACCTGATTGACGCGCTCGTCGGTGCACTGGGCTGCCAGGATGGTCGCGACGAGCAACTCGAGCGGCGTGGAGAAGTTCAGAGCGATCCGGGCGTCCGGATAGGCACGCTCCAGGTTGCGAATGATGACCCGCGCTCGGGCTCGCGTCGCCTCTCTCGTCTCTCGCATCGGTATCAGCGCGTCATCTGCCGCTCATCATCAGCCACGCCGATCATACGCCGGCACCGCTCGGCTCATTCCCCGGAGATCGTGACCCCGTCCGCCTGGATCGTGACCTGCCCGATCTTGACGGGCATGGCCAGCCGCCGGGCGATCCGCCCCGTAGGGTCGTATTGTCGGGTGACCCAATCGACCAGCCCGTCGGGTATGGCGAGGCGTCCCACGCGCACCCCTTCAGGCACGAGAGCAATGGGCAGATCGCCGGGTGCCCGGACCACGCGAACCCGCCCTGTCACGTCGGGGCCGAACTGCCGCACCGTCACCGCCAGGGCCCCCGATTCGAGCGTCACCTGGGTCTGAAGCTTGGGAAGCTCGGCGAGAAAGCCAGCTAAGTCCTCCGCGGTGATCATCGCGCGTTCCAGCCGGAAGAGGGAGGCGGAGAGCAGCTCCAGCCGCGCCTCGCTCACCGCTGTGTGGGGATTAATGAGGGCGTCTTCGACGCTGACCTGCACGTTTCGCATCCGAAGCCGGGCCGCGCGCGGTCGCAAGAACTCCGCGAAGGTCGCGCGGGCGGCCGACAGCTCCACGCGCCTGATGCGCCCCTCCCGCGCGCCCTCGTCGTAGCGCACATGGATCGACGCGCCCTCGAGGTCGCGAGCGAAGTCGGCGATCCAGCGCCAGAACGCGCGCTGGGCGGCCTCCGCGACGTCTGCGGCCGAGGCACCAGAGATCGCGGTCAACCGACGGGCACGGACCGTCGCCTCGGACCCGTCGGGCAAGGCAAACCGCCCGATGACGGGGAACACACGACCCAAACCCGCCGGCGCCTCGATGCTTGCTGTCGCGCGGCGGATCCTTGCTTCGGTCCAGGGCGGACCCACGTCGCCTGTCTTGAGAATGACGTACTCGATTCCCAGGGGCGTCTGATCTCCCCAGGCCCGCGAGAACTGGAGCGCCAGCCCGTCTCGCCGCGCGAAGTAGCTGAAGTTCGAGAGAGAGAAGAACGGGTGATTGGGTACCACGCTCACCGTGGCCGGCCGCCCTCCGCTATCGCGGGCGATGAGCGCGAGGATGTCGCGCTGCGGCCAGTCACTTCGAAGTGGGGGTGAGGGGATCCCCAGGGCCACACCGAGCCCGGGCACATGGGCCGCATGCGGATGGTCGAACGCGGTGGCTCCGATCTGAAGCACGGCGACTACTCCCAGCGCAGCGGCCGTGGCGAGCCGGCCGCTCGATGGCAGGGCACGCCAGCCGATTGCCGAGACGACGGCGGCGAGGGGCAGCAAGGGCAGCGTGTACCGCATGTTCTTGTTGCGGAGCGCTTCGAGGACGAGGAAGGGACACGCCAAGGACCCCAGCAGCCACCAGCGTCGCCGGTAGAACGCAGCCAGGAGGCCGACGAGGAACAGGGCCGTCGCCGCGACCCCGAACTGCGAAGGGAGCCAGCCAGGGTATTGCAAAAGTGCCTCCCAGGTTCGGGGATCGAGATGACGGGTCTCGTCAGCCGACACGGCACGCCAAGCAAACTGAGAGGGGAGCCCGAACAGTCGCGGACCATACCACGGCAACGCCAGAACCGTGCCGACGCCCAGGAGGAGGATCCCGTTGGCGGCCCCACGCCAGTCCCGCATACCCCGCAGGAGCCAGATGAGCGCTGGCGCCACGTACAGCCCGAACGAGGGCTTCGTCAGCATCCCCAGCCCCAGCACCGCACCGGTGAGAAGCGCCCAGCGGCTGTCCCCAAGGCCATCTGCCTCGCGGATCACCACGAGGGCGAGCGCAGCCATCGCCGCGAGCGGAAGGTCGAGTTGCATCTGCACGGTCGAGAGGACCACATAGGGCGCGGTGCCATAGAGCAAGGCGGCCACGGCAGCGCCGGAATCACCCGCACTGGGCTGGGCCAGGAGGTACGTCGCGAACATCCCCAGGCCAAGAGCGGCAAGCATGACCACCGCACCAGCGGCCACGTCGGTGGGCGCGATCAAGTACACGAGGCCCGTCGCGCAGAGGACCAGGGGCGGGTAAAAGGGAGAGTGGCCGAGCACCGCGTCCCAATCGCCGCGCTGGATTCCCTGGGCGCACCGCACAGCACGCTCGAGGTGGTTGGCATAGTCCCATTCGGGCGGGTGTCGATCGATCCACAACCACACGATGGCGACCAGGGTCAGGCCGATGAATCCCACCAAGGTCGCCCACCGGGCGGGTCGCCGGGCGCGGCGCGCGGCCTCCGGCGCTGTCGCCATGGCGGGCATCCTAGCGGTCGTCCAGAAAGCGGCCGATCCTTCGAAGTCCCTCGGCGATGCGGTCGATGGATGAGGCGTAGGAAAAGCGGAGATATCCCTCGGCATTGGTGCCGAAGGCAGCTCCGGGTGTCACGGCCACGTGGCAGGATTCCAACATGTCGAAGGCGAAACGGGTCGAATCACGCGTGTAACGGCGAGCATTGGCGAGGACATAAAAGGCCCCGGTCGGCTCAAAGCCGACGCCGAGCCCGATCGCGCGCAGCCCCGCGATCATTGCCCGGCGGCGCTCGTCGAAGATCGCGCGGTATTGCTGGGCGTCCTGGCGCGCCTCGGTGAGCGCCGCGACTCCTGCCCATTGAACAAATTCGTTGGTCGAGATGAAGAAGTTTCCATAGACGGTCTGGAGCGCCCGAATGTGCTCACGCGGACCGATCAGGTAGCCGAGTCGCCAGCCGGTCATGGCGAACGCCTTCGAGAAGCCGTTGAGGACGAAGGCCCGCTCTGTGAACTCGAGGATCGAGCGGTCCCGATCGCCGTAGTTCAACCCGTGGTAGATCTCATCGGACACGACGAACGGACCCTCAGCGGACACGCGGGCGATCGCCTCCAGCCGCTCGGCCTCGAGCACAGCCCCCGTCGGGTTGGCGGGGGAGTTGACCAGGACGGCCTTCGTTCGCGGTCCGAGGCGTTGGGCGATCGCGTCCGGACGGTATTGGAAGTGCTCCTCCTCGCTGATCGGCACGTACGCGGGGGTTCCTCCAGCGTACCGGATAAAATTCGGATAGCAGGCGTAGTACGGATCGCTGAGGATCACCTCGTCGCCAGGGTCCACCAGGTGTCCGAAGAGCAACAGCATGGCCGGCGAGGTTCCGGGCGTGACGAGAATCTGATCGGGCGAGATGGTTACCCCGTAGGTGCGATGGTAGTGCTGCGCGATGGCCTCGCGCAGGGGCAGAATACCGAGGCTCGAGACGTATCGGGTTCGACCGTCCTTGAGGGCCCGCTCCGCGGCCTCACGCACGACCAGCGGGGCCTCGAAGTCCGGTTCCCCGAACTCGAGATGGACGATGTCGGCCCCTGCGCGTTCGAGCGCCTGTGCCCGTTCGGCGATCTCAACGGCCAGGAACGGCTCGATCGCCCCGACACGCCCGCGGGGCGTCAGCGGCAAGCCTTCAGGCGCCACCGCGCCTTGACGATCTCCAGGACCATGCCCAGCCCGTGCCTGAGCACGCCAACCTTTCCCCCGGGCTGGTCGGTCCAGTTCACGGGAACCTCGGCAATGCGATAGCCCGCCGCGCGGGCGAGCAGAAGTAGTTCGACGTCGAAACCGAGCCCAGTCGTGGACAGCCTACCGAAGAGGTCATCCGCCACGTGTCCCACGAACAGCTTGAACCCACACTGCGTGTCCGACACACCATCGAGGCCCAGGCGGCCGACCATCCAGTTGAAGACGCGCCCAGCCACCACGCGGTGCGGCGAGGCGACCACGGCGACGGACGGGTCATGCGCGGCCCGCGAGCCGATGACGACATCAGCCCCGGCGGCCAAGGCCGGCTCGAAGCGTTTGACCTCTTCGATGGGCGTGGCCCCGTCAGCGTCGGTGAACAGTCGGAACATGCCTGAGCTGCCCAGCATGCCCCGTTGGACAGCCGCGCCCTTACCCTGATGCCATCCGAGGGCCACGGCCCGCACGGCCGGGTGCTCTCTTGCACAGCGCTGGACCACTTCGATCGTGTCGTCGCTGCTTCCGTCGTCGACCACTATGACCTCATAGGGCTCGGACCGTCCTTCGAAGTAGGTCACGACCCGGTCGAGGTACGGAGGCAAGCGGTCGCCCTCGTTGAGGGCCGGGATGACCACCGACCATCGCGGAGGAATCACAGGACCGCGGAGAGATCCAGCCGACGCCGACGCCTGGCCACCCCCGTGGCGTGAGCGGCCCGAGCCACGCCTCCCGCGACGGCAGGAGCCACGCTCTTGTTGAACACACTGGGGATGATGTATTCCTCGCTGAGCTGGCCCTTGCTCACGCACGCGGCGAGGGCCCGAGCGGCCGCCAGCTTCATCTCGTCGTTGACGGTGCGCGCCCGGGAGTCGAGCAGACCCCGGAAGAAACCGGGGAAGCATAGGACGTTGTTGATCTGGTTCGCGTAGTCGGACCGCCCGGTGGCCATGACCCGCACGTGCTTCAGCGCGAGCTCTGGCTGAATTTCGGGGACGGGATTGGCCATGGCGAACACGATGGGGTCCCGTGCCATCAACCGCAGCTCTCGCCCGGTCAGGATGCCGGGGACGGACAACCCGATGAACACGTCAGCGCCCCTCATCGCCTGAGCGAGGCCTCCCGTCACGCCGCGCGGATTGGTGCTGGTGGCCACCCACCGCTTCATGAAGTCCAGGTTCCCTGCGCGACCCCGATGGATGATACCGTGTTCGTCGACACCCACGATGTCGCGGACACCGCTGGACTGAAGGATCTTGATCGTCGCCGTGCCCGCGGCGCCCACGCCCGTCACCACCACCCGCACGCGGCGGAGCTCCTTGCCCACGATGCGCAGAGCGTTGAGGAGAGCGGCCAACACCACCACGGCCGTGCCGTGCTGGTCGTCGTGAAAGACGGGGATGTCGAGCTCCTTGCGCAAGCGCTCTTCAACTTCGAAGCAACGCGGCGCCGCGATGTCCTCCAGGTTGATGCCGCCGAAGGCGGGGGCGATCAGCTTGACCGTCTCGACAATCGCGTCGACCTCTTTGGTGGCGAGGCAAATCGGGAAGGCGTCGACCCCACCAAACTCCTTGAACAGCATTGACTTGCCTTCCATCACGGGAAGGGCTCCCTCAGGGCCGATGTCCCCGAGGCCGAGGACCGCGGTGCCATCTGTGACCACCGCCACGCTGTTCTGTTTCATGGTCAGGGAAAACGCGCGCTGGCGATCGTCTCTGATGGCGAGGCATACCCGCGCCACCCCGGGCGTATAGACCATCGAGAGATCGTCGCGGGTCCGTATCGGGACCTTGTTGCGAATCTCGATCTTGCCTCCCAGGTGTACGAGGAAGGTGCGGTCGGAGATGTTGACGACCTTGACTCCGGCCAGTTGCCTGAGGCGATTCACGATCTGCTGGCCGTGGTGGCTGTCGCGCGCTTTGATCGTGATATCCCGCACCACGCGATCGCGGCCCGACTCGACGAGGTCGACGGCCCCGATGTCGCCCCCCGCCCCGCCGATCGCCATGGCCACCCGTCCGAGCATGCCCGGTCGATTGGTGATCGACAGGCGGGCCGTAATGCTGTAGCTCGCGCTCGGGGCGACAGCCATCAAGCAATTCCTCCGCTTCGCCGAGGGACGGCCCGAGGCGAAGCCCTTGTCCCCGGCTGCCATTGGCCGGGCCGGGGGCCCCGCCCTGCCCCGGCCTCCGGGGAGCGTCACTATTGAGACAGAATTGAGGCCAATAATCCGGCCAAGCGGCGACGCCGACACGGTCACGGCCCCCCCAGCCGGCATGGGGGCTTCATCGTAGCAGAAGGCCCACGCCCTGAATATCTCCAGGTGCGGCGGGGTCTTACACCGCGGAACCACCAACGGCCCCCGCGCGTTCACCGTGGAGGGTCGAGGATGGCGCGATTCTTGAGAGAAATCAGACGGGGACGAAACGCCAAGCGCGCTGGGCGCATCGTAAAGACGAAAAAGACAAAATCGGGTGACACCATGACATTCCGAGACAGCGACAAGGAATTCGAGTCGGGGGCGATGGTCCCGACGACCCTAGTCGGTGACGAGACCGAACTTGCGGCCCTGCCTGAGGAAGAGTCTGAGGAGGTCGCCCCAGCCATCCCCGACGAGGCCCTGACTCCCGGGGCAGCCAAAGGCGAAGATCCCGTCCGCCTGTACCTGAAGGAGATCGGCAAGGTCTCCCTCCTGACGGCCCGCCAGGAGGTGGAGATTGGCCGTCGCATCGAGGTGGGGCAGATCGAGCTGCGCAAGGCTCTTTCGGGCATCTCGATGGCCGTTCGGATGCTGCTCGAGGTGGGGGACCGGCTGCGCCGGGAGGAGATCCCTGCCGACGATGTGATCGTCCTGCCCGAAGGCGGTGAGCTCGATGCCGGTGAAGTCAAGCCTGTCCTGGCCGCCTTCGCACGCATCCGGCGCCTGGAACGGGAAATCGAGCGCCTCAGTGCTTCGCTTCGCGACCGACGGCGCTCGCCGACGACGCGCACCAACTACCTGAAGTGGATCGCCGCCAACCGCGAGGCGATCCAGAAGATCGTTGCTGACATGCCGCTCAAGCCAAGCCTCATCGAGGACATCGTCGCCCGGGTGCGCCGTCATGGTGATCGCATCCAGCGCTTGGCCGCGGAGGCCAGGCGCAGCCGGACGGCCGCGGTCACGCGGGAGCTGCAGGCCCTGCAGGAGGAGGCGGGGGTCCCGCGGAAAGATCTCCTCGCGCTCCTCGATCAGATCGGGCGGAGCGATCGCGTAGTCCGGCAGGCCAAGCGCGAGTTGATGGAGGCAAATCTCCGGCTCGTGGTGTCGGTGGCCAAGCGCTACCTGGGGAGCGATCTCTCCCTGCTCGACCTGGTGCAGGAGGGCAACATCGGCCTCATGAAAGCGGTTGACCGCTTTCAGTACCGGCGAGGGTTCAAGTTCTCGACCTACGCGACCTGGTGGATTCGTCAGGCCATCACCCGTGCCATCGCGGATCACTCCCGGACCATCCGCATTCCGGTGCACATGGTGGAGACCCTCAACCGGATCTCCCGCGTCAATCGCAACCTGATCAACGAGATGGGACGCGAGCCAACGCCCGAGGAGCTGGCCCAGCGCACCGGCGTCCCGGCCAAGAAAGTGCGCCTGATCCTCGAGTCCTCGCGCAAGCCGCTCTCCCTGGAAACCCCCATCGGGGAAGATTCAGAGCTGGGTGATTTCCTGGAGGACAAGTCGGCCGGCTCGCCGAATGACTCGCTGCTGACCCAGGACCTCACCGTCCAGGTCGAGCGGGCCCTGGCGACCTTGAGCACCAAAGAGAAGGAGATCCTCCGGCTGCGCTTCGGCATCGGCGAGGAGGGGGAGCATACCCTCGAGGAGGTCGGCAAGCGCTTCGCCGTGACGCGAGAGCGGATCCGTCAAATCGAGGCCAAGGCGCTGCGCAAGCTCCGGCACCCGCTTCGCGGCCGGAACCTGCGCGCCTTCGTCGAAAGCTAGTCGCGCATCGCGGCGCCGCGCCTCCGCGCTCCGTTCATGCGGCTGAGATGGTGAGCCGGGCATGACCTAGTCGAGAATCGCGACCGTCTCGCCTTCCTGCACGGTCTGACCCTCCTCGACGCAGATCTCCTTGACCGATCCGGCCCGCGGCGCTTCCACCGGGATCTCCATTTTCATCGACTCCAGCACGATCACGGCGTCGCCAGCGGCGACACTGTCTCCGGGCTTGGCCGCGATCTGGAACACGACCCCTGTGATGTGCGCCTTGATCTCCTCAGGCATTGAACGCTCCTTGCTCGACCAGCTGGGTGTGCACCTGCCCCCGCCGGAACGCCTCCGAGGCTACCATGCGCCCGAGGAAGGCGAGATTGGTCTTCAGGCCCTCCACCCGGCAGTGACCAAGGCCGACGGCCATGCGGGCAATGGCCTCCTCGCGCGAGTGGCCATGGACGATCAGCTTGAACAGCAAAGGATCGTAGTGGACCGACACGCTGCTACCCGCCTCGACCCCGGACTCCACGCGCACGCCCTCGCCGGAGGGCAATTCGAGATGGCCGATGGTCCCCGGTGAGGGCAGGAAGCCCCGCTCGGGGTCCTCGGCGTATACCCGGCATTCGATCGAGCTGCCATGCATCGCGAGGTCGCCTTGCCGCCAGCTCAGATGCTCCCCTGCCGCCACCTTGAGTTGTTCGATGACGAGGTCCACACCGGTCACTTCCTCCGTGACCGCATGCTCCACTTGAAGCCGCGTGTTCATCTCGAGGAAGTAGAAGTTCCCGCCTTCGTCGACCAGGAATTCCATGGTCCCTGCGTTGGTGTAGTCGATGGCGGCCGCCCCCCTGAGCGCCGCCGCGAACAGGCCTGTCCGCGTGGCCTCGGCCAGGTGGGGCGCTGGGGACTCCTCCACCAGCTTCTGGTGCCGTCGCTGTAGGGAGCACTCCCGTTCATAGAGGTGGACCAGGGTCCCGTGACCATCACCGAATACCTGCACCTCCACGTGGCGAGGCCGTTCGAGGTACCGCTCGACGTAGAGGGCCGCCGTTCCGAAGGCCGCCTGGGCGCGCCGAGCGGCGGTCGCGAATGCACCGGCCAGTTCGCCAGCCGATCCGGCCCGCGCCATGCCGATTCCGCCACCGCCACCCGCGGCCTTCAAGATCACCGGAAACCCGATCGAGCCCGCCGCGCGTTCGACCTCGGAAAGGTCCGTGAGTGGCGCCATGCTCCCGGGCACGATCGGAACTCCCGCCTCGCGCATGCGGCGCCGCGCCTGGGTCTTGTCCCCCATGACGCGGATGACCTCAGGACTCGGCCCCACGAAGACTAATCCCGCCTCCCGGCAGGCTTCCGCGAACCGCCAGTTCTCGGAGAGGAACCCGTAACCGGGATGCACTGCGTCCGCGCCCGCCCGCTGGGCACCCGCGACGATGCGGTCGATCGCCAAGTAGCTGTCGCGCGCCGGGGCCGGGCCGACATGGACCGCGGTGTCGGCCTCACGCACGTGGAGCGCGCCGGCATCGGCCTCGGAGCACACCGCCACAGTCCGCGTGCCAAGCGCGCGGCAGGCCCGAAACACGCGGCGAGCAATTTCCCCGCGGTTCGCGACAAGGACAGTCCGAAACACTAGCCGGACGAGATCGGCGCCGAGGCAGTCAGGCGGCAGGTTCGATGCGTACCACTTCCGCGCTGTAGAGGCGCCACCCGTCTCTGCCACCCCGCCACTGTTGCTGAACGACGGCCAGGCCACCTGGTCCCTTGAAGGCCAGCTTGACCATTCGGTACTCGCCGATCTTAGCCACCGCGACAATCTTGGACCCGGACAGGGGCGGAGGGAGCTTGACGTATTCGGCGCGCACCTGCTCGCGCGCCCCCACCACCACCTGCTCCGCGGCGGCCTCGCCATCGCCGTTCTCGACGGCCTGGCAGTGGCGGTCGATCGCCTCCACCAGATCGCCGGGGAGGTCGGGCCGGGCGAAGATGTTGCCAAGCGCGATGACGTCATCGTGGGCCCGCGGGTGCTCGGTGGGCCGGGAGGCAACGATCGGTGCGTCGCCGGTAACTCCACCGGCCTCGCCTAGCATCGCCAGTAACCGCGAGCTCCATGCCTCGACGCGCTCAGAGGTGACGGGATCTCGGGTGAGGGCTTCGAGCACGATGTGCCCGGCCGCCACGTGCCGCCGTTCTTCCTCGAGGCACCGTTCGAGGATGCGCCGGGTGGGCGGTTCGTACACCGGATTCGCGCGGTCCAGGTGACGCTGGTAGGCGGAAACGAGATGGGGCTTCAGCACGCGATACATCGCGGTCAGGCGCTCCGGCGTCTGCGCGTACCGTTCACACCCCTCCAGCAGCTCCATGAAGCGAACCACGGTCGCGTTGGCCGGTTCGGATTGCTGGGCGGCCGCGCGCAGCTCGGGCAGGCGCCGGCCCCACTGGTCGGTGTGTTGCGCGCAATCCCAGACGTGGCGGCCGAAAAGTAGCTTGGCGGGCAGCTCAGGAGTCAGCGCGATCCAGCCCCCCATGATCCGCATCATTCGCTCCTCGACATAGCGATAGCGGCGGACGAGGGAGGCCGAGGTGTTCACGGAGAAGTGGCCGGCGAGCCGGTCCGGCATCAGTAGACGGGCGAGCGCTGCGTGGTCCTGATGAGGCGATCGATCTCCTCGTCGGTGAAGCCGGCGAGCTTGCGGGCGTCCTTGGCGATGGAGATCTGCACCTCCTCGTGGCCGCCATCCTGACGGACGCCGCCGAGATTGAAGCGCTCGTCGATGGACTCCTGGAACTCGATGGCCCGGCGCCGGCGCTCCGGATCGCCCTCGGTGAGCTTGTTGAGCCACTTGGAGCCCATGCGCACGTGGGTGATCTCGTCGGCCAGCACGAAGTCCACCGCTTTCTCGATGATGGGATCGCCGATCTTGGCCGCTATGTGGATCAGCTGGTTGAAGACGTCGCAGGCGAGCCCCTCCAGGCCGCGATTCACACCGGCCACGCGGGCCGCCGCGTCTTCCGCACAGGCACATCGCCACAGGAGCGTCGACTCTGGAAATTCGCCCACGTAGCCGCCAAGATGCTCGAGGAGCCCGAGGTAGATCTCCACGTGGCGGGACTCGTCCCAGACCTGTCGCGCCATGTCCAGGGTGAACTCCCACGGCGCATCGGGGAAATCGCAGACCGTGCGCCCTGCTCCTTCCATGGCTTGCAATTCACCCACCAGGATGCCGTGCACGCGCTCTCGCATCGACGCCCGACTGGCGAGATCCGGAAACGGTGGCAGCCCCTGGTCGATCCTCAGGGTCGCCGTGTCCCGTGCGCGCATTCGCACAAATCGGTCCTCGCGGGCGAGCTTGTCATAGGCGATCGGCCGCTCCATAGGTAGGCCTCCGGCAAGACTGAACCGCTGTTCATTGAGTGTAATCGAAGCGCGCGGGGGAGGCAACGCGCGGTTCACCCGGTGATCCTGCTGACGCGCCATGCCGGGAAGTGTCACTCCGAGTGTCGCCTCGATGGGGCTGTCGGGACTTGGTCTGCGTGGTCGAGCAGGGACGCCGGCCGGACCGCACCATCCCCGAAGCGCCGGGTCAGCCCGTCGACCACGCGCGCCAGACGCTCTCGGCGAACGGCGTTGACGTCGAGCAAGGAGAGCTGTCCCTGTCCTTCCGCAACCAACTGGGAGGCCGACACGCCAATCAACCGGGCCGGCTGGGACAGCTCGATGCGTTCGAGGAGAATGGCGGCGCGGCGATAGATCTCGAGACCGTCCTGCGTGGGCTCGGCGGTCCAGCTCCGGGTCAGCGTGTGGAAGTCCGCGAAGCGCAACTTGAGCGTGACGCAGGATGCCGCGACGCCCCCGCGGCGAAGCTCAGCGCTCACCCGCTCCGCCTGCGCCCGTAGAGCGGCGCCGAGCCGGCGGAGATCACGGCAGTCGCGACTGAACGTCTCCTCGGCCCCCATCGACTTGGCCGACCCCTCGGGAGCGACGCGGCGAGGGTCGAGGCCGAACGCGAGGCGATGCAGGTGCTCGCCAAGGGCACCGAATCGGCGCATCAAGGGCTCACGAGGCAAGGCCTGCAACTGACCGATGGTCCTCAGGCCGAGGGTGTGCAGTTCTCTGGTCGTGACACCGCCCGCCCCCCACAGCCGTTCCACCGGCAACGGGGCCAAGAAGCGGGCTTCATCGCCGGCCGGTACCACCACGAGACCGTCGGGTTTCCGTAGATCGGAGGCCACCTTGGCCACAAACTTGTTGGAGGCGAGCCCAGCCGAGGCCGTGAGGCCCACCTCGGTCAGGATTCGGCCCTTGATCTGCCGGATCGCCTCGATGGGCGCCCCGAACAGCGACCCCGTGCCGGTGAGATCGATGAACGCCTCGTCGACGGAGATTTGCTCCACCAGCGGTGAGAACTCCGCGAGGATCGCCATGATCCGGGTGGAAACGCGCTGGTACTTCTCCATGTCTACAGGAAGGAATACGGCGTGGGGGCAGAGGCGCGCGGCACGGCTGATCGGCATGGCCGAGCGCACGCCAAATGGGCGGGCCTCGTACGAGGCGGCCGACACGACGCCGCGCCCGCGCGGGTCGCCGCCCACGATCACCGGACGCCCGCGCAGGTCTGGGCGATCCCGCTGCTCGACCGCCGCGTAGAAGGCGTCCATGTCGACGTGGGCGATCGAGGACGCGCGGCCTGTGCGCATCCGCGGATGCTCAGTCGAGTCTCTCGGCCTCGCTGAGCCGGCGCAACGCATCCACCTCCTGTTCGAGCACCTGAATGCGGTCGAGGAGGTGTTCAATGGCCTTGGCCACCGGATCTGGAAGATCGGTCTGGTTCAGGTCGATGCCCGACGTCACCCGTTGACCGTCGCGGTAGGTCACCTTGCCCGGAACTCCGACGACCACGGCGTTCGCTGGCACGTCCCGTACCACCACCGAACCGGCGCCAATGCGACTATTGTCACCCACCGTGATGGCGCCGAGCACCGTGGCCCCGGCACCCACGACCACGTTGTTGCCCAAGGTCGGGTGTCGCTTCCCCCGCTCGAGGCTGGTACCTCCCAACGTCACGCCGTGGAGCAGGCTGACGTTCTCCCCCACCTCGGCCGTCTCGCCGATCACGACGCCCATGCCGTGATCGATGAAGAGGCCAGGCCCCAGGCGTGCCGCCGGATGGATCTCGATCCCCGTCAGGAATCGCGCCAGATGCGAGGTGAAGCGCGCCAGCCCGAGCCATCCGCCCGTCCACAGGCGATGAGCCAGACGGTGGAAGGTGAGGACGTGGACGCCCGGATAGCAGAGCAGCACTTCGAGGCGGGATCGCGCGGCGGGATCCCGCTCCAGGACGACCTGAATGTCGCGACGGAGGGAGTCAAACATGGCTTTCCTGGCGCCTCATGTAGTCTCGGGCGGCGGCCCGCAGGGCCTCTGCCACCACATCGGCCGCGTGCTTGCGGTCCTCCGGGAGGCCGTCCAGGGCCTCCTCGATGGCCACGGCCGATAGATGAGCGAGCGCCTCCACCGTGTATCCCGCGACCAGCTCGCTGGCCGCACTGGCCGCGGCGATGGTTGGACCGCACCCGTAAGTCTGAAACCGCACTTCCGAGAGGCGGCCGTCGCGCACGCGGAGGAAGAAGCGCGCGAGATCGCCGCAGCCCTCGTATTCCTGCTGCCCCACGGCATCGGGCCCGCGCATGAGCCCAGCGTTGCGGGGGTGCAGGAAATGATCGACCAAGGTGGGGCTGTACCTCATACGGCGGCCGGCAGGGCCTCCCGCAACTTGGCGACCAGAGGTTCCGCGCAGTCGATGACGTACTCGATATCCTCGGCCGCCGTGGTTCGGCCGAGGGAGCACCGCACCGCTCCGATGGCCCAGTCGAGCGGCACGCCCATGGCCTGGAGCACGTACGAGGGTTCGACGTTGCCCGAGGTGCACGCGGAGCCAGCCGACACGGCGACGCCCTTGAGATCGAGCCCCAAGACGATCGACTCGGACTCCACGTGACGGAAGCTGACGTTGGCAGTCCCGGGCAGCCGCTCGACCGGATGCCCGTTCAGCCGTACCTCGGGGACGCGGGCACGGAGGCCCTCCCAGAGCCGGTCGCGCAGCGCGCGCAACCGCTCTGTTTCACTGGTCATATCGCGGGCGCGGACCTCGACCGCCTTGCCAAAACCCGCGATGCCCGCCACGTTCTCGGTGCCGGCTCGCCGGCGACGCTCGTGCTCGCCACCGTGCTGAACCGAGACCATCTTCGTGCCGCGCCGGATGTAGAGAGCGGCGACGCCTTTGGGCCCGTAAATCTTGTGCGCAGAGCACGACAACACGTCGATGCCCCAGCCGTCGAGGTCGATGGGGATCTTGGCGAACGTCTGCACGGCGTCCACGTGGAAGGGGACGCCGTGATTTCGGGCGAGAACGCCGATCGCCGCGACGGGCTGGATCGTCCCCACCTCGCTGTTGGCGTGCATCACGCTGATGGCGATGGTGTCGGGCCGGAGCGCTCGCTTGACGTCGTCGGGATCGATCATCCCGTAGCCGTCCACCGGCAGATATGTCACCTCGAACCCGGCCGCCTCCAGCGCTTGACAGGTGCGCAGAACCGCGTGGTGTTCAACGCGCGAGGTGATTAGGTGGCCCTTGCCCTTGGCCCCGGCCAGCCCTTTGACGGCAAGGTTGTCGGATTCCGTTCCGCCCGACGTGAAGACGATCTCTTCTGGACGCGCGCCCAGGAAGCGGGCCACCCGTTCGCGGGCGGTCTCCAGCCCTTCTCGCGCTTCGCGCCCGAAGGCGTGCACGCTCGACGGGTTGCCGAAGCGTTCCATCAAGTACGGCAGCATCTCGGCCGCGACCTCCGGATGGACGGGCGTCGATGCGTTGTGATCCAAGTACACTCGACGGCTCATGAGCTTGCTCTCCCTCGATCCCGATGCTAGGCTCGGCCCGGATGGATCTCGCCCGGAAAAAGTTCGGCCTCCTGCTCTCGACCGGACCTGAGCACGGAAATCTCGACACCGCCATCGGCCTCACCGCGGCGGCTCTGGGTCGCGGGGCGACCGTCTACCTCTACCTCATCGACGACGGCGTGGCGACTCTGTCCGACCCTCGCCTTCGCGCGCTGCCTGCGCGCGGAGTGAAGCTCTTCGCGTGCGCCTACGGTTGCCAGAAGCGCCGGATCCCGCTCGAAGACAGTGACGAGATCACCTACTGCGGTCTGGTGGTGCTGACGGATCTCATCAACGGCACCGACCGCTTCGTCGCGCTCAACTGAAACAGCACCGACCGCTTCGTCGCGCTCAACTGAGCGCCCTCGCGGCGCGCGCGTGACCGACCACGCCCCCGTGCTCGTGCTGATCTCCGCCGATCCACGAGAGTCGCATCGCGCCAACGAGGCCCTGCGCATCGGGCTCGGAATCGTCTCGGGCGAAAACGAGGTGGTCTTCGTCCTCAGCGGCGCGGGGGTCCACCTCCTCGACGCCGACACCGACGACCTCGTCGATGGCGACGACATCGCGCGTTTTCGCGCCAGTCTCAAGGCCCTCGATGTCTCCTTCCACGTCGAATCGGAATCCCGACCATCCGATCCCGACTGGAACGCCGCCAACCACCCGGTGGTCGTCCAGCCGGGGAGCGCCATCGTCGACCTCCTCCGGACCAGCCGCCGGGCGCTGATCTTCTGATGGCGTCCGTTCTTCATCTTCTGGGCCACAACAATCCTGCGCGCGCTCTGGTGGTGATGGAGGGCCAGGTGGCGGCCGGCGACACGGTGACGGTCGCCGTGGTGGGACCGCGGGCCCCGGCGCTCCCGCCCGGGGTGACCGCGTTCCGTGTGCCGGGGGACAAGTCGTGGGAGGAGCTCCTGGACGTTATCTTCGGGGCCGACCAGGTGCTTAGCTGGTGACCGCTGGGAACCTCGACGCGGGCCTCGACCGTCCCCTTCGAGCATTCCCCGAGGCGAGATGGCACAGGCCAGGCCGACGCCCGAAACGGGGTCATCCCGCACGCTCCTAGCGGTTCCGATACTCGTCGAGCCAAGCCATCTGGATCGACTCCAGGAGCTTTTCGTTCGATCCCTTCGGATCATCGGAGAACTCGGGCAGTTCCGTCACCCAGCGGTGGAGGTCCGTGAAGCGCACGGTGACCGGATCCAGTTCGGGAAAGCGCTCGGCCAGGGCGATGCCGATGTCTTCCGCGTCGCGCCACGTCACTTGGGAATCTCCACCGTCACGTTGCCTCGCACCACGGCCTGACAGCCGAGGCGCGAGTGGATGGTCAGCCCTTCGGCCATGTCCAGCCGATCCTCCTCGTCGGGCTCCATCTCCGAAAGGTTCTCCTCGCCACTCCGGACGATCACATGGCAGGTGGTGCACGCGCAGCTGCCGCCGCAGTTGTGCTCGAGGTGGATGTCACGGGCGAGGGCGATGTCGAGCAGCGAGCCCGGCTTGCCATGGTCGGCCAGCGGGTACTTGTCGTCATCGACCTCGACGGTCACGTTGGCCGGGAGAAACGTCACCTTGTACACTGCCATCACGATGACTCCATGACCTCGTCGGCCCGTCGGCTGCCCAGCGCCCCCTTGAGGGCCGCATCCATCATGGTCTCCGCCAAGCGCGTCGTCACCTGGTTCAGCGCGGTGGTCTTATCGCGGATGAGATCGCGGTCGGCCCCCCCACGCGCCCGGCGCAGCTCATCAAGCGCACCCGCGATCGCCTCGCGCTCCGGCGCCGTGGCCAGGGTGCCCGCCTGACGGAGAGCGCGCTCGACGTGTGTCATCACCGTGTCCGCCTCGGTGCGCGCCTCGATCAGGAGGCGCGCCTCCACATCGGCTTCGGCGTAGGTGAAGGACTCCTCCACCATGCGCGCGACGTCGACCTCCGAGAGCCCGTACGTCGGGCGCACCTCGATGGCGGCCGCCTCGCCCGTGCGCAGCTCGCGGGCCGTGACTTGGAGGATGCCGTTGGCGTCGATGAGAAACGTCATCTCGATCTTCGGCATGCCCGCCGGCATGGGGTCGATTCCTCGCAGCTCGAACCGGGCCAGCGAACGGCAGTCCTTGGCCAGCTCGCGCTCTCCTTGCACGACGTGGAGGTCGACCACGGTCTGCCCGTCTACCGAGGTCGTGAACAGCTCCTTGGCGCTGGTGGGGATCGTGGTATTGCGCGGGATCAGCACGCTGACAATGCCGCCCAGCGTCTCGATGCCGAGCGAGAGCGGCGTCACGTCCAGGAGCAACAGATGATCGATTCCACCGGCCAGGATGTGGGCCTGGACGGCAGCCCCCAGCGCCACCACCTCGTCGGGATTGATCTGACTATGAGGCGCCCGGCCAAACAGCTCCTCTACGCGCCGCCGCACCATGGGCACCCGTGTGGAGCCCCCCACCAGCACGACCTCGTCGATCTCCGCCGGCTCGATTCCCGCATCGGCGAGGGCCGCTCGGCATGGACCGAGCGTTCGCATCACCAGCGGCTCGATGAGCCCCTCCAGCTCGGCCCGGGTCAGCTCCCGGTGATACACGAACGTCTCGAAGGGAATGGTCACCGACGTCCGATCCAGTGCCGACAGTCGGACTTTGGCGGCCTCGGCGGCCAGGCGCAGTTCCTGAACTGACTCCGCGTCCCCGGCGAGGTCGACGCCGTGCCGGGCGCGGATCTCGTCGAGAAAGACGGTTTGCAGGGCCCGGTCGAGGTCGTCGCCTCCCAGGTGCGTGTCGCCATTGGTCGCCAGCACCTCGAAGATTCCGTCTTTGACGCGGAGGATCGAGATGTCGAACGTCCCGCCCCCGAGGTCGTACACGGCGATCAGACCATGGGAGAGCCGCTGGAGGCCGTAGGCGAGCGATGCCGCCGTTGGCTCGTTGACGATGCGAACCACGTCCAAGCCGGCGATGCGGCCGGCATCGCGCGTGGCCTGGCGTTGGCTGTCGTTGAAGTACGCGGGCACCGTCACCACGGCGTGCTCGGCAGGCTCGCCGAGGTGCCTCGCCGCGCGGTCCTTGAGGGCTCTCAGAATCACGGCCGAGACCTCGGGCGGCGTCACCGCTCGATTTCCGACGACCAGCCGAACCAGGCCCTCCCCGGGGACCACCGTGAACGGGAAGTACTGCAGCTCCTCGCGCACGTCGTCGACACCGCGGCCCATGAACCGCTTGACCGAATAGACAGTGTGACCAGCCCGATGCACCAGCTCCCGCTTCGCCGCATCTCCGACCAGGATGCCATCGGGCGTGAATGACACCACCGACGGAAGTAGCGGCCGCCCGTCGGCATCGGGAATGACCCGGGGCAGGCCCGTGGCCTCGTCGACGTAGGCCACCAAGCTGTTGGTGGTTCCCAGATCAATGCCGATGATGCGCGACATGTGTCTGCCGTCCCTCGTCCAGGACTTGAGTGAGGTCATCGATCACTGTCCGCAGGTAGGTGCGCGTCGCCAATGTTTCCTTGAGGGCGGCGAGGGCCCGAGGGCGTTCGCCAGGAGCCGAGATGTCCCAGGCCTCCGACAAGGGCCCTCGCAGACGTCCCTCCTCCGCGCGATACCGGATCTCGAGCTGCTCGCGTCGCTCTTGCAGAGCGGCGCGTCCGGTTGCGTCCAGGCCGCCCGCGCGGGCCTCCTGGAGCGCCTCCTGGATCTCGAACATTTCCGCCAGCAGCCCCGCGGGCGGCTTCGGCCTTGCCGCTCCCGCGTCCTCGATCTCCCGCCCCTCCAGGAGCCGCACGAGATATTCGATTCGCCGGATGGGATCGCGGAGGGCCCGATAGGCGGCATTGACCCGAGCCGACGTCTTCAGAATCTGCGCCTGCTCCTCGGGCGACGCCCCCTGGTGGAAGTCAGGGTGGTAGCGGCGCGACAACTCGTAGAAGTTTCGCTGAAGCGCGGTCTCGTCCACCATCAACCGCCGCGGTAGTCCAAAGACCTCGAAGTAGTCCATGCCCTTTTCGTCGACCATCAGAAATGGGAACGGGCCCGTGGGGCCGGGCCCGTTCGCGCGGCGCGCTGTCGCCCCGCTACGCTGAGAACGACGTCCCGCAGCCGCAGCTCGACTTCGCGCTGGGATTGACAAAGGTGAAGCCGCCCGTCAGCCCCTGCGTCACGTAGTCGAGGGTCGTCCCGTTCAGGTAGAGATAGCTCTTGCGGTCGACCACGACCTTCACCCCGTCGATCTCGAACTCCTTGTCGTGGGGCCCGATCTCGGAGTCGAACTCCAGGGCGTACGACAAGCCGGAACAGCCGCCTCCCTTCACGCCCATGCGGAGGAAAACGGTATCGGGCAGGTTCTGCGACTGTTTGAGGCTCTTCAGCTGCTTCACGGCAGCCTCCGAGAGCGCCACGGGCATGGGTAATATCCTCCTTGCCTACTCTTCTAAGATGCGACCCCCGCCTCGGTCGTTGCCGGTTTCGCGTGCTTCTCTCGGTAGTCGGTCAGGGCGGCCTTGATGGCGTCCTCGGCAAGGACCGAGCAGTGAATCTTGACGGGCGGCAGCTTCAGCTCATTCACGATGTCCGTGTTCTTGATCTTGCCGGCCTCATCGACGGTCTTACCCTTCAGCCACTCGGTGGCCAAGCTCGAGGAGGCGATGGCGCTGCCACAGCCGAACGTCTTGAACTTGGCGTCTTCGATGACGCCCGTGTCGAGATTGACCTTGATCTGCAGCTTCATGACGTCGCCGCACTCAGGCGCGCCCACCAGCCCGGTACCCACGCCCGGAGCGTCCTTGGTGAAGGACCCGACGTTGCGGGGGTTGTTGTAGTGATCAACGACCTTCTCGCTATAGGCCATGACTCGCGCCTCCCTTACTCAGCTTTCCAATGAATCGACTTCAGATCAACGCCCTCCTTGGCCAGCTCGTAGAGGGGCGACATTTCGCGCAGCCGCTGCACGACCTCGATCGTCCGCTTGGCCACGTAGTCGATCTCCTCGTCGGTGTTGAACCGGTGGAGGCTGAAGCGGATCGAGGAGTGGGCCAGCTCGGTGCTCGCCCCCAGGGCCGCGATGACATAGGAAGGCTCCAAGGTCGAGGATGTGCAGGCCGACCCCGACGACAGCGCCGTCTCTTTGTTGAGCCCCATGAGCACCGACTCCCCTTCGACATAGGCGAAGGAGATGTTCAGGTTGTGGGGCAACCGTCGCTCCGGGTGCCCGTTCAGAAAGGCCTCTTCCACGTTGGACAGGATGCAATCTTGTAGTCTGTCGCGCAGCGCGGCCAACCGCGATCCTTCCGTCGACATGACCTCGCGGCAGATCTCCGCCGCCCGGCCGAATCCGACAATCAACGGGACGGGCAGTGTCCCCGAGCGCATCCCGCGCTCGTGACCGCCCCCGTCGATGAGGGGCGCGATGCGCACGCGCGGAGCTTTGCGGCGCACATAGAGAGCACCGATGCCTTTCGGACCGTACAGCAGATGTCCCGTGCACGACAGGAGGTCGATGCCCATACCCTCGACGCTCACGGGAACTTTGCCAACCGCCTGGGTGGCATCGGTGTGGAAGATGATCCCCTTCTCTTTGGCCAGCTTCCCGATGGCGGCGATATCCTGGATCGTCCCGATCTCGTTGTTGGCAAACATGACCGAGATCAGGATCGTCTTGTCGTTGATCGCCTTGCGAATCTCGTCCACGTCGACCAGGCCGTCGGGTTGAACAGGGACGTAGGTCACCGCCGCCCCGTGTCGCTCGAGTCGCCGGCACACGTCGAGGCCGGCCCGCTGCTCGATGACCGTGGTGACGATGTGATTGCCCTTCTCCCGGTACATCTCGACCACGCCCTTGATAGCGAGGTTGATGGCCTCCGTTCCACCAGAGGTGAAGACGATCTCCTTGGGATCCCGAGCGCCGATGAGCGCCGCGATTTGCTCGCGCGCCCGGTCCACCGCGGCTTCGGCCTCCCAGCCGAACGGATGGTTGCGGCTGGCTGGATGGCCGAACTTCTCCGTGAAGTACGGGATCATCGCCTCGACCACCCGCGGGTCAACCGGGGTCGTCGACTGCGCGTCCATGAAGAGCGGAAACTTCAGCGCCATCGGTCGGTCTCCCTCACCCCCGCAATCGACAGCATTTCGGGGACGTCGTCACTCGTCAACTCGGCCAAACTCATGCTGTCCAGCATCTGCGTCATGGCTGCTTGCAGCTTTTGCACGGGGCGCCGGAGATTGCAATGCGAGAGCTGCGGGCAATCGCTTGCTTCTTCCATGCAGCTCACGATGCGCACGGGCCCCTCCAGCGCGCGGATCACATCACCCACCGTGATCTGGGTCGGGCGCTGGGCCAGGACGTACCCCCCCTTGGGGCCGTTCTGGCCGCTGATCAACCCGCGCTTGGCCAGACGCTGCAGGATCTTCGCGAGCAATTCCGCCGGGATATGAAACTGTTCGGCAATCCGTTTGGCGCTTACGGGCGCGAGTGCCTCGTGGATGGCGATATAATGAATCGCCATCAATCCGTAGTCGGCGCGCTTGGTAAAGCGGAGCATTTATGAACCCTTACGCTCGTCCGTCCACGGTCGCCCAAGCATTTGCCTCGCCCGCGGGGGGGCGCGTATGCCTATCGCCGACCATTTCGGTCGTATTCTTGCACCGCCACCGACAGGAGTCAACAGGAAAAGGGTTCCCATGACCTCAACTCCCGAGTTCGAGTCGAACCTTTATCACACGGCGATCGCTCAACTCGAGAGCGTGGCAGGCCGAATCGGGCTGGATTCGGACACCCTCGAGAGGCTCCGCTTGCCGAGGAGGGCTCTCGTCGTTTCCGTCCCCATCCGCATGGATAACGGCGAGACCCACGTCTTCATGGGCTATCGGGTCCACCACAACACCGCGCTCGGCCCGACGAAGGGGGGCCTCCGCTACGATCTCGAGGTGAACCTGGGTGAGGTGACGGCACTCGCGATGCTCATGACCTGGAAGTGCGCGCTCATGGGCCTGCCCTACGGCGGCGCCAAGGGCGGCGTCCGCTGCAATCCCAGGACCCTCTCCCTGCGGGAACGCGAGAATCTGACGCGGCGCTACACCGCCGAGGTGATCCTCCTCATCGGCCCCGATCTCGACATTCCTGCGCCCGACCTCGGCACCGACGAGCAAACCATGGCGTGGGTCATGGACACTTACTCGATGACGCAGGGGAGGAGCGTCCCGGGCGTGGTCACGGGAAAGCCCCTGATCGTGGGCGGGTCAGCCGGTCGAAAAGAAGCGACCGGCCGGGGCATCGTGTATGTGCTCTACCAGGCGGCCAAGCGGCTCGGCCAGGAATTGCGCGGGCGCCGGGTGGCCGTCCAGGGGTTCGGGAACGTCGGCTCCGTCGCCGCCCGGCTCCTCTGGCGAGACGGGGTGCTGATCACCGGTGTGAGCGACGTCAAGGGAGCCATCTGGAACGAGCGCGGAATCGATCTGCCCAGCCTGGAGGCTTACATCGCCGAGGCCAGGACCGTCACTGGGTTTCCAGGAGCCGACACCCTCACGAACGCCGAGTTGCTCGAGCAACCCTGCGACGTGCTGATCCCGGCCGCCGTCGGCTCCCAGATCCACCAAAACAACGCCGCGCGGATCCGCGCCAGCATCGTGGCGGAAGGCGCCAACGGACCCACGACCCCCGAGGGGGATCGGATCCTCCGTGAGCGCGGGGTCACCGTGATCCCCGACATCCTCGCCAATGCCGGTGGCGTCGTCGTCTCTTATTTCGAGTGGGTCCAGGGACTCCAGTACTATTTCTGGCGCGAGACCGAGATCATCGCGCGGCTGCAAGAAGTGATGACCCGCGCGTTCAACCGCGTGTGGGCCAGTGCCTCCAAGGAAGGGGTCGATCTTCGCACGGCGGCCCTCATGGAAGGGGTCCGGAGGGTCGCCGAAGCCCACAAGGTGCGCGGACTCTATCCCTGAGGCGTGGCCAGGCTCGACGGCAGAGTCGCCCAGGCCTCCCGCAGCGCGGCGGCCGCCGTTTCCGGAGGCAACTCGTTGACGTAGATCCCCCCCACGCGGTTGATCCGCTCGAGATGCGTAATCACCTCGATGTGCCAGTGATAGTCGTCGTGGATGGTCGCCCAGTCGTCCTTCATCACACGCGACCTTTGATTCGGCGCGTTGTGGATGACCATCTCGTAGCTGGGATCGCCGAAACTTGCGGCGAGGGCGCGGAAGAGCGCGGACAGGAGGCGGGCGAGATCGCCCACCACCTCCGGATCGACGGCGTCCTCGAAGGAACAGCCGTGTCGGCGGGGCATGATCCACGTCTCGAGTGGCGTGCGAGCGGCATAGGGAACGAGGGCGGCGAAGAACCTCGTGACATGCACCACCCGCTCCTCAGCGGCTAGCTCCTGCCGGAGGATGTCGCAGTAGAGGCACCGGCGCTTGTACTGGTAGTACTCCCGCGCTTCGCGAAGCTCTCGGCGACCGGCGTCGAACACGATCGGAATGGCCGACACCCGCGAATATGGGTGATGCGGACCCACCCCGGGTTTGCGGTGATGCCGGGAGATGAGGATGTCGCGGATCTGATCGTCGCGCTTGAGGTCCACGATGCGATCTCGATACATCCACAGGATCGACTCGAGATGCTCGGGAGCCATCGAGGCCAGGGTGTCGTCGTGACGTGGCGACTCGATGATGAGTTCGCTCGCCCCTCGCGGAGTGATGACGTCGAACATTCCCAATCCTTCCCGCACGAGCTCCCACTCGATGCGGAAGTAGGGATCGCGCTCGGCCACGACCCGTACGGTCCACCCCGGAGCGTTGGGCGGAGAATCGTCCCCGCGGTAGGCGGCGATCTCTGGACCAGAGAGGTGCTCGGCGCCGGGACAGTAGAAGCAGTCACTCTCGAGAGGTGGCTTGGACGACGGCCGGACCAGGACCCAGCGTCCACCCGTCGTATCCTTCCTCAGCTCATCCACCTGCCGTCGATCTACTCCTTGATCTGGCCCTTCAGCTTCCGGAGGTGCTGGCGCGCCACGTCGACCCAGTCCTTCTCCGAAGGAAGCTGCGACGCCAGGGCGATGTATTTCTCCCACTGGACGATCGACTCCTTGGGATCGACCTTCTCGTACACCAGGGCGAGATTGTAGAGAGCCCCGGTGTGCTTGGCATCGAGCTCGATGACTTTCTTGTATTCGTCGATGGCCTCGCGGTAGAGCCCTTTGTCCTCGTAGACCTCGCCGAGTCCCATTCGCGCTTCAACCGAATGCGGATCGAGATCGATCGCCTTCTTGTAGGCCGTGACGGACTCGTAGTAGAGGCCTTTCTCACTGTAATAGATCTTTCCGAGACTCATGTAGACCCGCGGATTGGCGGGGTTGTAGACCAGCGCCTTCTGGTAGGCGCTGACGGCTCCGTCGACTTCCCCCTTCGCGGCCCGCGCGTCGCCCAGCCCCACGTGAGCGTCGGCGTAGAACGGGCGCAGCTCGATCGCTTTGCCATAAGCCTCCACCGCCTGATCGAACAGCCGGCGAGGCGCGGCCAGAAACAGGTCGCCCAGCGCCTTCATCGGCTCGGGGTACGTGGGGTCGAGCTGGGCGGCCGCTCGAAACTGGGCGGACGCCTTCCAGCGGTTGTTCAGGGTTTGATGGACGCTCCCCAGGGTGTACTGCCCCACCGCGAATGTCGGATCTGCCTCGATGGCTTTCGTCAGGAGCTCGACCGCCGCTTCATTGCCTTCCTGGTTCCCCCGCTGGGCCGCCACCACGCCGCGTGCGAAGAATTCGAACGCCCGAGCGGATTGGGTCGGGCGCGATGCCCTCTCCATGCGGGCGGCCTCAGCGTCGGTCAAGGTGACCTTCAGGGTGCGCGCATAGGTCACCGGCAGGGTGGCGAGACGCCCGAACGACTCCCCTTCCTGGAGCGTGATGGGTTCCAGAGTGACGAAGTCGGGACCACTAGCCTTCATCTCGAGCAGACGTGGCTGAATGACAAGGTCGTTGCCTCTACGCGCGATCTGGCCGAAGAGCGCGGCATCTGCCTTGACGGCCTTGGCCGCTTGAACGACTGCTGCCTCCGCCCACACCTCGGACTTCGCGGAGGCCTGCAATCGGGCTCGGTCCACGCCGACGAGGGCGGGATGCTGGGCGAAGCCGAGCGCCAACACCTGGGCGATCCCCTCGCCTATCCACTGCTTGTCGCGCTCGAGCGTCTCGGTGTTGAACGGCACGATGGCGATCACGCGCGGCTTGACGGCCGCGCTGACGGAGGTCATCACCGCCACGAGCGCAACCAGCCCGCCAACGCTACCCAGTCGAGATGGCCATCCACTCATGTCAGGCCTCCTCTTTCTTCTCCGGCGGAGACGTCTCCTCCCGGCGGCGGCCAAGCCGCGCCAGACTGCGCCCGAGCCAGGAGAGGGCCCCCGGCCCCAACCGGCGCAGGGCAATCTCCGGGACGATCATCGCCGCCACTAAGCCCACCAGCCACGGCCAGATCTCGACGGCAATGCGAGACTGACGACGCGCCTTCAGGAACACGTCCTTGGCGTCGTCGACGGCACCGCCGCCGGTGAGCTCGGTGACCTCGCGAAGGAACGTGTCGTCGACCCCCAGGTCGCGCAGCTCCTGTGCATACGGTACCACCAAGCCGGCGAGCTGCGAGCCGACCACGCGCTCGCTGCGCCGCTGCGCCATCCCGACCAGGTACACGCCCTCCTGGGGGGCGGGGAAGCGACCCCGATATCGTCCCGGTCCAATCTGTTCTAGGTCGATGACTGTTCGCTCCCGATCGGGCGAAACGACGCCCACCTGGGAGTCCAGGAAGTTGATGAACTCTCCCTTGCCGTCGACGGCGTCGACGACGACTTCGCCTACCCGGTCCCGTCGGTCTACCGTGGCTGTCGTATCGCTCCGGGTCCCGCTGCGCAACGTCCAGCGAGTCAGCTGGGCCCAGAACTTGTTGAAGTCTCGCCACCGCAGCCAGAGGACACCCCACTTGGCCTTGGCGTCCGAGGTGAAGGCCGCCGAGCGTCCCAGCCCGAACCGCCAGGTCGCCAGGACCGGATCTTCCTGATGACTCATGAGGACGAGCTCGCCCGTGCTCTTCACCGTAGTCGCCACGTAGCCACCGAGTGGCGGCACGGCTTTCCAGTCGATGTCCTGCAAGGCTTCGTGATTGGGAGCGGTGAGGACCGGCTTGAACGGCTGTTCCACCAGAGAGGCCTTAGAGGCGAGCTGCGTCTCCAACGTGAAAATCCGCGGGATGGTCTGTGAGTCTTCCGTGTAGTAGAAGCGACCCCGGCCCCACTTGGCGATGTCGACCATGAGCTGAACATCGGCGTCCTTGCCGATGGCCACCGTCGAGACCGTGATCTTGTCCTTGGACATGCGGCGCAGAAGCCCGGCGAAGTCCCCGCGCGTCATCTGGCCGTCGGACAAGAAGATCACGTGCTTGAGCAACGCGGGCCGATCGAAGAGGACGGCGTAGGATTCCTTGAGGGCGGGATACCCATCGGTCCCTCCCCCGGCCTTGATGGTCGCCACCGCGTGGTGGGCGGCGGCCCTGTCCTTGGCCGGCTTGACCGGGAAATCCCAGATGAACTCTGTATCCCAGCTCATCACCCCAACTTCGTTGCGCTCGTCCAGAAGGTCGATGACCAGATGAGCGGCCTCCTTGGCCAAGTCCAGCTTCGTCACTTTTTCGTCGGTGGACATGGCCATGGACCCTGACCGATCGATGGAGAGCACCACGGCCAGGCTGGGAATCTCGATCTTTTGCTTCACTTCCATGGTCACCGGGAGCGCTTCTTCGATCGGCGTCCGGTAGTAGCCGCCGAGTCCGAAGCTCTCCTCGCCACCCACCATGAGAAGCCCGCCGCCGTGGTCGCGCACATAGTCGCGGATGCTCACCATCTGGTCGCGCGTGAGTTTGAGCGACGAGACATTCGACAGGATGACCCCGTCGTACTTCTGAAGACCTGCGACGTCTCGCGGGATGCCACCCGGTTCCACGACCGTGACGTCGATGTTCTGGGAGCGCAAGGCGCCCACCAGGGAGGCGGCATGAGTCCGGTCTTTCTCGGCCAGCAGCACCTGCGGTCGCCCGCGAACAACGACGGTGCCCACGGCGCGATTGTTGTCCTCGATGGTATCTCCGTCCACCTCCACCGCGGCCTGGTACACGTGGATTCCGCTCTGATCGAGCGACTGCCGGTAACTGAAGACGTTCTTCCCCGCGGTCAGCCGGACGACCTGAGAGCCGAGAAACTCTCCGTTCCGGAACAGCGCGATGCGGCCCTGGGTGTCTTTGTGACTCCACGCCACCACGCGCGCCTGGAATGGCTCCCCAAACTTCACCTCCTGTGGGAGCACCATGGCCTCGGCCACCACCTCTTGCGTGAAGGTGAGCGGCGCCGGCACGTAGTAGAGATCGATCCCCGCATCCTTGGCGGCCTGGGCGGCGGCCAACGCGTTACCGGCGTTCTGCCTGCCGTCAGTCAGCATCACGATGCGATTTGCCTGTCCCGCCGGAAGTGTGGCCTGGGCCAGCTGGATGGCCTGGAAAAGGTTCGTCCCCCGCCCACTGACCGAGCTCTTCGGGCGATCCACCGTCTTCCGGGGGGCCAGAGGCTGATCGACGGCCGCTTCCTCGCCGAAGACGATCACGCTCTCCCGATCGCCGCTCCTGACGTGTTTGCTGGCTTCCGTCACGAATCGGTAGGCGCGCTCGCGGGCCGCCAGACTGACGCTGTCCGACACGTCGAGGAGGAACACCACGTTGAGGCGGTCCACCCACCGCGGCAAGGTCGGGCGAAGAAAGCTCAGCGCCAGGACCAGGACCAACGCCCCCCGGAGCGCCAGGGCCCAGCGGTCCCCGAGTGTCGCGGGAGGTCGAAGGCGACCGGCACTCTGTCGCCGCCAGTAGAGAAGTCCCTCCACCAGCAAGAGCGCCAGAGCGATGAGGACGAAGATCGGCCACAGCTCGCGCTGCACGGGCACGGGCGGGGTCGGCATGCTCGCACCCGGTGGCGACGCCGGCAGTGAGCGCGCCGTGAGATTCGACTCGTCGGCATCCATGAGATTCACGGCGATCTTGGTCTCGCCCTTCGGGGAGGACAGCGAGTAGACGCCGACCTCTTCCGTTTCGCTGAAGCTGACCATGCCGCGGGTGATCTGCGCCTTGATGCTCCGCCCGCTCGGCAGGGTGACCGTGGCCGCCGAGACGCCATGGGGGACGGGAAGCAGAATCGGTTGCCCAGAGGCGAACTGGAGACTTGCCTGGTCGATGCTGGACGGGTGGAGCCAGCGCAGGCTGTTGGAGAGGATCAGCGGAAATGCCACACGGAGCGGGAAGTCGGTCTTGAACAGATCGAACCCGAAGAAAATCGCCTTCCGATCCTGCTCCTCAAGGGCATAGATGAGGGGGCTGCCCGTAGCCTCCACCAGCGGCCGCCCCGCGGCCAGCGGCCGGATCCGCACGGCGTCCTCGATGACGACCTTGGCCAGATCCACATGGCGCATGACCATGTGGTTCCGATCCCAGTCCATGATGGTCGGCCGCTCCAGCCGCCCCATGACCTCGATGGGGACGTCGCCCGGAACGGTATTGACAAAGATGAACCGGCCCGGGCCCACCCGCGGAACGTGCACGGAGTCCAAAACGACCACGTCGCCGTCGACCATGCCGCCCTGGTACTGATCAGGCGCCTTCACCTCGAGTTGGACCTGCGGATCGGTCCTGAGGACCTTCTCCAGGAAGAGATTTCCGTTGCTCACCAGGACGACGTTGATCTTCCTCGGCGGTGGCAGCACTGCGTACGCGACATTGTCGCTGGCCAGATCGTCGTTGATCCGGAGGCGGGCGGTCACAGTCCCGCCGCCCGTGTTGCTGAACGGGAGCACGACCGACCGGCGGACGTTCGGCTCCAAGGTCACCGACTTTTCGGCGATCGGCTTGTCGTCGAGGTCGAGCGAGAACGCGAAGTCCTGCGTCTCAGGGGTGTAATTCACCAGGGAGACGAAGGCCTGATAGTCGAACGCCCCGTAGTAGTTCTTGCGGACGGACAGATTGGTGATGCCGACGTTGCGCCCTCCGCGCCCCACGCTCACCCACCGGATCCTCGGATCCTTCAGCTCTCGTTCGTCCCCGAGAGGCCCGACACCGTCAGTGAATACGTAGATCTCGGCGGACTGGTCATTGGCCACGAGGGCGCGGGCGGTCCGCACGCCCTCGGCCACCCGGTTCGGGAGATCCTTGGCCTGAGCAGACGCGATGGCCCCCAGAGCGCGATCGCGGTCGCGCCCGAGCGCGGCCGCCACCTTGGGCTGGACGCCGGTCTCGATGACCATCACCTCGGCGCCCTCGCCGAGGCGGCCGACGAGACCTGCGGCCTCTGCCTGCGCCTGGGCGAAGCGCGACGACGGGACATCGCGCGCCTTCATCGACGCCGACGTGTCGAGCACCACGACGACTTTGCGCGCACCATGCCCCATGACCGTCACGGTGGGACGCGCGAGCGCGGTGGCCAACATGAGGAGAGCCAGCACCTGAAGGATGATGAGGGGATCCCGCTGCAGCCGCTGGAAGAAAGCCGACGCCTCCCGATCGCGCTTGGTGGTGTCCCACAGAAGGAGGCTCGACACCTGCCGCTCGCGCCGGCGGACCTTGAGGAAATACAAGAGGACGAGGGGCAAGGTCAGTCCGACGAGGACAAAGGCCAGGGGCGACAGGAAACTCATGCGAACACCAGTCCTCGCAAGTGAGACAGCACGATGCTCTCCACCGGCGCGTCCGTCACCACGCGGTGATATCCGATCTCCCGGGAGCGGCAGAAGCCTTCCAATCCCTCCAG
>JBKPAK010000214.1:0-53212 GCA_046726415.1 Candidatus Methylomirabilota bacterium
CGTCGGAGGAACCGCTATGGCACGCTTGACGATCAACGGCAGATCTCTCGAGGTCGACGTCAATCCCGCGACACCCCTACTGTGGGCGATCCGAGAACAGGTCGGCCTCACCGGCACCAAGTACGGCTGCGGCATCGCGCAGTGCGGCTCCTGCACGGTGCACCTCGACGGCGCGGCGGTCCGCTCCTGCGTGGTGCCCGTCAGCGCAGCCGTGGGAAAGCAGGTCACCACCATCGAAGGCCTGGCCAGCGGCGGTGTCCTGCACAAGGTGCAAAAGGCCTGGCTCGACCATGAGGTGCCGCAATGCGGCTACTGCCAGGCGGGCCTGATCATGGCGGTGGCGGCGCTCCTGAAGGACAAGCCGAAACCGACCGACGCCGAGATCGACGCGGGGATCACCAACATCTGCCGGTGCGGCACCTTCCAGCAGGTGCGTGAGGCCATCCACGCTGCGGCCAGAGCATAAGGGGTAGATGCCATGATCACCGAGGCTTCGAAGTTCAATCGCCGCTCCTTCATCATCGGCACCGCCGCGGCCGGCGGTGGGCTCGCCCTCGGTCTGAACCTTCCCTCCGGCGTCAGCGTCGTCCGCGCACAGGGCGGCGCGCCCGAGGTCACCGCCTGGGTGGTGATTCGCCCGGACGACACGGTGGTGATCCGGATCGCGCGTTCCGAGATGGGGCAGGGAACGCTCACCGGCCTGGCCCAGATGGTGGCCGAGGAACTCGAGTGCGACTGGACCAAGGTGACGACCGAATACCCGACGCCCGGCCAGAGCGTCGCGCGCAAGCGCGTATGGGGCGATTTCTCCACGGGCGGCAGCCGCGGCATCCGCGACTCGCATCAGTACGTGCGCGAGGGCGGCGCCACCGCGCGGGTGATGCTGGTTCAGGCCGCTGCCGAGGCCTGGGGCGTGCCGGCCTCCGAGTGCAGCGCGGCGAACAGCGTGATCACGCACCGTCCGTCTGGACGCACGACCACCTACGGCAAGGTGGCCGAAGCCGCCGCGAAGGTGACGCCCCCGGCAAAGGTGGCCCTCAAGGATCCGAAGGACTGGAAGCTCATCGGCAAGCCCGTGAAGCGCCTCGACACGATGGACAAGCTGACCGGCAAGCAGGTCTACGGCGCGGACCTGAAACTGCCCGGGATGCTCAATGCCGCGATCAAGGATTGTCCCGTATTCGGCGGCAAGGTGAAGAGCTTCGAGGCGGCCAAGGTCAAGGGCCTGCCCGGCGTCCGCCACGTGGTGCCGGTCGGCGATTCCGCGATCGCGGTCGTGGCTGATACGTGGTGGCAGGCCAAGACCGCGCTTGACCAGGTACCGATCGTCTGGGACGAAGGCCCGAATGCCAAGGTGTCGAGCGCGACGATCGCCGAAATGCTCAAGGCTGGCCTTGACGCCGACCAGGCCTTCGTGGCCAACCAGAACGGCGACGTGAAGGTCGCCCTCGCCGGCGCCGCGAAGAGGATCGAGGCCGTCTACGCCTATCCGTTCCAGAACCACGCACCGATGGAGCCGATGAACGCGACGGCGCGCTACACGGCGGATCGCTGTGAGGTGTGGGTGCCGACGCAAAACGGTGAAGCCGCGTTCGCGGCCACCCTCGCGGCGTCCGGTCTTCCGGCCGATCGGTGCGAGGTCTACAAGATCAACCTGGGCGGCGGGTTCGGGCGGCGCGGAGCCTTCCACGACTACGTCACCCAGGCCGTCCTGATCGCCAAGCAAATACCGGGGACGCCGGTCAAGCTGTTGTGGACGCGCGAGGAGGACATGACGCACGGCCGCTATCACCCGGTCATGCAGTGCAAGCTGGTAGGTGGGTTCGATGCCAACAACAACCTCACCGGTCTGCACATGCGCCTATCGGGGCAATCCATCCTCAGCGTCGTGCGCCCGGAAGCTCTTCAGCAGGGCCGCGACCCTCTGGTGTTCCAGGGGCTCAACCCGAGCGGCGACTTCGCCCTCGGATACAGCGTGCCGAACTTGCTGATCGACCATGCGATGCGCAACACCCACGTCCCGCCCGGGTTCTGGCGGGGTGTGAACATCAACCAGAACGCGATCTTCCTCGAGTGCTTCATCGACGAGCTCGCCCAAGCCGCCGGCCAGGACGCGCTCGAGTTCCGCCGCACGCTGATGAGCAAGCATCCCAAGCACCTCGCCGTGCTGAACGCTACGGCCGATCGAGCGGGATGGGGCAAGCCGGCGCCGCAGGGCGTGTATCGCGGGCTGGCGCAGATGATGTCGTTCGGCAGCTACGTGGCGGCGTGCGCGGAGATCTCCGTCAGCGGCGGAAACAAGATCAAGATTCACCGCATCGTCGCCGCGACCGATCCGGGGTACGCCGTCAACCCCGCCCAGATCGAACGGCAGATCGCCGGGTCGTTCGTCTACGGACTGTCCGGACTGTTCATGGAGGAGTGCACAGTCAAGGACGGCCGCATCGAGCAGACCAACTTCAACACCTACGACTCGATGCGGATCGCCCAGATGCCGAAGGTCGAATCGATCATCATGCCGTCCGGCGGCTTCTGGGGCGGGGTCGGCGAGCCGACGATCTGCGTGGCCGCGCCGGCGGTCCTGAACGCGTTCTTCGCGGCGACCGGCCAACGCATCCGCACGTTCCCGCTGAAGAACCACGGCATCACGCTGGTGTAAGCCATGCGCAGGGCCCTGGCCGCGGCGAGCGGGTTCGCCTCAATCGCCGCCGCCGTGGTGGCGTCGGCGGAGCCGCCGGCCGGTGCCGCGGCGTGCTCCGGTTGCCATCCGACATCGACGCAGGTGACGTCGCCCGTGGCCCGCCTCAACGGGCTCGATCGGGCCGCGATCGTCAGGGCCATGCAGGACTTCCGCTCGGGCCAGCGGGCCGCCACCGTCATGGACCGGATCGCCAAGGGGTTCACTGACGCGGAAATCCAGGCCATCGCCGTCTGGTACGCCACGCAGCGGTGAAGGTGGACCGCCGCGCATTCCTGAAGCTCGGGATTGCGGCCACCGCCTCGGCCGGGCTCATCCCCGTTTCCGCGTTCGCGCAGGGAGCCGCGCCACGCGTCGTGGTCGTCGGGGGAGGCTTTGCCGGCACGAGCTGCGCCCGCGCCCTCCGGCAGGCCGATCCGCGCATCGCCGTGACCTTGGTCGAGGCGAACGCCACCTTCACCGCCTGCCCGTTCAGCAACGCGGTGATCAGTGGCCTGCGAGAGCTGAGCGCCCAGCAGTTCACGTACGAGCGCGTCGCCGCCGACAGCATCGCCGTAGCCCGCACGACCGCGACCGCAGTGGACGCGCCGGCGCGGTCCGTTGTGCTCGCCGACGGCGCGCGCCTGCCATACGACCGGCTCGTTCTGGCGCCCGGCATCGAGATTCGCTGGGGCGCGCTGCCGGGCTACGACGAAGCGGCGGCCGCGCACATGCCACATGCCTGGCTCGCCGGCGAACAGACCGTGCTGTTGCGCCGTCAGCTCGAGGCCATGCCGGACGGTGGCCTCGTCGTGATCTCGGCGCCGGCGAATCCGTTCCGCTGCCCGCCCGGGCCCTACGAGCGCGCCAGCCTGATCGCCCACTATCTCAAGACGAAGAAGCCGCGCTCCAAGCTGATCATCCTCGACGCCAAGGACACGTTCTCCAAGCAGCGGCTGTTCCAGGCCGCGTGGGCCGAGCTGTACCCGGGTCTCCTCGAGTGGATCCCCCTATCCAAGGGCGGCAACGTCACTTCGGTGGACGCCGCGACCGGCACGCTCGTGACCGATTTCGGCCGGCACCAGGCGGCGGTGGCCAATGTCATCCCGCCGCAGAAGGCGGGCCGCATCGCGGACGCCGCGGGTGTCGCCGACCGCTCTGGCTGGTGCCCGATCGATCCGGTGACGTTCGAGTCGAAGCTGCAGGCCGGCATTCACGTCATCGGAGATGCGGCGATCGCCGGTGCCATGCCGAAGTCGGCCTTTGCCGCGAACGCGCAGGCCAAGACCTGCGCGGCGGCGGTCGCGCAGCTCCTCGCCGGCGGAACGCCACCGACCCCCAAGTTGATCAACACCTGCTACAGCCTGGTCGCGCCCGACTACGGGATCTCGATCGCCGGCGTCTACTATCCTTCGAGCGGGCAGCTCGCCGAGGTTCCCGGCTCTGGCGGCGTCAGTCCCTCGGAGGCGCCGCGCGCCACGCGCACGGCCGAGGCCGTGCTCGCCGAGGCCTGGTTCCGCACCATCGCTGCCGAGGTGTTCGGGTGAGCGGCCCGCGGCGATGGTCGGCCGCCATCGCCGTGCTCTGTTGCCTGGTGGGTGTGGCCGAGGCGAACGATGCGATACCGGAGTCGCTCACCGGCGCCAGGGGCGATCCGGCGCGCGGCCGCGCGATCGTCGTCAACCGCCAGGTCGGGCTGTGCCTGCTCTGCCACAGCGGCCCATTCCCGGAAGAGCGCTTCCAGGGCAATCTCGCGCCCGATCTCCGGGGAGCCGGCACGCGTTGGTCCGAGGGCCAGTTGCGGCTCCGGATCGTGGATTCCAGTCGCATCAATCCGGCCACAATCATGCCGGCGTATCATCGAACCGAGGGACTGGTGCGGGTGGCGCCAGCGTGGCGCGGCAAGCCCGTCCTGAGCGCCGAGCAGATCGAAGACGTCGTGGCCTTCTTGATGACATTGAAGGGCTGAATGGAACGGCACACGTCACGCCGGGAATTCCTGCGGGCCGCCGGGGGGGTCGCCGCCGGCCTGGGGCTCGGGTCGGTGATCGCGGCCGTGCCCGCGCGCGCCACGCCCGCCGCGATGCAGGAGGCCATCCGCCAGGTGGTGGGCTCCGCGCGCGTCAACCCCGGCAAGGTGAAGCTCGAGTTGCCGCCGCTCATCGAGAACGGCAACGCGGTGCCGCTCGCGGTCAGCGTGGAGAGCCCGATGACCGAGGCCGACCACGTGAGGGCCATTCACCTCTTCACGGAAAAGAACCCGCAGCCCAATGTCGTGAGTTTCCACCTCGGGCCGCGCGCCGGGCGGGCGAGGGTGGCGACCCGCATTCGGCTGGCCAACTCGCAGACGGTGGTGGCGATCTGCGAGCTGAGCGATGGCGCGTTCTGGTCCGACAGCGCCGACATCGTCGTCACCCTCGCGGCGTGTCTGGAGGACGGGATCTAGCCGTGGCGAACGCATTGATCAACGTGCCGGCGCGGGCCAAACGCGGCGAGGTCATCGAGATCAAGACGCTGGTTTCGCATGTGATGGAGACCGGATTTCGCCGCACCCAGCTCGGCGCGCCGATTCCGCGCGACATCATCCGACAGTTCGTGTGCACCTACAACGGCACGGAAGTCTTCCGGGCCGAGCTTCACCCGGCCATCGCCGCCAATCCGTTCATCGCATTCGCGACGGTCGCCACCGAGAGCGGCACCATCGCCTTTCAATGGACCGGCGACAACGGCTTTTCGCTGACCGAATCGGCCACAATCACCGTGGAGTGAATGCGGCCACTCGGTGCCGCGGTGGGGGTGATCGCATTGGCGGCGTCGGCGTTGGCCGGCGAGAGCTCGCCCTCCGACCGCCGCTCGGGCTACGACTTCATGAGTCGCGAGACGCGCGCGATGCAAGACGACGACACCGCTAACCCGGGCCTGCTGTGGGTGCTGGAGGGTGGAACGCTGTGGAACCTGAAGACCGGCGCCGATGGCCGCGCCTGTGCCGAGTGCCACGGCGATGCCAGCCAGAGCATGAAGGGCGTCGCCGCGCGCCATCCGGCGTTCGACGCCGCTCGAGGACGGCCAGTCAGTCTGGAGCAGCGCATCAACCTCTGCCGCGTCGACCGGCAGCGGGCGCCGGCGCTTGCCTACGAGAGCCGGGAGCTTCTCGCGCTCACCGCCTACGTCGCGCGGCAATCGCGAGGCCTGCCGATCGAGATCGCGATCGACCGGCGGATGCAGCCGTTCCTCGACGCCGGCCGGGCCACCTTCAATCGGCGCCAGGGCCAGCTCAATCTCGCGTGCAGTCAATGCCACGACGCCAATTGGGGCCGGCAGCTCGCGGGCAATGTCATCCCGCAGGCCCATCCGACCGGTTACCCGCTCTACCGACTGGAGTGGCAGGGCCTCGGCTCGCTCCAGCGGCGGTTGCGCAATTGCCTCGTCGGGATCCGCGCAGAACCATATGACTACGGGGCCCCGGAGCTCGTCGACCTGGAGCTCTTCCTGATGTGGCGCGCGCGCGGGATGACCCTCGAGGCACCCGCCGTGCGGCCCTGAGGTTAATGACGACGGGACAGCGCGGGTCTAGACCGGGGCGTTTGAGTGCGCGAGCAGACGGTGAGGCCCGACGCCGGCGGCGAGCGGGTGATCATGGCCCTGCACCAGCGCCGCGAGCAGCTCCCCCGCGCCGACGCCCATGCTCATGCCTGAACCGCCCAACGCCGCGAGCCAGTAGAGTCCCTCGACCCGTGAGTCCGCCCCGATGACGGGGAGTCGGTCGGGCGCGAACGTCCGCAAGCATGCCCACGCGCGTCGTAGCGCGGCCAGGCCGAGGCTCGGAGCGAGCTTCGCCAGCCGATCGGCGAGCGTCTCGAGTGCGTCCGCGTCGGTGGGCGGCAGGCTCGGCGGCCAGCGTACCTCGTCGCAGGGGCTCGCGAGGACGCCGCCGGACTCGGGGCGGAAATAGACTTCCACACCTAGCGCCCACACCGTGGGTCCCTGCTCGTCCACGGGGTCCGGGGGATCGAGCTGCGCGAGGTGGCGACGCAACGGCTGCAGTGGTAGCCCGGCGCCACACGAAGTGCCGAGCGCTTGAGCCCAAGCGCCCGGCGCGAGCACCACCGCATCGGCGCCGATGATCCCCCCGCCCCTCAATTCGAGACCCTGCAGGCGCCCGGCGTCGACGCGGACCCGCGCAACCTCTTGGCCGAGGACGATCCGGGCGCCCGCGGCCTGCGCGCGCTCGGCGAGATGCGAGGTGATCAGGTGGATGTCGAGCACGCCGGCCTCGGGCAACAGCAGCCCGGCCTCGGCGAATCCGCCAGCCAGCACCGGGACGCGCGCCTCCAACTCACGGCGGCCGAGCACGACGTGGGGAGCGCCAGCCGCGCGAGCCCGCGCCGCCTCCTCGCGCAGCATGGCCTCGTCGGGCGCCACGTACATGAACCCGTCGGCCCGCAGCCACCGCGCGCGGCCCAGCATGTCGTCGAGCAGCTCGCGCGAGCGCTGGGAGAGGTCACCCCACGTCCCGCCCGAGAGGCCTACATAGATGGCCGCGTTCCGGGCCGAGCTGTGGGTGGCCACCAGGGCCTCTCGCTCGAAGAGCGTCACCGCCGTCGCGCCGCCGCGCGCCAGGTGGTACGCGGTCGCGAGCCCCGCGATGCCGCCGCCAACGATCGCGATGCGAGTGCGCATACTCCCTATCTTGCCAGAGAAGGCGCGGATACCATGACGGCTCATGATCAAGGCGCTGCGCACCAGCAAGAGCGTGGACTCCCCTTGACTCATCGGCCGGAGCGGGTTCAGAGTTCAGACTCCGCCCGCAAGACATCGGGCGACCGCCCATCCCCGAAGGGAGGATCCATGATCACGCCTCGCAAGCGCGTCACGGCTCGCAGCGCCTGGCGGCCCCGCGAGTTCCCGGACCGTAACGCCTACACGGTCGCGCTCAATGACGCTCACCTCGCCGTTTTCGACTCGGCCCTCGCCGCGAACCGCGCGGCCGGGCGCCGCCTCGAGGACATCACCGCCGACGACTTCGCGCTCGGAGCCATCGCTAGCGACATGGCGGCCTGGCGGAACGAGGTGCTAGACGGGCGCGGGTTCGTCGTGCTGCGCGGGCTGTCGCTCGACCGCTACTCATCTGACGATCTGGCCGAGATCTTCTGGGGCCTGGGTACCCATCTCGGACGCGCCGTGTCGCAGAGCTCTATGGGCGATCGGCTCGGGCACGTCACCGACGTGGGGGGCCAGGATCGGCGCGAGCGCGCCTATCGGAGCAGCCGCGAGCTCACCTTGCACACCGACCGCTGCGACGTCGTCGGCATGCTCTGCCTGACCCAGGCCATGAGCGGCGGCGTCAGTGGCTACGCCAGCGCGCACACCATCTACAACGAGATTCTCGCCTCCCGGCCCGCCCTGCTCGAGCCGCTGTTCGCGGGCTTCCGCTATCATCGCCGGGGCGAGCAGCTTCCGGGTGAGCCTCCGATCACGCAGGAGCCCGTGCCGGTGCTTTCAGAGTGCGAGGGCGAGCTGAGCGTGGTATTTCTGAGGTCCTACATCGAAATGGCCGCGAAGGAACTGGGCGACCCCCTGAGCGACACGGAGCAGGAAGCGCTGGACTACTTCGAGGAAGTGGCGCGCCGGCCCGACGTCAAGCTCGAGTTCACGCTCGAGCCGGGCGAGGCGATCTTCTTCAACAACTGCACGATGCTCCACAATCGGACGGCCTTCGAGGACCACTCCGATCCCGAGCTGAAGCGGCACCTCCTCCGACTCTGGCTCATGCTGGACGGACGCCGCCCCCTCGCCCCGGCCGTCCACGTGTACAAGGGAACGCAAGGTATTGTCGGCCGCCACGCGGGATCAACGTACTACACCGGCCTCGCGCTTCCCGACCGGTACTGATCGGGCGCCCGCGACCGGGCTCGGGACTACTTACGCGCGAGACGCATGCTGGCCCTTACCCCCGAACAAGCGTGACTTCGATGCCGAGAGTCTTCGCCGATCGAGACAAGCCTTGGTCGGAGGTCGCCAGGCGGAGTCCGTCCAGGTCGGCGACAGCGAGATGGAGGGCATCGAGCGCCCGCAGTGGCAGCGTGAACCGGGCGAGCCAGCCGCGGGCGGCCTCGTAGTGCCGCCGCTGCACCGCGATGCGGGCGTAGAAGCCCGCCTCGAGATGGTTGAGAAACTGATGGCCGGTCCGTGTGGCGTCCGCCGCTGACATCTCTCTCGCGCGGACCTTTCTCGCCAGCCCAGAGAAGAACTCGACCTCGACCAGGTCGCTGAGGGTCGGACGCCGATCAGCGCGGAGCGTTTGCTCGGCGGCTTCACTCAATGCTTCAGGGCAGTAGTAGGGCACCAGGAGGCTGGTGTCGATGTACACCTAATAGCGCCCATCCCGGCGACCTCGGACTACGGCCCGACTCACCGCCTCCCCCGTCACGTGAATCGATGCCCTGAACGAGCCCAGGGCCGGAAGCCGCCGCCCCTTTTGCTGCGGAGGAACCAGCCGGGCGACTTCCTGCCCGCGCCGGACGACCGAGACCTCGTGACCCGCCGAAACCTCATCGAGGAGGGTCTTGAGCTTTTTGCGGGCCTCGGCAACACTCACCGTCTTCATCGGCCAGACCTCCTGTACAAGTCAACTGTACACGAGCGGTTTTGCTCCCACCATCAGGGGCCTTGGCCGCGCGAGCGCGGGGAAGCGTCAACCACACTCACCGCCGGAACAGCCGCGCCGCCAGCGGCATGGTCACCGTGAGCGCCGAGAGCGCATTAATAGCGAAGGCGAGCGAGACGCCGGCGATGCCGACCAGCGCGCCGATGGCGAGCGTGCCGACCGGCTGCGTCCCGATGCACGCCGAGAGGATCCCGACGGTGGCGCCCCGGACCCGCTCGGGCGCCGAGAGGAGCACCACGGTGCTCTGCGTCGCGGCGAACGCGGCCTCGACGAGGCCGAGGACCACGAGCAGGACAAGACAGAGGGACAGCGACGGCGACAGTGAGAAAGCGGCGACGATGGCCGGGGTGAGCACGATGCTGATGCCGAACAGCCGACCCTGGAGAAGGTGACGGCGCTGCGCGGCGATGGCGAGGGCGCCGACCAGGGCGCCCAGGCCCTCGGCTGCGATCAGCGTGCCGAGCACCCCTGGACCGCCCGCCAGCACGTCACGGGCGAAGACGGAGAGCATGTTCTGGTAGGGGAACACGAGCACGTTCATGGCAACCGTGCCGAGCAGCACCATACGGATCATGGGATGCGTCCACGCGGCACGCAGGCCGGCTCTCAGGCTGTCCACCACCCAGACTGGACCATGCACGACGGGCTGGGCAATGCTGCGTCGGAGGTCGGACGAGACCGCCAGACCTCCGGCATAGAGCGCGGCCAGCAGGGTGAACGTCGCCGCCGGCCCGAGGCGCGCGAGACAAAGGCCGGCGACCAGCGGCCCACCCATCTTGGCCACCTGCATGGACACGGTCTCGAGCGACATGGCGTGGGCGACGCGCGACGGGCCGAGCACGGCGTAGATCGACGTCCGGCGCGCGGAGAAGTCGAGCGCCCAGAGCACGCCGATCGCCACCTCGAGGCCGACGTACGGCCAGTAGCTGCCGGCGCCGCTGCCGAAGAGCAGCGCCAGCGCGACCGCCGTCGACACTCCGCACACCTGCGTGAGAACGAGCACACGCCCCGGCGAGACCTGATCGGCGACGATGCCGGCGAACGGGCCCACCACCATCATGGGCGCGGTGCGCGCGAAGGCGGCGAGGCCGACCATGAACGGCGAGTCGGTGAGCTCGAGGGCGAGCCAGCCGAGCGCCACGAGGTCCACCCACCGCGCGACGTAGACGAAGCACCCCGACGCCCAGAGACGGCGGTAGCTCGGGTTCTGGAACACGTCGAGGCCCGGACGCGTGCCGGACGCATCGTCTGCCGAGGGCGCGGTCACGAGATCATCGCGGGCGCGGGCGGCGCGCTACCGGGGAGCGAGACGCATCACCGCGGCTCGGGCGGACGGCGCTCGCGCCAACCGGCCGCCTGCTCGTACGCCCAGCCGATCCGCAGCGCCATGGCTTCGTCGCCGGGATGGCCGAGGATCTGGAGCGACGTCGGCAGGCCATCGGCGGTGAAGCCGTTCAGGATGGCGAGGCCGCAGAGCCCGAGATAGTTCCCGCCACGCGTGAAGTGCGCGGCGGTGCGGGACTGGTCTACCGAGGCGATGGGGATCGGCGGGGTCAGCGCCGTTGGCGTCAGGAGCGCGTCGACCTCGGCGAGCGCCGCCGCGAAGGCGCGCTTGTGGTCCTCGCGCTTCGCCAGGGTCGAGAGGTAGTCGCGCGCCGAGATGTCCCGGCCGAGCTGGATGCGCGGCCGCACGTCAGGATCGAGCGGCAGGCTCGGGTCGTCGACGAGGTGGCCGACGAAGCGATACCCCTCGACGCCGATGATCTGTCCGGTGGCGGCGGCGTAGTCGCGCAGCCGATGGGGGAGCTCGGCGCGGACGATCTGCGCGCCCAGCGTGGCCAGCGCGTCGATCGACGAGTCGTACGCCGCGAGGACTTCCACGTCGACGCCTTCCCGCTCGGCATCGGGAAGCACGGCGAGGCGGAGGCCGCCGACGCCACGGCGGAGCGTCGGCATCGGATCGGCCGGCGACCAGGCGAGGGTCTGAGGGTCGCGCGGATCCGGGCCATTCAGCAGTCGGAACATGAGCGCCGCATCCTCGACGGATCGCGTCAACGGCCCCGGGGTGTCGAGGGTGAAGCTGAGCGGGAGGATGCCGTACGTGCTGATCCTGCCCGCCGTGACCTTGAGACCGACGGTGCCGCACCACGCGGCGGGAATCCGCACCGAGCCGCCGGTGTCGGTGCCGATGGCGACCGGCGCCAGTCCCGCCCCGACGGCAACGCCCGATCCGCTCGACGACCCGCCGGGCGTCCGGTGGACGGAGAGGTCCCAGGGATTGCGCGGCGCGCCGAGGTGCGTGTTCGTGCCCCAGCTTCCCATCGCGAACTCGACGGTGTGCGTCTTGCCGAGCACGATCATGCCCGCGGCGATCACCCGCTCGGCTAGGGTGGCGGTGACGGGCGACACGCGGTCGGCCCAGAACTTCGAGCCGCCGGTCGTCACGCGGCCCTCGAGATCCACGAGGTCCTTGAGCGCGATCGGCACGCCGTGCAGCGGGCCGACACGCTGACCGGCGCGGATGGCCTTGTCGGCGGCTTCGGCGGCCAGCCGCGCGTCCCTGTCGTAGACGGCGATGAAGGCGTGAAGGGCAGGGTTCCGCATCGCGATCCGGTCGAGGAGCGCCTCGACGGCATCGACCGGGGAGAGGGTACGCTCGCCGAATGCGCGGGACAGCTCGGCGGCGGTGGCCCAGATGGGATCGAGCGTGGCCATGCAACCATTCTCCTCTCCGGTGAGGTATAGGGTCGCGGCATATCGCGGCCGCAGCGCATCTTCGTCGGTGGCCTGGAAAGTCTAGGGCAGAAGCGGCTCAGCCGGTCAAGAGAGATTCCGGATCACCAGCCCCGGAACAGAACGGTCTCCGGGTGCTCGGGAATGACCACGCCACAGCTGCTTGAACCGCCGCGGCACAGCGATGATGATGAGCCTCGTCTCGCCGAGGGGCGGCGACCACGCGATGCCAGAGTCCTTTCGCGCGATGCTGTCGCGGATCGACCGGGCCGGCCGGATGGTGCGGCTGGCCAAGAAGGCGACCCGCGTCGTCTGTCGGCCCTGGTCGTGAAGGCCGATCGGCCGGTGCTCTTCGAGCGCGTGCGCGGCTTCGACATCCCGGTCGTCGGCGGACTGTTCTGAAGCCGCGCTCGGCTGGCGGCTTCCCTCGGCGCGCACGTTCCGCGTGCAGGCCGGTCGGGACGTGATCGTGATCCGCGACGGCTTGGGTTTGGACTCGTATCCAAAGGTGACTTGCGCTATGCAGTCTGTCGCGATCGACCTCCTCGTCGGCGTGCGGAATAGTGTCTCGACACCGCGGCTTTCGCATACCGGAGAGGCTCGGTGGCTGCTTTCTTTCATCGTGCGCGAATTTTCCGGGCTCGCCGGGGTGTGCTGCGGTCTTCTGTTACCCTGCGCGTGGGGGGCGGCGAGTGGGACACTCGACAGCTGCCGGCGCAGGGTGCGGGATTTCGTGGCCGACGATCCAACCGCCGACCCCCAGGAGGTAGGAATGCGTACACTCGTGCCTCTGCTGACCGCAGTCCTGTTGCTCTCGCCGATCACCGCGCACACCCAGGACAGCCGCGCGGCGCTCGAGGCCGTCGCCAAGGCTCTCGGCGCGACCAGTCTCAAATCGATCGAGATCCAGGGCAGCGGCGTGACCTTCCAGGTCGGGCAGAGCTACGCGCCGGGCATGCCGTGGCCGCAGTTCAACGTGCGGAGCTTCACGCGGGTGGTGAACTACGAGACGGCCTCGCTCCGCGACGAGATTCTCCGTACGCGGGCGCTCGAGCCGCCCCGGGGTGGCGGCCCGTACATCCGCGGTGAGCACAAGCAGGTCTTCGTCGTCAGCGGCGACCACGCCTGGAACGTGTTGGGCGAGGCGGCGGTGACGGCGCCCATCATGCTCGCGGATCGTCAGTTCCAGTTCTGGTCAACTCCGCACGGCGTCATCAAGGCCGCGACGGGGGGCAATGCCACGATGCAAGGCCGCACGATCGCCTTCGCTGTCCCGGGCCGCTTCAAGGCGACCGCGGTGCTCGACACGGCAAACCTCATCGAGCGCGTGGAAGCGACGGTGGCGCACCCCGTCCTGGGCGACATGGTCGTGATGGTGAGTTACGCGGACTATCGCGACTTCGGGGGTGTGAAGTTTCCCACGAAGATCCGGCAGAGTCACGGGGGCTTCCCAGCGCTCGACATCACGGTGACGGACGTGCGCCCCAACGTGGCGGTCGACATCCATGTTCCGGACAGCGTCCGACAGGCGACCAATCCCTACACGCGGGTGGCGAGCCAGAAGGCGGCCGACGGGGTGTGGTACGTGACGGGCGGCTCGCATCACAGCGTGGTGATCGAGATGAAGGACCACGTGATCGTCGTCGAGGGACCGCTGAATGACGAGCGCGCGCTGGCCGTCATCGCGGAGACGCGCGCGCTGGTGCCGAACAAGCCGATCAAGTTTCTCGTGGTCAGCCATCACCACTTCGACCACGCCGGCGGTGTGCGGGCGTTCGCGGGCGAGGGCGTCACGCTGGTCACCCACGACCTCGGCCGCCCGTTCTTCGAGCGCGTCATCGCGGCGCCGGCCACCGTGAGGCCGGATTACCTCGCCAAGTCGGGCCGAAAGGCCGGGGTGGAGGGGGTGCGTGACCGACGCGTGCTGAGCGACGGGACGCGGACCGTCGAGATTCGCCATATCGTCGGCAACCTCCACGCCGACGACATGCTGATGGTCTACCTGCCGAAGGAGAAGTTTCTGATCGAAGCGGACGCCTATACGCCGCCGGCGCCGAACGTGGCGCCGATGAGTCCGCCCAGCCCGTTCAACGTCAACCTCGTAGAGAACATCACCAAGCAGGGCCTCGCGGTCGACCAGATCCTCCCGCTGCACGGCCGCATGGTGCCACTCGCAGAGCTGCAAAAGGCGGCCGGCCACACCCACTGAGCAAGACGGGCCATTGAGATGGGGGCCTCGAAGGGCCCCCACCTCCCTGGGAGGGCGAGCCCGCCAAAACGGGTCTGGTCTCAGGGGAGAGAATGCGCTCAAGCGTCTGGGCCAGGATGAGTGGCGGGGCGCTTCCAGCCGAGCCAGTCGACGACAGCCCCACCCATCACCCGCTCGAGGTCGCGGCCCTTGAGCCACGGCAACTCCTCGGTGAACATCGTCACGCATTGCCGATACGAACAGGGCATGCGGGTGATGTCGGTGCCCCAGAACGAACGCTCGGGCCCGAACGCCTCGAAGACCTGGCGCAGATGGCCGTGGATATTCTTGTACGGGTAGGGCTGGCTCGAATAGCTCGGAGCGCCCGACATCTTGACCCCGACGTTGGGGTATCTGGCGAGCGCCAGCATGTCCGGAAGGTCGGCAAAGGCCGCGTCGTCGGTTCCCGTACGGCCGCCGCCCACGCGCCCGAGGTGATCGATGTGCAGCTTCAGACGGGGATGCCGCTCGGCGATCCTCGCCAGCGCCGCCATGTTCCCGCCGGCCAAGAGGCCGATGGGCAGTCCCGCCTTCTCGCAAGCCGCCCAGAACCAGTCGAGCGAGCCATCGGTCCACCACGCTTTCTGATGCGGCTGGTTGAAGGTGAACCGAAACCCGAGCATGCCCGGCCGGTCGCGCCAATGGGCGACGATGTTCTCGCGATCCGGGCTTTCGAGGTCGAAATGCCCGAGGATGCAGAATTTGTCGGGGTACCGGCGCGCCGCCTCGACGGCGAGGACGTTGACCGCCTCGCCCAGCGAGCTGGGCGGATGGATCACCGCGCAATCGACCCCGGCTGAGGCCATCTCGGCCAGCGCATCGTCGACCGAATAGGTCGGAATTTGGCGATGCTGCGCGCTCATCTTGCCGTTCTGCCAGATGTGGATCTGCGAATCGACGATCAGCATTTCGTCCTCCTGGATGAAAAGGCCCCTTTCGGGAAGCCTAGTCGAGGGCTGGTGGCCGCGGCAATAGTCGTGCCCCCACGATCTCGCCGTCGCCGGGCGCGCGGGCCCCGGGCTGCGCGCGATCAACCTACTCCACGCGCGGCGGCAGCGGCAACCCGACATCGCCGCTCCCGTTTCTGTCGAGGGCCTCGGCCCGGCCCTCGCGCGGGACGGCCTTTGCGCTATCATTCGGCGCGGCAGAACCGCGGCCTGACGAAAGCGAGGAGTGCATGGCAGCCACCGTCGATCGGTTCGGCAACCCGCTCGATCTCACCGTCGGCTACGCCCGCGGCACCATCCTGCGCGGAACGGACGAGGAAGTCGCCAAGACGCTCCACGCCCGGCGCCTCGTCCGCGAGCGCATCGAGACCGACGGCGTCGACACCATCTACGACCTGACCGGCATGAACCGTGGCGCCGGGCTGTCGCCGGAGGACGCCAAGCAGCTGACCAGTCACCTGCCGTTCTTCGCCAGCTTCGAGGGCGAGGCGGAACCGCTGGCGATCCGTCACATGGGCGGCGACCCCCGTCATCACGACGCCCTGATTCTCAACCGCGTCTCCGCGGCCAACTTCATCGCGCTCACCACGCTCCTCGGGCGGGGTGAGCGCGTGGTAGCGCTGGCACCAGCCGGCGGCGTCACCCATCCGTCCGTCACGCGACCAGTCGAGATGGCCAGCGCGACGATCGAGGAGTTCCACGACGTCGAGCGTCTGGCCGCCGACTGGACGCGCGGCGGCGAACCGCGGCTCCTTGTCATCACGCCGATCAGCGCCTCCAAGCGTCACCTCGAGCTGGAGGCCTTCCGTCGCGCGCTCGCCCTCCCGCGCGGCGCGCGCACGGTGGTCTACGTCGATGACGCACACCTAGCCTCGCGCATCGGCTTCTTCGGCGACCCGCCCACGTTCGCGCTCGGCCCCGTCGATCTCGCCGTCTGTTCCACGGACAAGCACGTGGCCGGTCCGCGGGCCGGTGTCCTCGTCGGCCGCAAGGACCTCGTGCGGGAGCTGCGCTCGCGCGCCTTCGAGCTCGGACTCGAGGCCCAGACGAGCCAGTATGTCGGCGTCGCCAATGCCCTGCGCCAATTCGAACCGAAGGTGATCGCGCGGGCCGGCGAGCTGGCCAAGGAGGTCCTGAGTCTCCTGCAGGCTCGCTACGGCCGCGACCGCGTCTATCTCGGTGGCCCTGGCGTGTCGATCACCGGAGAGGATGCGCTGGACATCGCGCGCGAGCTGGGCGGCGGGCGCGACGCCTCTCTCCTAGTTCCCGTCGAAGCCAACACGATCGTGGCCATGGAGATGCTCAGCGCCGACGGCATGCTGACCATCTCGGCGGTGGCGATGCCGGGTAGCGCTCCCGTCGTGCGACTGATGATGTACCCGGACGGCCACCGGCTCGGCGTGGAGCGCATCGCGGAGTCACTGGATCGTGCGTTCGTGCGGCTGGCGCGGGCGCGTCACGACCTCGACGAGGCGCGCCGGATGCTCCTGGGAGACCACCCTCGACGATGAGCCCGTCGTCCGAAATGCCATGAGGCGTCTGGCGATTCGATGATGCCCAAGGCTTCGGCCGCGAGCGCTGGAGGCGATCGAGCAGAGTACGGGCTTCTCACCGCGGACGACATCCGCTCGATTCGAGCGCGGCGTCGGCCTCTCGGGTCTGCTCGTCAAGTCGGCGAGGCGCGCCGCTACAGTCCCGTGTCCCCGGCCAGGGCCGCCACGTCGGGCACGCGCTCGAGGTCGAGCACGCGGTCGTAGAGAGCCTCCGCGCGCTCCACGCTCCACACCGGCGCGGCCAGGTCGAGAAACTTTCTTCTCACGGCGTCGGGTGGATGCGGGTGCTCGGCTTCGCCCCGGTGAAAGTCCGTCCGCTCCAACATCTTCGTGCCGTCGGCGAGAACCACCGCCACCTCGGTGGGCTGGCGCTCGGGAAAGGCACGGGTGAAGTCGGGGTCCTCCACGACTTCCACGCGGCGTGCCAACGCTTGGATCTGCGCGTCGGCCACCGCGGCTGCCCCGTAGTTGGCGAGGCCCGACTGGCGGTGACAGAGGAGCGACGCCACGGCGAAGGGCAGCGAGAATCGAGCGCCGAACTCCGACCGGACGTCCGCGTGGCCGAGGCTGGCCGCCATGGCGTAAGTCCGCACGCGAATGGCGTGGATGGACTCCGGCGATAGCGGGCACCGGGCCATCAAGGTCTCGACGCAATCGAGCGCCCCGTGGATGTAGCGCCCGCAGGCGTGGACCTTGATGAACCCGCGGGGTAGCAAGAACTCCTCGCCGAGCCCGTCCACCGCCGCCTCGGGGTCGAAGCGATCGGCGTAGATTGCGCCGTACACGGAGGCGACGGCGTCGGGCTCGCCCGTGAACCCGCTCTGGACCAGCGTGTGCGCCAGCCATCCCATCGAGCCGCTGAGACCGGTGTAGACGTTGCGCACGGTGGCGCCGGTCGCGAGCGCGCGGCGGCTGGCCGCCACGCCGAGGGTCGCGCTCACGTTGATGATCTGGCGGGTGGCGGCGGTGTCGTAGCCGAGCAGGCGGGCGAGCGCCACGGCGGCCCCGATGGTGCCGAAAGTGCCGTGCGGGTGGACGGCCAGGCGGGTGGCCGACGCCCGTTTGATGCGCGCGCTCACCTCGTAGCCGACGACGAAAGCGGCGAGGAGATCGCGCCCCGGCCTGCCGTCCTGCTCGGCGAGAGCCCACGCTAGCGGAACGACCTGGATGCCGGGATGGCCGCGGGCGTAGAGGTTGCCCTCGTTCATGTCGATCCAGGTGCCGGCAGTGCCGTTGAGGAGCGCGGCGCTCGCAGGATCGGCCCGCCGCCCGGCACCGATGACCGAGGCTCGGCCCGGCCGACCGTCGGCCAGATGGCGCACGACGAACTCGCGCATCTCCGGGGCCTGCATGCCGTGGGCGGTCACGCCCAGGCTGTCGGCGATCACCAGGCAGGCGCGCTCGCGCACGGCGGGCGGGAGCGCGTCGAGCGGCGTGGTGGCGGCCCACGCGGCAAGGCGGTCCAGGTAGTCCATCGTCAGAGCCCTCGTCCACCCAGCGTGTCGAGAGCCACGGCTGTGCCGGGGCGGTCCGAGCGCCGGGGGCTTGGGGGGCCATGTCGAGGCCCCATGTTCTCAGAAGTGCGGCGCCGGACCCGTCTCGCGGCGCTCGAGCTTGGCCAGCATGTGCTCACCAGCCAGGATCGGCGCGTACCGCGGCGGGTGGTCCACGTCGGTGCACGTGGGCAGGCAGGACACTCGGGCGTCGTAGTTGGGGTGAAGGAAGAATCCCACGGTCTGCCGGCGGCTCCCCGTCGCCAGCTCGCGCGGCGGGTTGACGACGCGATGGACGGTGGACTGCCACCGATCGTTCGTCCAGCGCTCCATCATGTCGCCGAGGTTGACGACGAACTGGCCCGGGGCCAGGCGCACGTCGTGCCACGCGCCGTCGGGGAAGAGCACTTGAAGACCGCCGGGCGCGTCGTTGACGGCGAGGATGGTGAGGCTTCCGAAGTCGGTGTGGGATCCAGCCCGGAGTTGGCCCGGCAGCGGCTCGCCCGATGGCTCCGGATAGAAGTTGCTCGGGCACGTGCTGAAGTGGCGGTCGATCGCGTCGTCGAACCAGGCCTCGGGCAGGCCCAGGGCCAGGGCGAAGATCCGCATGAGGTCGCGGGCGAGCCGCTCCTGGGCCCGGTAGTACGCGGTGAAGACCTCGCGGAACTCCGCGGGCCGCCCGGGCCAGACGTTGGGGGCATACACCTTGGCCGCGCCCGGGAAGCTTCGGAAGTGCGCGGCCCAGTCGTCGAGCGGACCGACGAAGAACTGCTCGCGCAGGTCGGGCGGCGTATCCAGCCCATACGTGCGCCCGAGGTTCTTGCTGGCCAGCGCGCTGTAGCCGCGCGGGATCCCCGGATCGTCTGAGCGCAGGGTGAGCTTCTCCGCGAGCGGCAGGTCGAAGAAGGCCAGCGACACGTCGAAGACCCGGCGCACCAGCGCGTCGGAGATCCCGTGGCCCGCGATGACGAGGAAGCCGATCCGCTCGCACGCCGCTCCCACGGCGTCGGCGACGCGCTTCGCGCCGGCGGGATCGCCGGCCCGGTACGGCTCGATGTCGATGACGGGAATCGCAGGCTCGGCCATGATCGACTCTCCGGGTGCGCGCGATTGTACTGCGTCCACGATACAGCACGCGTGCCCGTTTCCTTCGAAGGCCGCCCTGCCCCATCGTTCCGGTCGCGGTATGATCCTGTCGCCATGCCTCTGAGCACCCCGAGTATGCAGGCGATGAAAAGGGTCGTCGCCAGCCTCCCGCGTCGTGGGAAGCGATGAAAGGAGTGGCGCCATGAAGATGAAGAACGCACTGTCTTTGGGGGTGGTGGCGGTCGCGATCGCCGTGGTCTGGGCCAGCTCGGCGGTCACGCTTCACGCCCAGCAAGCCGCAAGCGGAGCGGTGCGCATCGACAACGACGATATCGGCGGCGTGGTCATGGGGCCGAACGGGCCTGAGGCCAGCGTGTGGGTGATCGCCGAAACGACCGATCTTCCCACCAAGTTCGCCAGGATCGTGGTCACGGACGACCTGGGCCGGTACGTGGTGCCCGATCTTCCGAAAGTCCGGTACACGGTGTGGGTGCGCGGCTACGGCCTCGTCGATTCACCGAAGGTCGACGGCGAGCCCGGCAAGCACTTGAATCTCAGGGCGGTACCGGCGCCCAATGCGGCCGCGGCGGCGCAGTACTACCCGGCGATCTACTGGTACTCGATGCTGAAGATCCCGGAGGCGAGCCAATTCGGCGGCCAGAGCAACATTCCCGCGAACGTCACCCAGAGCGACTGGCTCATCGTGGTGAAGAATCGGTCCTGTATCGGCTGCCATCAGCTGGGCCAGCTGTCCACCCGCACCATCCCCGCGGCGCTCGGCGAGTTGAACTCTTCGGAAGCGGCGTGGATACGCCGCGTGCAGTCCGGACAAGCGGGGCCGTTGATGTTGAACCCGCTGACCGGGCCGCTCGGCAGCGCGCCGTTCAAGTACTTCGCTGATTGGACCGACCGCATCGCCAAGGGCGAGCTGCCGCACAGCACGCCGACGCGGCCACAAGGCGTCGAGCGCAACATCGTCGTCACCACCTGGGAGTGGGGGGACCCGAAGAAGTACCTCCACGACCTGATCGCCTCGGATCGGCGCTACCCGACCGTGAACGCCTACGGCCCGGTCTACGGCTCTCCCGAATACAGCACGGACCTGTACCCGATTCTCGATCCCAAGGCGCATACCGTGACGACCTTCAAGGCCCCGGTGCGCGATGCCGACACGCCCGAGGCGCTCGGACCCGGGCACGCCGCGATCGCCAAGCCCATGGCGCCGTCGCCCTACTGGGGCGAGGAGAAGATCTGGGACAGCAAGGCCAACAATCACAATGGCATGTTCGACAGGAAGGGCAGGGTCTGGTTCGCGGCGACGGTGCGCGGAGCCAACAACCCGGACTTCTGCAAGAAGGGCTCGGACCATTCCTCGGCCAAGCTGTTCCCGCTGGAGAGGACGAACCGCTCGCTCGCCATGCTGGATCCGAAGACGATGAAATACACGTTCGTCGACACGTGCTTCCAGACCCATCACCTTCAGTTCGGCTACGACGCCAACGACACGCTGTGGACCAGCGGCGGCGGTCCGGTCATCGGCTGGGTCAACACCAAGATGCTCGACGAGATGGGCGATGCGGTGAAGTCGCAAGGGTGGACGGCGTTCGTCCTCGACACCAACGGCAACGGCAAGCGCGACGCCTACGTCGAGCCCGACGAGCCTGTCGATCCCGCCAAGGACAAGCGCATCGGCGGCGGCTTCTATGCCGTGATGCCGAGCCCCGTCGACGGGTCGATATGGGGCTCTGTCGGGGTCTTCGCCGGTACGGCAGCAGTCGTGCGGCTCGTTCCTGGGCCGAACCCGCCGGCGACCGCGCTGGCGGAAATCTACAACGTGCCGAGACCTTACTTCGGCATCCGCGGCGCCGATATCGACAGGCGGGGCGTCGTGTGGGCCTCACTCGGGAGCGGCCACATCGGCAGCTTCGACCGGCGCAAATGCAAGGGGCCGCTCAATGGGCCGAAGGCCACCGGTGATCACTGCCCGGAGGGCTGGGCGTTCTACCAGTACCCCGGCCCCGGCTTCCAGGGGATCGGGGAGAACAGCGCCGAGTCGAGCTACTACACCTGGGTCGACCAGCACAACACGTTCGGGCTCGGCGAGGATGTGCCGATGTCGACCGCCAACCTCAACGACGGCCTGGTCGCGCTCAAGGACGGCAAGATGGTCCTGTTGCGCGTCCCCTACCCGCTGGGCTTCTACGCCAAGGGGTTCGACGGGCGCATCGACGACCCCAACGCCGGCTGGAAAGGCAGAGGCCTGTGGACGACCAGCGGAGACCGGACGCCGTGGCTCATGGAAGGCGGCAAAGGGAAGAAGCCCATCGTGGTGCACTTCCAGCTCCGCCCCGATCCGCTCGCGCACTGATCGACGCAACGAACGCCGCCGCCCCCTGGGGGCGGCGGCCACCGCTCAGGGAATGTCCTCCAGAAGGCGCCGGGCGGCGCGGAGGTCGGCTGTGACCAAACCCTCCGTGAACCATTCGTAGACGCCGGCGAGCAGGCTTCGCGCGTCTTCGTGCTTGCCCTGCCCTCGCCAGAACCGCGCCAGGCTTGTCGCCGCACGAAGCTCGAGCGACTTCTCGGCTCGCCCGCGGGCCAGGTCGATCGCCGTGCGAAAGTGGCGCTCGGCATCGTCCGTGAGAGGGGGCAAGCGCAGCAGCGCCAGCTCGCCCTCGATCCGGTGGATCTCGGGCGCGTAGAAGGCCCCGCGGGCCTCCGCGGGGATCGACGCCAGCGCGCCGAGCGCCTCCTCGACACGCTCGCCCTCGGCGTGGATCTCGGCCAGCGCGCAGAGGCAGAAGGCTTGTCGCCAGATGGCGCCACCGGTCCAGGCCGACACCAGCCGCCGGTGCAGCTCGGCGAGCGCCTGCGTATCCGGGCGCTGTTCGCTCCCGATACGGGTCAGGGAGAGTGCGGCATCGGGCCAGCCTGTGAACCCGTGCTCGGTCGACATCACGATCGCACGGTGGGCGGTTGCCGCCGCCATGTCGCGTTCGCCTCGCTGGTAGTGAACCCATGCGCTGAACCAGAGCGCGTTGACCGTCGTCAGGGGGTGCGCTTGCGCCTCGACGAGGCGGAGCGCGTCGTGCAGGGCGAGGACAGCGCGGTCCGGGTAGCCGAGCAGCCAGCGCGTCAGCGCCAGGTAGTAGTGGCAGCACACGCCGGGATCGTGGCCGCCGTACAGGAACGGCGGCGAGGCAGGCCGATCGCGGTCGTAGAGGGCCAGGCCTTGTTCGATGTGGAGGATCGCCGCCGCCGGCTGGCCCATGGCGGAGAGCGTCGGCCACAGGGCGTGGTGAGCTTCCAGGAGTTGTTCGCCGCTGTCGCCCCGGTGTGCGACTTCGAGCAGGCGCTGGCCGGCCTCGCGCGCAGCTCCGTAGCGCCCGCGACTGTAGTTGACGAACCAGAGACCCCAGAGGACCGGGAACCGCCGCGACTCGTCGCCCAGTCGATCCACAAGCTCCCGCGCGTTCAGATACGAGTCCTCGACCTCCGCCGAGCCTGCGCCCTTGAGCGCGATGAGGGCCGGCGACAGGGCGATGCGCGTCTCGATGGTTTCGGCCAGGACCTCCGGCGTCCCCGGGAGCTTCTGCAGAAGCGCCAGCGCCCGGGTGAGATGGGCGATGGCTTCGCGGTACGCGCTCTGTAAGACTGCTTTCTCCCCCGCCGACCGCAGATACCGAACCGCCCGGGGGTAGTCTCGTCCGCGCTCGAAGTGCACCGCCAGCTCGGTCGCGATGACGCTGGCCCGGTCTCCGTATCCCGCTTCCTCTCGCTCACCGATCCGCTGATGCCATCGCGCCTGTCGCGCCACGCCGATCCGCTCGTAGGCGACTTCTTGGTACAGCCCGTGGATGAATCCGCAGCGTACGGCCACCGTTCCATCGGGCCAGTGCGTGTGGTCCGTCAGCTGCAAGAACTGACCGCGCCGGGACAATCGCGTACACACCTCTTCGACACGAATCAGGTCCTCCTCGACTGCCGCCGCCACCGCCGCCGTCGAGAACTCCAGGCCGGCGACACTGGCGGCCTCGATCACGCGGCGCTCCAGCGGATCCAGGCGATCGATCTCTCGGTCGATCATCCGGACGACGTTCTCGGGCACCCCGACGCCCACCTCGTCCAGCGCCACTGTCAACCGCCACCGTCCGTCGACTTGGCGCACCGTGCCTCGCTCCACGAGCGACTCGACGACGTTCACCATGAATAGCGGGTTTCCGTCGGTGCGCTGGTGAATGAGCGTCGCCAACCCCGGCGGGAAACGATGCCATGGGCACCGGTCAGCGAGATACTCGCTGACCGCGGGCTCGACCAGGTAGGCCAGCGACAGCCCGTGGCCCTGGCCATGCAGGAGCAAGTCCTCCTCGACGGCTGCGAGCGGGTGCTCGCCGACCTGAACCTCGACCGGTCGATACGTGCCCAGCAGGAGCAACCTGGCCGGGCCGGACCGTCGCGCCAGATAGGAGATCAAATCCAGCGTCGAATAGTCGGCCCAGTGAAGGTCCTCGAACCAGAGCACGAGGAGACGCTCTCTGCTCAACGCCTCCAGCGCCTCCGCCATTTCGCGCAGCATTCGCTCGGGCATTGCGCCGGCCGCCTGACGCCGTAGAGTCGCCCACTCGGCCGCGGTCAGAAGCCCCGGCATCTGGGCGAGCCAGGAAGGGGCCTGCCGGATCAGGACCTCGACGATTCGCTCGCCGCCAAGGCCTCGACCCAGCCGGCCCAGCGCCTCCAGCACGGGCAGGTACGCTTCACCAGCCCCATAGGGCTCGATGCACTGTCCCCAGGTGAGCCAGAGATCGCCCTGGTCCTGGAGTTGGTCCAGGAACGCTTTCACCAGGGTCGTCTTGCCGATCCCCGGTTCTCCCGTTACGAGGACAACTTGGCGCTGCCCACCCAGTGCTCGCTCCAGCGACTGGTGGAGGCGCGCCAGCTCCACCTGTCGGCCGACGAAGCTTGACGTCAAAGATGTGAGGAGGCGCGGAGAGCTCTGAGCGGGAGCGTGGTGAACCGCGGCAATGAACCGATACCCCCGCCGGTGCACCGTCTCGATGAAGCGGGGCGCCTTCACGTTGTCGCCCAGCGCCTGCCGGATCTCGCGCAAGTGCGTCTTGAGCACCGCCTCGCCCACATGCACCCCTGCCCACAGGGCGTCGAGGAGGTCGTCCTTGGTGACCAGACGCTGCGGCCGCTCGAGGAGGTAGCGCAGGACGGCAAACGTCTTGGGCTTGAGCGCGACGAGATGCCTTCCCCGCCAGAGCTGCTCGTTGGCGGGGTCGAGGCGGAACGGGGGGAAGGAAATCACCGGGTTTTCCTGGCGGCCGCCGTTTACCGAACGCTTACCGCTTGCTCATGACTCCCTTCGGAGTCCCGCTACTCTCTCCGCATATGGTGAACGCTGTCAAGCGGCAGCCGGGTGGCTGCTCGACGACCCGCCCTAGGAGGCGCCCATGTCTTACCCGAGATCCCTCCGCTCCCTCGCCCTGGCCGCGCTCGTGCTCGTCACCGCCGGGGCCGCCGCCGGCCAGCAGTCCGCGGGCGAGAAGCTCGGCACCGTGAACTTCCCCGTGTCTTGCAGCCCGGCCGCCCAGGCGGAGTTCATCCGGGCGGTGGCTGCGCTGCATTCGTTCTGGTTCGACACCTCGCGCAAGGCCTTCGAGGCGGTGACCGCCGCCGACAGCGGTTGCAGCATGGCCGGCTGGGGCGTGGCCATGACCTTGCTGGGCAATCCTTTGGCCTCCCCGCCATCACCGAAGGCGTTGCAGGACGGTTGGGTCGCGGTCGAGAAGGGTCGGGCGATGGGCCCACGCACCCAGCGCGAGCGCGACTACATTGAGGCCATCGCCGCCTTCTACAGAGACGCCGACACCGTGGATCACCGCACGCGCGCGCTGGCCTACGAGAAGGCGATGGACCAGGTCGCCGCGCGCTATCCCGACGACCGTGAGGCGGCCATCTTCTACGCCCTGGCCCTCAATGTCACGCTGGTGGCGACCGACAAGACGTACGCCAACCAGCTCAAGGCCGCCGCCATCCTCGAGAAGGTCTTCGCCGAGCAGCCGAACCATCCTGGCGTCGCTCACTATCTGATTCACAGCTACGACTTCCCGCCGCTCGCCCACAAGGGTCTCAACGCGGCCCGGCGCTATGCGGCGATCGCGCCCTCGGCCCCGCACGCGCTGCACATGCCCTCGCACATCTTCACGCGCCTGGGTTACTGGGGGGAGTCGGTGGACTCCAACCGGGCCTCGGCCGCGGTCGCGAAGGATCACGGGAACTGGCTCCACGCCATGGACTACATGACCTATGGCTATCTGCAGATGGCGCAGGACGGCGAGGCCAAGAGCGCCCTGGATGCCGTGCAGGCGCTTGGCCTACCCAACAACGAGTACATCGGGAGCGCCTACGCGTTCGCCGCCGTCCCGGCGCGCTACGCACTCGAACGGCGACGCTGGTCCGAGGCCGCGGCGCTCAGCCTCCACCCGCGCGAGTTCCCGTGGAGCCGCTGGCCCATGGCCGAGGCCGTGAACGCGTACGCGCGCGGCCTGGGCGCGGCTCGCAGCGGCGACGCCACCGGCGCGCGCCGGGAGGCGGATCGGCTGTCGGCGCTCCGCGACGTGCTGGCGACCGCCAAGCAAAGCTACTGGGCCGAGCAGACCGAGATCCAGCGCCAGGCGGTACTGGCCTGGGCCACCCGGGTCGAGGGCAAGCACGAGGAGGCGCTCAACCTCATGCTCAAGGCCGTCGAGCTCGAGGGCAAGACCGAGAAGCATCCGGTCACGCCAGGCCCGATCGTGCCGCCGCGCGAGCTACTGGGGGATATGCTGCTCGAGATGAACCAGCCCGCCCAGGCGCTCCAGGCCTTCGAAGCCTCGGCGCGCGTGGAGCCCAACCGATTCCACGGATCGGCGGGGGCCGCCCGGGCCGCCGAGCTGGCGGGCGACCGCGAGCGGGCCCGCGAACACTATGCCAAGCTCCTGACGATCGCCGCGAAGGCGGACAGCGAGCGGCTGGAGCTGCGCCAGGCCAAGGCCTTCCTCGGACGGTAGGCGAATTGCTCGTCACACTGTCGGCGACGTTGACGCCAGTCTCGCGTGGGGCGGCGGTCGCCTGCCTGCTTGCCTTACTTATCGCGCCGCCAGCGACCGGGCAGAGCAGGCGGACACTCACCGACTGGCAGCGCGATCTCCGAGACCCCTCGGCAGACGTTCGTGCCCGCGCCGCCCAGGGGCTGGCGGCCTTCGATCAGCGCGCCGTGGCGGCGCTCACCGGGGCCCTCGGCGACGGCGAGTACAAGGTCCGCGCGAGCGCGGCGGAGGCGCTCGTGAAGATCGGGCCCGGCCCTGTCGTGCCCAGCATGATCGAGGCCCTTCGGAACGCCGAGGCTGCTGTTCGTGCCAACGCCGCGGTCGTGCTCGGCGCCTTCGGGCCGGCGGCGAAGTCGGCCGTCCCCGCGCTCGCGCGAGCGCTCAAGGACGCGAACCCTCGAGTGCGGGAGCTGGCGGGCGATGCGCTGAGCCGGATCGCGTCTAGCGAATCGAAGCAGCCGGCCTCGTTCCTGCTGAACTGCCACTGAGAGGCGAGGCTCACGGCTGCTTCAGCTTGACGTCCTCCAGCGGTCCCGAGTACGCGAAGCTCCGGATCAGGTTGATGCCCGGCTCCTCCACGCGCGGGCCGACGCCCCAGATGAACGCCAGCTCATAGATCGGGATGTGGGTGACCACTGGTCCGGGAGATCGAGCCAGAAGACCGAGGGAGCTACCGCGCGAGAGACCAGCTTGAATCCGGGACTCCGCTGAATGTCCTCGGCGACGGGGCCGGTCAAGAGATAGGCGATGTCCACCTCGCCGTTCTTGAGGGCGGCCGCGCGCGTCGTCTCCTCCGGCAGGCTCCGGTAGACGAGCCGTTTGACGCTGGGGACCTTGCGCCAGTACCCCTCGAACGCTTCCATCACCAGCTCGATCCCCGGGTTGAAGCTCACGAACTTGTACGGTCCGGCGCCGATCGGCGCTTTCTTGAACCCGTCATCGCCCACTTTCTCGACGTAAGCCCTGGGCACGATCCATGCCGCGCCGCTGGCCGTCGTGCCGTAGAACGCCATGAAGTCCGGCTAGGGATCCTTCAGGTGGAAGCGCACGCGGCCCGGATCCACGGCCTGGACCTCGCGCACGCGCTCCTTGAGGATCTTCACCCCCGAGCCCTTGTATCGCTCGAAGGAGAACTTCACGTCCGCGGCCGTGACCGGCTCGCCATTGTGGAACTTCGCGACCTTGCGAATGACGAACCCGTAGGTGAGCCCGTCCTTCGACTGCGTGAACGACTCCGCGAGGCTCGGAGTATAGAGGCCGGCCGGCATGGGCTTCACCAGCGCGTCGTGGAGGGCGTAGAGCACCATGAACGGCGTGGCGATTCCCTCGGTCTCGCCGGGGTCGAGCCAGCGGGAGGCCAGTGTGATGTGGACTCCCCAGGTCATGGTGCCTTCGGGAGGGGCCGCCGCCGAGCCGGCGGCCCCGAAGCCCAGGACGAGCGCCACCAAGACGATGACGACACGCGAGGTGAATGACCTCATGGGTTCCTCCCTAGAGTGCGCGTACGGCACGAAGGACGTCGTCCGGGTCGGGTCGAACCTGGAAGTTCCTGCTGACCGAGAACCAGCGCACGATCCCGTCGCGATCCAGCACGACCGTCGCCGGCCGCGGAACGTCCTGCTTGTCCGCCCCTCCGCCCGCGTGCACCAGGCCATAGCGCCGCGTCACGGCGAGGTCGCGGTCGGCGAGGAACCGATAGCCGAGGCGCAGTCCGTCGGCGAGCTTCTGGCTCTGCTCGTTGGAATCAGGTGACACGGCGACGATCTCGACGCCGGCTCGCTCGACCTCTGACAGCTGGGCTCCAAGCCCTTGGAGCTCCGCCACGCAGAACGGTCACCAATATCCGCGGTAGAACACGAGCACGACCGGTTTCTTGTCGCGGTAGTCCGCGAGCGATACCGGCCGGCCCGCCGCATCGGGCAGCGTGAAGTCGGGCGGCCGCTCGCCCACCCGCAGCGCCGTCTGGGTGACCGGCACCCGCGCGGCGACGAAATTGAACCAGGCGCCGGCGACCAGCAAGAGGCTCGAGAACCCGAGCGCCAGCCAGGCGGGCCACCGCCGAGCCTGCGCGCGGACCACGGCCACTGCGGCGAGCGCCGTCGCCAGGGCGAGCGCCACCACGTAGCCCTCGGGGTGGTTCCGGACGACTGCGACCCGGAGGAGGAGCACATAGGCGGCGACGGCGCCGATCGCGACGACGACACTGAGGGCGGCGAGTCGTCCGGGGGTCATAGCATGACGACCTGGTCGAAACCGCCGCCGCCGAATTCGGAGTCGTCCGGATCCGTCCTCACCGCCGCGCGCTGAACCCTGTCGACCATGACCCCTCCCGTGTCTGTCATGGCTCCCGATCGTGATGCCGCCGTCCAGCATACCGATCCGGGGGACCGGCGCGATAGAGTCGCGCGACGATCGGGTCACGCGGGCCTAGCGGCCGGTCGCTGCCTTCGTCGATTTCTCGAGCGCCTCGAGCACCTGGTCGATGGGGAAGCTCGCCCGGCGCTGCCGCGGCGGGAACTCCTTGTAGGAGGACAGGTATATCGCCCGCGAAAAGGCTCTGGCCGCGGCCGCCGCCCGCGTCGACCAGGTGGCCCTCGCTACAGGGCGATCGACAGCCCCGCGTCCACCGTCAGCACCTGGCCCGTGATGTAGGACGCGGCGTCGGAAGCCAAGAAGATGGCGGCTCCCACGAGCTCGTCGGGCCGGCCGAAGCGCCGAAGCGGGATGCGGCGCGCCAGCTCGACGAACCGCGGCTGGGCGAAGAACGCGGCGTTCACGTCGGTCAAGAAGAACCCGGGCGCGATCGCATTGGCGGCGATCCCCTTCTCGCCGAGCTCGACGGCCAGCGCGCGCATCAGCGCCTCGAGCCCGCCTTTCGACGAGACGTAGGCCGGGTCACCCTGGAACGATTGCGCGCCCACCATCGAGCTGATGAAGACGAGTCTTCCCTGACCCCGCGCCGCCATGTGCCGCGCGGCCACCCGGGAAAGCTCGTACTGCGCCACCAGATTCGTCTCGATCAGGCGGCGGAAGTCCGCGGCCGCAATATCTTGGAGTCGCCGGCGATCGCGCACGGCCGCGTTGTTGACGAGGCAATCGAGGCGGCCGTGCCACCCCACGATGTCGTCGATGGTTGCCGCCGCGCTTCTCAGGTCGGTGATGTCGAAGGGGGCGGGAAAGGCGTTCGGAATGCTCTTCGCGATCTCCCGGGCCCGCTCCGCGTCGCGGCCGTTGATCGCGACCACGGCGCCGGCCGCCGCCATGCCCCGCGCGATCTCGAGTCCCAGTCCCCGCGTCGCGCCGGTGACCAGCGCAATGCGCCCGAACAGCGAGAAGCGTTCGAGCCCCGACGTTTTCTCCATGCAGGTCATCCGCTCGGGCGCGTGATCCGGCGCTTGGGGCGCAGCGTCGGCCCCATGCGCGACGCCCAGGGTGGGGGTGGGGACCGTCTCATTGACAGGCGTCTTTTCGATTCCCGACAATAGACCACTTTTCCCAGGGCTGAAAGCCGTGAAGCAAGGAGGCCCGATGGTGGTCACCACCGCCCGCAAGGACTTCCCGGTGTTCGACTGCGATAGCCACGTCGTCGAGCCGCCGTCGGTGTGGGACGAGTACGTGCCGGTCAAGAGCCGCGCCTGGATCAAGACCCAGTTCTGCTTCCACACCGACAGCGATCTTTTGTACATCAACGGGCGGGTGGTCCCCGCCGCCCGTGAGCGCTCGAACGCCGCCGAGGTGGGCTGGGCGCGCTGGGATAAGAAGGAGGTGGGCAAGCTCACCCCAGGCACTGCCGCATGGCAGGAGAGGTTCGGGCGCCTGCTCGGCTGCCGCGACCCAAAGGCCCGGCTCGACGACATGGACGCGCTGGGCACCGATCAGGTGATGCTGTTCCCCACGTGGTTCGTGCGCCTGGCGCTGGTGCGCAGCGCCGAGGCGGCCACGGTGCTGGCTCAGGCCTACAACAACTGGGTGCTCGACTATTGCGCCGCCGATAAGCGGCGGCTGTTTCCCTGCGCCGTGCTGCCCTTGCAGAGCGTCGAGGCGTCGATCGCGGAGCTGCAGCGGGTCGCGGGACTGGGCTTCAAGGCGGCGGCGGTGCGCCCCTGCTTCTGGAACGGCCGCTATCCCACCCTCCCCGAGTTCGACTCGCTGTGGCGCGAGTTCGAGGCCACGGGCGTGGTGCTCGCCATGCACACCTTCCCCTCGCGCGAGGCGCTGACCCCCGAATGGGGCCAGCGCATGTCCCAGGCGCGCGGCCATTCGGGGCAGGGACTGTTGTTCACCGACGAAGCGGTTGTCTACTCGCCTGGCCAGTTCGTCTCCAACATCACCGCGGCCATGGACCCGGCCATCGACGCCTCCGAGACGCTGGGCTTCCTGATGGAGGCGATGACCTGGGTGACGGTGGTCGTGCAGACCGGCTGGCTGGAGAAGTTTCCCACGCTCAAGGCGGCGGTGCTGGAGTCCAACGCCTCGTGGCTCCCCCTGATCCTGGCACGGAGTTCGAACTTCTCGAACCTGTTCGCCTTCCAGCGCGACAACCGGCTCATCCGCGATCCGGTCGAGGTGTTCAACGCGCGATGCTTCATCGGCTTCGAGTCGGACGAGACGCTCGTCTATCGCCTGTGGGACGTGTTCCAGGACGTCGCCATCTGGTCCTCGGACTATCCGCACCACGACGCCGAGGACGCCTGGGACGGCCTGCACCACATGGCCGAGTTCAACGTGCCGGCCAAGGCACAGCAGAAGCTGATGGGCGAGAATGCGCGCCGGCTCTACGGCATCGAGCCGCTGATGGTGGTGAAAGATCGGATCGAGGCGTACGAACCCGCGATCCTGCCCTGGTAGGCGCCCCGCGATGCCTGCTCGGATGATCGACGGTACTGAGGATGGGGTGTTGATCGGCATCGAGTTCACGACGTTCTCGCTCATCGGCCGATGTGAGCACACCGGCATGTTCGGGATCGCCATCGCGACCAGCGAAATGGCCGTCGGCTCACGGTGCATTCACGTGGCTCCGGGGGTGGGCGCCGTCGTGACCCAGGCCAGCACCAATCCGCGTCTCGGCCATCTCGGTTTGAATCTCCTGCGCGCCGGGTACTCGGCGCCGCGCGCCTTGGAGGAGATCGCGGCGACCGACCAGTTCGTCGAACGCCGGCAGCTCGGATGTCTGGACGTGAGTGGTCTGGCCGCCGCGCGCACGGGCGCCGGGAACAAGCCGTGGGCGGGCCATCGCGCCGACCGGAACGTGGTTGTCGCGGCCAACGCGGTCCTGGGGGCGGAGGTCGCGGACGCCATGTACGACGTGTTCCAGCGAGGGGCTGACCTCGCGCTCTGGGAGCGACTTCTGCGATCCCTCGAGGCGGGCAAGGCGGCCGGAGGCCAACCGAACGGCGAAGTCTCCAGCGGGCTCTTCGTCGTGGACCGCGAGCCGTTTGCCATGGTCGATCTCCGCGTCGATCTGCATCCCGAGCCCGTCGCCGAGCTCCGCCGGCTGGCCGACGCCTACTTCCCGCTCGTCCCCTACTACAACCTGCGCCCGCGCGATCCGAACGTGCCGTCAGCCGCGGAGTGGCTCACCGCCGAGCGCCGACGGGGCGGTGACTAAATGAGCATCTCGGTGAACCATCGCGCGAAGTCGGAAAGGCTAGAGCGCGACAGGCGCCCACGTCGAACGCGAGTCGACCATCGTCGCGGCCGCGCCGACGGGCCTCAGTCGCTGACGTCGACGATGGCGATTACCGGGCCGCCGCCGTGCGGCCCCTGGTGCATGGCATCGACCGAGACGAACACCGCCGGATCGCCGATGGCCGTCGCCGCCACAGCGCCCACCGCCGCCTTGGAGTGGCGGTGATGGTGGACATCCGAGTCATCGAGCATGATCTGCCGGCGGCTCCGCAGCTTGCCGCGGTGGTCGGCCTCGCACTTGATGAAGCAGTTCACCACGCGTCCCTGAAGGTCTTCTGCGCGGGCCCGGTCCGGCAGTTCGAGCCCGGCATTGCGGATGGCCCCGTAGATCCCGTCGATGTCGAGCGCGTCCTTCATGACGCCATGGCCGATGCGGTAGCGGCCGCCCGCGCCGGCGCGGTTGCCCATGAGGACGATCTGTGCCTGGGTCAGCTCTACGCCGGAGGAGCACGACGCGACTGACGAGTAGAGTTCGAGGTCCCTGCAGATCTGCTCGGCCCGCGGCATCGGGAGCTCGCCCAGGGCCACCCCGATGCCGAGGGCGGTGGTGCCGTTGGAGACGCCCATCGAGTCGTGGACCTCGCAGGCGACGGTCTGGCCGCGGCGCTTGGCGTCCTCCACCCAGTCGATCGTGAGCAGCGGCGTCTTCGTCTGCACGTAGTGCACGTCCTTCGGGTCCTCGATGCCGGCGTTCTTCATCGCCGCCCGCACCCCTTCCGCGACGATCTCCACCATGCGCGGTCGGCCGATGTCCTCGGGCCTGAGCTCCGCACTCATGGCGGCACCGATCACTAGGCGCGACTTGGTGGCCGGGCCCGTCCGGGTGTTCCGGGCGAACACGGTGGCGTGAGGCGTGATGACGCCGTCGCAGCCCCCGGACCACACCATGGGGATTGCCGCGACCTCTGCCTCGCTGCGCTTGCCGTACTTGAGCAGCACCCGCCGGAAGGCCTGGTCGGCGAGAAGGCGGGTGAAGTCGTTGACGCCTCCGTTCCCTTCGGTCTTCCCGATCACCGCCACCACCTCGTCGGCAGTGATCTGGCCCGCGCGAAGGCGCTCCTCGAGCCCGGAGGCGTCCTGGACGCTCTTCAGCTCGACCTTTGCCACTTCGACAGCCATCGGCGTCTCCTTGACTTGAGGATGGATTCGATGGTCTCTGCGTTCCGCCCGCCGCACCTCTGTCGGTGAGGGTACGTCAACATCTCGGCGCGAAGGGCAGCTTCTTCGCGGGGAGAATACTTCTCAGCGAGTTGAGCTAAATTAGGGCCATGAGCCCACGCGACCACGACGACCATGACCACGGCTCGGAGCTCTCGGAGCCCGAGCTTCGGGTGCGAGCCCTCGAGACGATCCTCACCGAGAAGGGCTATGTCGATCCGGGCGTGCTCGACCTCATTGTCGAACACTACGAGACCAAGACCGGTCCCCACATCGGGGCCCGGGTGATCGCCAAGGCGTGGGTCGATCCCCAGTTCAAGGCCGCGCTGCTCGCGGATGCGAGCAAGGCGATCACCGCGCTTGGCCTCCCCAGCGGCGTGGGCGACCACCTCATTGCGGTAGAGAACACTCCCGGGCTGCACAACATGGTCGTCTGCACGCTGTGCTCCTGCTACCCGTGGGACGTCCTCGGCCTCCCCCCGGTCTGGTACAAGTCGGCGCCTTACCGCTCCCGGGCCGTCATGGACCCGCGCGGCGTGCTCGCCGACTTCGGGGTCACGCTGCCGGCGGATACCGAGATCCGCGTGTGGGACTCCACCGCCGAGACCCGCTTCATCGTGCTGCCTTCGCGCCCGGCCGGCACCGAGGCCTGGAACGAGGAGCGGCTCGCCTCCTTGGTGACTCGCGACTGCATGATCGGCACCGGCCTGCCCAGACGGCCCGAGGAGACCTCGGCATGAACGGCGTGCACGACATGGGCGGCCTGCACGGATTTGGAAAGGTCGAGGCAGAGCCGAACGAACCCCCGTTCCATGCCGCCTGGGAGGGGCGCGTGCTGGCGATGCAGCGCGCCCTCAGGGCCACTGGCGCCTGGAACATCGACATGTCGCGGGATGCCCAGGAGCGAGTGCCGGCCCCGGTCTACCTCTCGGTGTCCTACTACCACCGATGGGCCCTAGGGATCGAGCGCAATGCGCTCGATCACGGGCTGGTCGGTGCCGACGAGATCGCGGTCGGCCATGCGCTCCGTCCCGGCAAGCCCCCGAAAGGGGTCCTGACGAAGGACGAGATCGGCGCAGCATTCACGCGCGGCTCGTTCGGCCGCCCGGCGAGCCGAGAGGCGCGGTTCGAGGCGGGCGACCAGGTACGCGCGAAGAATATCAATCCGCCTGGCCACACCCGCCTGCCACGCTACGCGCGTGGCCGCGTCGGGCTCGTGGAGGCAGTGCGCGGGTGCCATGTGTTCCCGGACTCCGCCGCGAAGGGCGCCGGCGAGAATCCACAATGGCTGTACACCGTGGTGTTCGAGGGTCGCGAGCTCTGGGGCGAGAACGCCGACCCGAACCTGAAGGTCTCGGTGGAGGCGTTCGAGCCGTATCTGGAGCCGGCCTGACATGACGGTCGATCCGGCCGCGATCCGCCGGGCCGCCGACGCCGTGCCCGGCGTCCCGCGTGACGTGGAGGGCCCGGTGTTCCGGGAGCCGTGGGAGGCGCAGGCATTCTCCATGGCGCTGGCCCTCCATCAACGCGGGCTCTTCACCTGGACCGAATGGGCGGCGACGTTGGCGGGCGAGATCAAGCGGGCGCAGGCCGCCGGCGATCCGGATACCGGCGAAACCTACTATCGGCACTGGCTCGCCGCCCTCGAACGCCTCGTGGCGGACAAGGGAATCGCGAGCCGGGACACCCTCGCGCGCTACCGCGAAGCCTGGGACCGCGCCGCCGACCGCACGCCGCACGGCACACCGATCCAGCTGTTGCCGGACGATTTTGCCTGAGTCACTGGATCTCGACGTCGCGGGCTCATCACGAGGACAATTCCATGGCCACTGAACTCCACGACCTCTCGATTGCCGAGCTCTCGGCCCTCATCGCCGCGCGGAAGCTGTCGCCCCTGGAACTGGTGGAGGCGCTCATCCGGCGGGTCGAGCAGTACGATGAACAGACGCATGCGTTCATCACGCCCACGTTCGATCTGGCTCGGCGGCAGGCGCGGCAGGCCGAGACCGAGATCGCGAGCGGCACCTATCGGGGCGCGCTGCACGGCATCCCCTTTGCGCTCAAGGACATCTACGACACGAAGGGCATCCTCACCTCGGGCCACTCGCGCGTCTTCATCGACCGGATTCCCCGCGAGGATGCCACGGCGACGACCAGACTGTACGGCGCTGGGGCCGCGATGCTCGGGAAACTGGCCACGCACGAGATGGCGCATGCCGGGCCATCGTTCGACCTGCCCTGGCCTCCTGCGCGCAACCCGTGGAACCTCGCGCACTTCACGGGAGGCTCCTCGTCGGGATCGGGCGCGGCGGTGGCGGCCGGCATGGTCCCATTGGCCCTCGGCTCCGACACCGGTGGATCGATCCGGGGCCCGGCGTCGCTCTGCGGCGTGGTCGGTCTCATGCCGACGTTCGGCCTGGTGAGCCGCGCAGGGGTGATGACCAACTCGTACACGTTCGACCACTGCGGGCCGCTGGCTCGGACCGTCGAGGACTGCGCCATCGCGCTGGAGGCCTTGGCCGGCTACGACCCGAAGGATGCCGGGAGTCTGAGGCGGTCGATTCCCGCGTACCATCAGGCGCCCAGGCGGGATCTGCATGGGCTCAGGATCGGGGTGCTGCGGCACCACTGGGAGGACGACATCCCGGCGTCCGAGGATGTCCGCAACGCCATGGAAGCCGCGCTCGACGTCTTGCGCGGGCTCGGCGCTGAGCTCGAGGAATGCCGCGTGCGGCCGCTGGCCAGCTACTTCGACGTCAAGATCATCATCGCCGAGACCGAGATCTTCAGCGTCCACCACAAGGATCTGATCGCCCGGCCCAAGGACTTCGGCGCCGACTTTCGCTCTCGAGCCCTTCCCTCCGTGCTCTTCACGGCGAACGACTACGTCCAGGCCACGCGCGAGCATCGCCGGATGATGGTGGAGATGGAACCCCTCTACGCGAGATTCGACGCCTTCGTCACGGCCAGCCTGGGCGAGGCCCCGCGGCTGGCCGACTATCGCAGCGTCTCGTTCTGGAAGGAGCCGAGCCTTCTCACGGCCTGGAACGTCACCGGCCAGCCCGTGCTGCAGCTTCCCAACGGCTTCGGGAGGAACGGCCTCCCGCTCGGCATGCAGATCATGGGCCGGCCATTTGGCGAGGAGACGATCCTGCGCGTCGGTCATGCCTACGAGCGGGCCACAGGGTGGCACACGAGGCGCCCCCCGCTCGTGCGCGGTGCGGCGGCTCCTGGCGTCGTACCTCCACCCGTGCTGTCGGCCCCCGTCGACCACGTCGAGGCCGAGACGCGTGATCTGTGCGTGAAGGCCGCCCGGCGCGCGGGGCTGGCGCTCGACGACCTGATGCTGGCCCAGCTCCTGGAGGGCGCGCCGTACGCGCTCGGCATGGTGCGGCGTCTTCGCCGCGACCACGATATGCACCACGAGCCCGCCAACGTCTTCAGCTTTCCGCCGTCCAGGCTCGGGTAACCCGGCATGGCTGAGCTCCGGATCTCGCTGACCTGTGCCGACTACGCCCGAATCATGCCCCTCGCGACCGGCGAGGTACAGCCGGAGGGAATCGCCCTCACGATGATCCTGGGCAGCCGGGGCTCGTGGCCGGCGCGGGCCGAGATGCTCCGTCGCGCCGTCCAGGACTCAGAGGTGCAGGGCGGTGAATGGTCGATGGCCCAGTACCTGTACCGTATCGACAAGGGTGATCGCCGCTATGTCGGCCTCCCCGTGTTTCCGCTGCGCAACTTCACGGCGCGCGACCTGTACGTCCGCCGAGGCGGCCCGATTCGGCAGGCCGCAGACCTCGCCGGCCAGCGCATCGGGATGTACAGCTACACCGCGAGCGGCTCCATCTGGTACCGCCACTTCCTGCGCTTCGTCGGTCTGGATCCGGCCAAGATTCAGTGGTGGATCGGAGACATCGACACGCCCTGGTCAGCTCCGATGGACCAGACGCTCCCTTCCGGCGTGAAGGCGCCCGTTCCCGGGCGGTCGCTGTCGGACATGCTGATCGCCGGGGAGCTGGAGGCCATCTACAGTCCGCCGCGCCCTCACGACTACCATCCCGAGGCCGGCCCCATCGCTCGTCTGTTCCCCGACTTCCGCCAGATCGAGCGAGAGTACTTTCGCAAGACCGGCGCGTTTCCTCCGCGGCATCTGATCGTCATCCGGCGCGAGGTCTGGGAGGTGAATCGGTGGATCGCCGAGAGCCTCACCGAAGCCTTCATCGCCGCCAACGATTGCTTTACCGCGGCCCAGAAGGGGTTTCCGTACGCCACACCGTGGTTGGAGGCCGAGCTCGAGGAGACGGTGGCGCTGATGGGCGAAGACTTCCACCCGTATGGACTCGAGCGAAACCGGGGGCAGATCGAGGCGTTTGCTGGCGAGGCCTTCCGGCTGGGTCTGACGAGCCGCCAGGTCACGCCCGAGGAGTATTTCGCGGACTACCTCCAGTCCAGGGGTGAGCGAAGATAGGCCATGGTCTTCCACCACCGGAGAGCGACGATACCCGCGAGCTGATCGATCCTGGGCAGGAGCGCGAGGTTGAGCGGATGACGACAGCGAAGCTACCGAAGCGCCTGGGCTTTTTTACGCGCCTGCTCGATCAGGCGGACCCCGCCGAGCGCTACCGGCTGGCGACCGAGCAGATCATCCACGCCGAACGCTGCGGCTTCGATACGGCCTGGGTCGCCCAGCACCATTTCCATGAAGACGAAGGCGGCCTTCCCGCGCCGTTTGTCTTCCTGGCGCAGGTCGCCGCCCAGACATCGCGGATTCGCCTTGGGACGGGGATCGTGACCCTGCCGCTGGAACTGCCGATCCGGGTGGCCGAGGACGCCGCGGTGCTTGATTTGATGTCCGGCGGCCGCCTGGAAGTGGGCGTCGGGGGCGGGGGCAACCTCTCTGCATACGCCGCGTTCGGCCAGAACAGTGCCGAGCGCGGGACGCTCCTCGCCGAGCACCTTCAGGTGCTGCGCTCCGCCTGGGCCGGCCGGCCGCTTCCCGGAGGGGATCGGCTGTATCCGGCGAATCCGCATCTGGTCGAGCGCATCTGGCAGGCGACGTTCACGGTGGACGGGGCCAGGCGGGCTGGCGCGGCCGGCGACGGTCTGCTGCTGTCGCGCACGCAGCCACGGCCGGCCAACGCTCCCGATCTGTCGCTGGCCGAGATCCAGAACCCGATGATCGATGCCTATCTGGCGGCGCTGCCCGAGGGCCGCGAGCCGCGCATCCTCGCCTCGCGCACGGTGTTCGTGGCCGATGACCGCAAGGATGCCCTGCGCTTCGCCGAGGCCGGGCTGGGGCGGCATCGCGCGCGCCTGGCCAAGTTGGGCCGCGCCACCGGTGATGGATCGCTGAGCGCAATGATCGCCGCCCTCGACGTTCATCTCGGCACCTCAGGCAATGTGATCGCCTCGCTCCAGGCGGATAGCACGCTCGCCCGCGCCACCGACCTCGCGGTTCAGGTGCACTCGATCGATCCGCCGCATCCCTTCATCCTCAGATCGATCGAGGTGATCGCCGAGGTGGTGGCCCCCGCGCTCAGCTGGGGTGGAGATGCTGCGGGAGTCCGGCGCGTTGCCTGACCAGAACCACGGTGCAGGCGTTGGGTTTCCTAAGGGCACCGCAGATGCCGACGTCATTGATGCCCTGGTCGGGATTGCGCCAGGATCTCCCCTGGATGCGATCCGTGCCCGTCGGCCGGAGGCGCGCACCCATGCGCAGGCGACCTACCGCGCGTTGTTTGCTCCAGAAGGGCACGGCGGCGTCACGGCACACGAGCGCTTCGCGGTGGCCAGCTTCGTCGCTGGACTGCATGGCGGGGCGTCGATAGCGGCCTTCTACGCCGAGGGCCTTGCCGCCAGCGGAGCCTCGGCGGCGCTGCGTGAAGCAGTCGAGGCGGCCATCGCGGAAGCCGGGGCGCACGGGCCCTATGGCAGCTACCCGGCGGGTCCGCTGAGTCGCGAAGATATGGCCGGGCCAGCCTATCGCGTGGGGCCGGGCACCCGCCGCGCGCTAGGTCTGCGCCTCGCCGCGGCATTCGAGCACGTCCACCTGCTCGTCTTCCACCCGCGCGACGCCACGCCGGTCGCGCTCCAGGCGCTGCTGGACGCCGGCTGGTCCACGACCGACGTCGTGACGCTCTCCCAGATCGTCGCCTTCCTGTCCTTCCAGATCCGGGTGGTTGCCGGATTGCTCGCCATTGCTGGGCGCCCCTGACCCCCGAGGTCCCGACATGCCCGATACGGTTCTGGTTCCGCCCGACCACACGGCTCCGGTTGCCTTCACCCGGGCCCAGCTCGATTGGCTGCCCTGGCTCGAACCGCTGGCGGTCGATGCAATGACCGACCGCCACCGGGCGAGTCTCGTGGACGCCGCGCGGGTGAAGTCGGCGTATTTCCGCCTCCTCGCCCGCGATCCGGACGCGCTCGAGGCCAGGACGCGAACCGACAAGGACATCTTCTACAACCCCGATGCCGGTCTCCCGCGAGCGGAGCGCGAGCTCGCCGCCACCGCCACCTCTCGCTTGAATGGATGCCTCTACTGCGCCTCCGTCCATTCGCGACACGCCGCGACCTATTCGAAGCGAGAGGCAGATGTTCAGCGTCTGCTCGACGACGGCGTGACCGCCGATCTCGGAGAACGCTGGAACGCCATCGTCGCGGCCTCGGTTGCGCTCACCACCACGCCGATCGCGTTTGGGCCGGAGCACGTGGATCGCTTGCGTCGTTCAGGGCTCGACGATCTGGCGATCGCCGATGTCATCCATGCGGCGGCGTTCTTCAACTGGGCCAATCGGCTGATGCTGTCGCTCGGTGGGCCGGCGGCCGCGCCCGAGGCCTAGGACGGCGAGAGCTGCACCGCCACGCAACGCGCGTCCGGCCGAGGAGCGTCATGGTCGGGAATCCATGCTCAAGGCCTTTTCCGTCGGGTGCGCCGGACCAGGGTCGCGACGATGTCGCTGGTGGCGCTCCCCGCGCTCGCGAATCCCATCCCGGTCACTCCGACATCGGTGTGGACCTCGACGATCTGGATGCCCCCCGGATCGGTCCGGGGCTCGCGCGCCCCGCTGTACCGCTTGACCGTCACGTCCGTGATCTTCACGCTAGCTCCTCTCCCTTTCGCCGACGAACGGCGGGCGATGGCGGCCCGTAATCACAGCACCACCACGCTGCGCAGAACCTCGCCGCGCTCCATCCGGTGGAACGCCTCTTCGACGTCACCGAGGCCGATGGTCTCGGTGACGAAGTCCTGCAGCGGCAGCCGACCCTGCAGGTGGAGATCGACCAGCATCGGGAAGTCTCGGCTCGGTAGGCAGTCGCCGTACCAGCTCGGCTTGAGGGCGCCGCCACGTCCGAAGAACTCGATCATCGGGATGTCGGGGAACTTCATGCTCGGCGTGGGCACGCCCACTTGCACGACCGTGCCGGCGAAATCGCGCGCGAAGAAGGCCTGACGGAGAACCTCGGGGTGGCCCACCGCCTCGATGCAGACGTCTGCGCCGTAGCCGTTGGTGGCCGCGCGGATCGCCGCCACGGGTTCGGTCCTCTTGGCATTGACCGTGTGGGTCGCGCCGAATCCCTTCGCCCACGCGAGCTTGCGGTCGTCGAGATCGACGGCCACGATCGTCGTGGCGCCCGCCAACCGCGCACCGGCGATGGCTCCGCTGCCGACACCGCCGCACCCGAACACGGCCACGCTCGATCCGCGCTGCACATCCCCGGTGAGCATCGCCGCACCGAGGCCCGCCATCACCCCACAGCCGAGCAGGCCGGCAACTTCCGGCTTCACCGCGGGATTCACCGGCGTGCACTGCCCGGCCGCCACCAGGCTCTTCTCGGCGAACGCCCCGATGCCGAGGGCGGCCGACAGCGGAGTGCCATCGGGCAGGGTCATCTTCTGGGTCGCATTGAACGTGCTGAAGCAGAGGTTGGGCTTGCCCCGCAAACACGAACGGCAGGTGCCGCACACCGCTCGCCAGTTGAGCACCACGAAGTCGCCCGGCTTCACGCCGGTTACATCCGGCCCGACGGCCTCAACCATTCCCGCGGCCTCATGACCGAGCAGGAACGGGAAGGCGTCGTCGATGCCTCCCTCGCGGTAGTGGAGATCGGTGTGACACACACCGCAGGCCTGCACCCGCACCAACGCCTCTCCCGGGCCGGGATCGGGCACCAGGATCGGTGTCAGCTGGACCGGCTGCCCCTTGCCCTTCGCGACGACGCCCCGAACGGAATGTGCCATCGAAGCCTCCCTTGCTCGACCGGATGGCGCGAGACGACCGGCACCGAAGCTCTCGGCGAACTGATGAGATGTGATGCTACCATCGCGTCCGGTCAAGGAGGCGTCGAGGGCCGCGATCCGACGGCGCCGCCGCGGCACACGATCATATCGAGGTCGAAGGGGAGATACGCAGATGAGCGATACGCCAACGTTCGGACGCTACGCCGAAATCCACGTCGACCAGATGACGCCGGAACAGCGGGCAGGATACCGCTTTCTGGTCGATGGCCCGCGCGGGCGGCTCCCCGGACCCTACAAGGTCTGGGTCCACAATCCGAAGCTGGTGCACGCGGCCGCGCCGCTCGGGCAGCACTTCACACCGGGTCAGTCGTCGCTGTCGGAGCGCGAGCGCGAGATCGCGGTCATCGTCATCACCAGCCGATGGCATTCGGCCTACCCCGCCGCCGCGCACGAGAAGCGAGGCAAGGAGGTCGGCCTGCCGGCCGCTGCGGTGGAAGCGATCATGGCCCGGCTTCCGGCCTCTTTCCCCGACGCGCGGGAGCAGGCGGTCTACGAGGTGGCGATGTCGCTCGCCGGCGGCGAACTGGTTTCTCAGGGCCTGTATGACCGCGCGGTCAAGGTGCTCGGGCACGAGAGCATTACCGACATGATCGTCCTGATGGGGTACTACACGGCCGTCTCGCTGACGATGAACTTCTACGCCGTGCCGGCCGGAAGTCCCGGCCTGGCGCGCTGACCAGGTGGAGGACCGCATGGCTACACCGCGGATCACCCCGGGGGCATGACACCGGAGGCGAGCAAGGCGTACATGGCCGCCCTGCTCGACCGCATGATCCGGCCGGAGATCGTGTATCACCATGTCTGGCGCAAGGCGACGTGCTGATCATCGACGACCGCGCCACCATGCATCGGGCGCACGGCGACTACAATCGAAGCGAGAGCCGTGTCCTGTAGCGCATCATCGTCGAAGGCGATCGTCCGCGGCTCGTTTGAGCGACGATCAGGCGTCGCCGCTCCTGGGCTATTGCGCCGGGGGAATGCCGGTCGACTGCCACGACACGAACTCGACCCCCGACGGCCGTTTCGCCCAGATAGCGGTGAAGCGAAGCGGCACGGAGCGATCCTGGCCACGCGACGTCACCTCGTACACGGCAGTGCCGGTGATGATCGCGATACAGCCATAGGTGCGCGTCTTCACGTCGCTGTTCGGCGTCATCTTGCGGTACTTCGTGCGCCCCGAGCGCATGCCGTCGATGTATTTCTGCTTGTCGTCGGTCGCCGCCGACGAGTGGTTATACGTGAGGTCGTTCCCGAACATCTTCTCCATGGCTGCGAAGTCGTTGGTGGTCTGCGCGGCGTAGCGCGCAGTCTCAGCGGCCATCGCCTCCTCGGCGGTGATGGTCCCAGTGCAGTCCTGAGCCGAGGCGGTGCCGGCCGCGACGAATCCCAGCATGGCGGACAGGGTGAACAGTCGCAGGACGCTGTGGGCCATCGCACTCTCCTCTCGGCGGCCCGGGCAGGGGCCGCCACTGCCTGCGAGGCCTCCTGTACAACGGGGTCGAATCAGGGGTCAAGCGGGAAATTTCCGGTCACGCGGTTCGCCGCTGACCTCACACTTGAAGACAGCCAGGATATGGGCTACAGAGGCGATACTCGACGAGACTCACCACCGCGCTGCTGAAAGGGCACCAGAATGCCAAGCATTGAGCACCAGGGCGCGTCCATCTACTACGAGGAGTTCGGCTGGGGGTTCCCCATCCTCACGTTCGCGCCGGCGGGCCTGCAGTCGGTCATTGACGTCTGGAGCCGTCCCGCCGCTCCCGTGAACCCGATCACCGAGTTCGCCGCACATTTCCGGGTGATCGCGATGGATCAACGCAACGCTGGTGGCCGGTCCCGCGCTCCCATCACCGCGCAGGACGGCTGGCACACCTACACGGCCGACCACATCGCCGTGCTCGATCACCTGGGCATCGACCGCTGCCACCTGTACGGACAGTGCATCGGTGGCTCCTTCATTCTGAACCTTCTCAAGGCCCAACCCCAGCGCATCGGGTGCGCCGTGCTCGCGCAGCCCATCGGGCGGGTGGGAGCGATGGCCCCCGGTCGCTCCGCCAGGTTCGACGCGTGGGCCGAGACCCTCCAGGACCACCCGGAGGCCTCCAAGCCGGTGCTGGATGCGTTCCACCAGAACCTGTATGGTCCTGGCTTTGTCTACAGCGTGGACCGCGCGTTCGTGTCGAGTTGTCCGACGCCGTGCCTGGTCCTGGCTGGCAACGACGAAGCGCATCCCTTCGCGATTTCCGAGGAGGTCGCGAAGCTGCTCCCCAACTGCGAGTTCATCCCCGAGTGGAAGCAAGGCGCGGCCCTGGCGGCAGCGAAGGTACGCATCAAGGAGTTCCTCGGGAAGCATACGCCCACGTCCTGATCCTCCTCAGGGTCGTCGGGACGCGATGGCGAGCGCCCTCGGCGCGCAGGCTCACTTCGCCTTGAGGCGCACCTCCTCGAGCGGCGCCGACCATGGGTAGGGGTTGATCAGCATCAGCGCGGGCTCCGCCACGCGCGGCCCCACCCCGCTAGGCCAGATGTAGTCCCAGATGGTCGCGAACCTCACCCGCTCGTGGAGGAGCTGCTGGATCTGGTGCAGCAGCGCCTCGCGCTTGCGGCGATCGGTCACCAGGGCCTGCTCGGCGTAGAGAGCGTCGATGTCGGGATAGCCGCCATAGGCGTAGGCGCCGGCGCTCGGCACGAGCTCCGACATCCGGGAAGCGGCGTTGCCGTACAGCGCGGTGGCGCAGACGCAGACCCCGCGCAGCTTCTTGGCCAGCAGCGCCGAGGTGTAGGCCGCGCGCTCCATCAGCCGCATCTTCAGCCTGATCCCCACGCCTCCGAGATACCCATGATCGTCTCGCCCATGGAGAAATAGGGGGAAAGCTGGTGCAGCTCTCCGGCATCGAAGCCATTGGGGTGGCCAGAGCAGGCCGGCCGCGGCCAACGTGGACCACCGGGCACCGCTCCGTGTGGAGTTCATGCTCTTTCCCTCCGTCCCGTCGCACTGTCCATTCCGTCGCACCGGGGAGCGCTCTCGGGAAAAATCGGCGTGCCGTCGCGGCCGCTCTCTCGGAGGGCCCAGTACAAACCGTGTATCCGTTGGCTGATGCGACCTGGTTTGCCGTCACCGATCGGACGTCCGTCGATTTCGACCAGAGGCATGATCCCGCCCGCGGTGCTGGTCAGGAAGACCTCGTCGGCGGCGTACAGATCGTAGGCCGTGAGCCGAGCCTCGCGCGCCGGCAGCTGATGCTCCGCGGCCAGCTCGAGCACGGTCTGCCGTGTGATCCCCATGAGGATGCCCTCGGGCGGGGAGAACAGCTGGCCCCCCCGAACCGCGAAGACGTTGAAGCCCGGACCCTCGGTGACGTGCCCGTCCAGATCGAGCATGATCGACACGTCCATACCGGCCGCCTTACCTTGCAGCATGGCCAGGTCGAAGTGCAGCCGGCTCAGTGACTTGATCTTCGGATCGAGGCACTGAACGGGCAGTGCACGCGTGCTGGCAATCATGGCCCGGCCGCCGTCTCGAATCCGGTCGGGGTTGAGGATGTAGACGTAGGGGACGGCGAACACGATCAGCCCCGGCCGACACTGCGTGAGATCCCGCACCCCGAGCGGCGGCTCGCCGCGGGTCACGATGGTCTGGATGTAAGCGTTCCGCAGGCCGCAGCGCCGCGCCGTCTCGAGGATCACGCCGCGCAGATCCTCCTGCGGCAGGGGGCATGGGATGCGGGCCGCGCGCAAGGACAGGTCGAGGCGCTCCAGGTGCGCGGAGAGCTTGAAGATGCGGCCGTTCCAGGCCGAGGTCGTGTCGAAGACCGCATCGCCGCGGAGGAACCCGAAATCGAAGATCGAGATCTTCGCGTGGTCCTTCGGAACGTATTCGCCGTTGACGTAGACGACGAGCCACTCGTTACCCATCGCGCTTCTCCTCTCCACGGGACGCGTCTTTGGCCGGAGTATGCCACGCGGGCGGGGCGGGTTGACCGGCTGCCCGGAATTCAGGCCGCGATGCTGCCCAGCCGCCGGGGCGACCCCCGCCGCCCTCCTCCTCGGTCACGCGGCCGACCGGGACGGGGACGGACGCCGCGGGCGATGCTACCATCGCATCCGTCAAGGAGGCGTCGAGATGCCCGAGGACACCGCGGTCGAGACCCAGGCCACCGAGCTCCTCCGCACGCTGATCCGCAACGGCTGCGTCAACACGGGCGAGGCCGCCTCCGGACGCGAAGAGCGCAGTGTCGACGCGCTGGAGGACTTCTTCGCCGGCTCCGGCCTCCACTGCGAGCGCTACACCTCCTCCCCGGGACGGATGAGCCTCATCACGCGGATCGAGGGCCGCGATCCGAAGGCGCCGGCGCTCCTGCTCATGGGCCACACCGACGTGGTACCGGTGAATGCCTCCGGCTGGCAGCGCGATCCGTTCGCCGGCGACCTGGTGGACGGCATCGTATGGGGCCGCGGCGCCATCGACATGCTGAACCTGACCTCGACCATGGCCGTCGCTACGCGGCGGCTGGCCGCGAGCGGCTGGCGCCCGCGCGGCACGCTGATCTACCTGGCGGTGGCCGACGAGGAAGCGGGCGGGTTTCTGGGCGCCGGTCACCTCGTCGAGCACCACGCGGATGCCGTGCGGTGCGACTACGTCATCACCGAGAGCGGCGGCGTGCCGATCCCGACGAAGTCCGGCCACACGCTGAAGGTCACGATCGGCGAGAAGGGCGGCAACTGGCGGCGGCTCGTCGTGCACGGCACACCGGGCCATGGGTCGCGGCCGTTCCGCACCGACAACGCGCTGGTCACCGCCGCCAAGGTCGTCCAGCGTCTCGCCGAATACCGGCCCAAGGCCCGCATCCTGGATGCCTGGCGCGGGTACGTGGAAGCACTCGAGCTCCCGCCCGGCCTCACTGACGCCCTCACCGATCCCGACCGGGTGTGGGAGACGGCGCGCGACCTGGACAATCTCGCGCTGGCCCGCGAGGCCCATGCCTGCACGCACACGACGTTCTCCCCCAACATCGCCCACGGCGGCACCAAGGTGAACGTGATCCCCGACCGCGTGGACATCGACGTGGACATCCGCTCGCTGCCGGGCATCGAGCAGCACGAGGTGGAGGCGATGATCGTGGAAGCGCTGGGCAACCTGGCCGACTGCGTGACGATCGCGCCGCCGCCGGCCGTCAGGCGCGGCGGCAGCGTGTCGCCAACCGACACGCCGCTGATGGCGGCGATCTCGCGCGTCGCCACTCGGCTCATGCCCGACAGCCGCGTCGTGCCCGCCATCACCACCGGGGGGACCGACGCCAAGTTCTTCCGCTGGAAGGGCATCCCGTCCTACGGGTTCGGCCTGCACTCCACGCGCATCCCGTACACCGAGTACCCGCTGATGTTCCACGGGCACAACGAGCGCGTCGACACCGAGAGCCTGAAGCTCTCCGCTATCATGTGGGAGGCGCTCTGCCGCGACTTCCTGGACTGATACGCGATCCCGAGCGGTGCCGGCTCGCCCCTGGGCGAGGGTTGAGCGCGGCGACACGATGGGAACAACGAGCGACGGCGAGCCCCCGACCCTCAGGGTTGTGGGAACGCGATGGCGAGCTCCGCCGGCGCGCGCTGGCAGACGTCGAGCGCGGTCATGGCCAACACGCGCGTCACCTTCGCCATCTCGCTCACGAGGACGCAGGCGTCGTCCTCGTCCGCGCCGCCACGGATGACGCCGGGACCGTAGAGAAGACAGGGAATGCCGGCCTTCCACAGATGACAGGTGTCATCGGCGCTGTACGAATGGGGCAGGACCGTGCCGATGGCTTTCGGCTCCCGTCCAGTGACCATTCGATAGCTCCTGGCCACCGCCTGCACGATGGGCGCGTCGATGGGAACGTCGAGCGGATCCATCACCAGTCGCCGCCGGCCTTTGAAGCGGTCTGGCGGCGGGATCTCGATCTCGTAGCGCAATGCTGGATCGCGCGCGGCGAGCTGGTCGAGGGCGCGACGGATGTCGGCGACGATCGCGTCGACCGTCTGACCCGGCACGAAGTGGACGTCGACCAGGATCGTGCAGAGGTCGGGCACGTACGGCGGCTCCACCAGCACATAGTCCCGGCCCCGCCCGCCGATGATGCTGCCCACATTGAGCCGGGGGAACGCGGGGAGATCGGGCCGCGGTGCGTGGCGGAACTGCACGCGGGAGAGCGCGTCGATGACTGCCGTCATGGTGTGGACTGCGTTCACGGTGCCCTCGAGGCGTCCGATGTGCCCCGTCACTCCATACGTGTGGATCGCCATGTGCACGATGCCGGAGTGCACCGTCACCAGGTTGTCCGCGCCGAAGGGTTCCGCCACCACCGCGGCATCGGTTCGGAGACCGCCTTCCATCAGGTAGTGCGTGCCCTCGCCGCCTTGCGTCTCGCCGGCGACGCAGGCGATGACGAGATCACCCGCGAGCCGCACGCCCGATCGGCGAATGGCCTCGGCGGTCATGATGATGCTGGCCAAGCCCCCCTTCATGTTCTGGACGCCGTGGCCGTACAGCCGGTCACCCTCGAGGGTGGGCGTCCAGGGATCGCGCGTCCAGCGCATGGTGAGGGCGTTGATGTCGGTGTGACCGTTCAGCATGAGGCTGGCCCCGCCGCCCGTACCGCGCAGGGTGGCGATGGTCTGGAACCGGCCGGACTCGATTTCCTGGAGATCGACGCGGTACCCGCGCTGGCGGAAGAACTCGTCGAGGAAAAGCGCGACGGGCGTCTCCTCCGTCTTGAAGCTCGGGATGCGGATGAGCGCGCTGGCGAGGTCGACCAGCTCTCGCGGATCGATGTGCCCCAGCACCGCCCGCGCCAGGTCATCCATCGGCGATGCCGCTCGCGACATGGCGCGAATCCTATCATGGCGTCGCCGACCCAGCGTGGTGCGGTGCGCGCCATAACCCCGTACCGCCGCTGAGGTCGCCGTCTGCGGCGTTGGATTTCCCGGGCTCCGGGGTATGCTCACGATGTTGTCGCCCCACTCGGGCGGTTCACGTGCACCATGCGCCATGACCGTACGGCCGCGGCCGGGGACTCGCCTCTCATCGCCCGATCGGCCGGAGGGATTTGATGGAGACAAGAGTCGACGAGATCGCCGAGCGGATTTACCGGCTCTCGACCTTTCTGCCCCGCCTGGGCCCGAGCGGATTCACATTCAATCAGTTCCTGGTCGACGCGGAGGAACCCCTGCTCTTCCATTGCGGCCAGCGGGCCTTATTCCCAGCCGTCTCCCAAGCAGCGACGCGGATCATGGATCCGCGCCGGCTGCGCTGGATCGCCTTCAGCCACATCGAGGCCGACGAGTGCGGCTCGCTCGGTGAGTGGCTCGACGCCGCCCCGGGCGCCACCGTCACCCACGGCGCCATCGGATGCGCCATCTGGCTCAACGATCAAGCGCCACGTCCCCCGCGCGCCCTGGCCGACGGCGAGGTCCTGGACCTGGGCGGCCGCCGAGTGCGGCGCCTCGATACGCCGCACGTGCCACACTGCTGGGATGCGGGGCTTCTCTACGAGGAGACGACTGCCACACTCTTCACCAGCGATCTCTTCACCCACGTGGGCGATCCGCCCGCCCTCACCCACGGCGACATCATGACCCCGGCCGTGGCCGCCGAGAAGCAGTTCGGCTTCACCGCCGTCACGCCGGCGACTGGTGCGACCATTCGCCGCTTGGCGAAGCTTCAACCCCGCACCCTGGCCGTGATGCACGGCTCGTCGTTCGCCGGCGACACGGCGGCGGTCCTGCTTTCTCTGGCCGACTTCTACGACGACCTGTTGCAGAAGGGCGTGACGTCGGGCCGCGCGTGACGCGCACGCCATTGACCAGTCCCTTCGTTCCGGGTGCGCCGCTGCGCATTGCCGGGTCGCCGGGCGGACCGCTGGCCGGCGTAACGTTCGCCGCCAAGGATCTTTTCGACGTCGCCGGGCATCCGACAGGCGGGGGCAATCCGGACTGGGCGCGGCAAAATCCGGTGCCGACACGCCACGCCTGGGCGGTGCAGCGCTTGCTCGATGCCGGCGCGAGCCTGATCGGCAAGACCATCACCGACGAGGTTTCGCTCGGCATTCTCGGCGAGAACCCCTTCGACGGCACGCCCCTCAATCCGAAGGCGCCGGAGCGCGTACCCGGCGGCTCCTCGTCGGGCTCGGCCTCGGCCGTGGCCCAGGCACTATGCGACACCGCACTCGGCACGGACACCGGCGGATCGGTGCGCGTGCCAGCGAGCTTCTGCGGGCTCTATGGCATCCGGCCGACCCACGGCCGGCTCGATCTCTCCGGCATGATGCCGCAGGCACCGAGTTCCGACACGGCCGGATGGTTCGCGCGCGATGCCCACACCTTCGCCCGCGTTTCGGAGGTACTGCTCGGCGAGGCGATTCCGGCAAGCCTTCCGACCCGGCTCGTCGTGGCGGTCGACGCCTTGGGCTTTGCGGATTCCGCGACCGCGCTGGACTCGATGGTGCGGAAGGTGTCGGGACTGGTGAAGGAGGTGCGGGAGGACCTTCTTTCGCCGCCCGGGCTGTCGGTCTGGGCGCGGGCGCAGCGCATCTTGCAGCTGTATGAGGCCTGGCTCACCTTCAAGGACTGGATCGATCGCGAAAACCCGCGCCTAGCCTTCAGCGTGGCCCGCGGCCTGGCGCTCGCCGGGACGGTCCCCGAAGCCGAGCGGCAATGGGCTGCGTTGATGCGCGCCGAGGCGCGGGCCCGCCTCGCGTGGCTGCTCCCCCCCGGAACCATTCTTTGCCTGCCGACCACGCCCTTCCCAGCGCCCCGGAAGGGGCTGTCGCTCACAACGCTCGAGCCGTTGCGCGCGCGCATCACCTGCCTGACCGCCCATGGCGGGCTGACCGGTGTGCCGCAGGTGAATCTACCCGGCGCGAGCGTCGACGGGCTGCCGGTCGGCCTTTCCATTCTCGGCGCGCGCGGCAGCGACGCCTCTCTGGTGGCCGTGGCGAAGGCGATGGAGGTCAACTGAGGCCGTGGCGAAGGCGATGGAGGTCAACTGAGGCCGTGGCGAAGGCGATGGAGGTCAACTGAGGCCGTGGCGAAGGCGATGGAGGTCAGCCGATGATCGATGTGACGCCCAACCTGCCCGAGATGGTGGCCGAGGTGCGCGACCTGTTCGAGCGCTACGAGCAAGCGCTGATCGACAAGAACGTCGAGGTGCTCGACGCCACCTTCTGGGACAGCCCGCACACCATTCGGTATGCGCTGCACGAGAACGGCTACGGCTTCAGCGAGATCCACGCCCATCGGGTCGCGCGACCGGCCGGGCCGGGCATCAAGGAGAGGCGCATCCGTCTGGAGATCCTGACGCTCGGCCGCGACCTCGCCACCGTAAACCTCGAGTTCAAGGTGCGCGGCCGCGAGTTGGTCGGCCGTCAGAGCCAGACCTGGGTGCGCTTTCCCGACCTCGGGTGGAAGGTGGTCGCCGCGCACGTCTCCACCATGAACCACGCGCCGCTGTGGTGAGCGCTCAGGCCAGGCGCGTTCTCGTGGGGCCCTCGGCACCGTGGCAGCGCCACGAGCATCTTCACCACCTAATGCGATGTCACGGCGCGACGGTCGTCGAGCCGTCGCCCTGATAGACGTAGCGGAAGGTCAGGCACCCCGGCTGTGCCCCGGTGCAGTAGTAGCCGACGATCTCCAGCTTTGCATAGCGACCGTCCGCCGTGCGCACCGCCCACACGCGCGGCTTCGGGCTCAGTCGGTGCGAGAAGAAGCCGTAGTGATACCAGCTCGCGATGGCCGAGTTCCGCGGCTCGCCACCACCCTCGTTCGGTTGATAGCCCGACGCGGGGACGGTCCGCACCTCGTCGAAGCGCTGCTCGCCGAGGTCGAGGATGCCGGCGCCAGGACCCGCGATAATCGCGTAGCGACGAAACGCCAGATCCCACGGCATGGGGGTGGGGCCGTCGAGCACCGAGCCGAGCTGGAACGAGAAGTAGCGCCAGGCATCGGGCTCCGTCGCGGCGATCGTATAGAGGACCGGTCCCACCAGGGCGCGGCCGACGTCCTTGGGCAACGCGGGTGTCGGCGCATACGTCGGCACCTCGGGCTGGCGCAGGGTGAGCGCGACCAAGGTCACAACCACCGCGGCGACCACGACGACGGCGACCACTGGACCTCGCGACAACGTCATGCGAGGCGATGCTAACACCGGCGCTCGCCCCGGCTTCGAGGCGCACAGGTCCGCGCCGACCGCACGATAGGGGTGAGAGTCTCGGCGGCAAATGCTGATCAAAGCTATAATCCGCCTGCACCCTTCCATGTTCTCCTCGAGGGGGACTGCGGCGGCCCGTCGAGGTGCTCGTGCCCGAGGGGAGAACGTGAACCCCCACACGAGGTCGGTCGTGAGCGGCGTTCGCGAGGGGAGCGGCGGGATCCGTGAGCGCTGCGCCGCCCGAAACTACGGCCAGACCTGGACGTAGGCGAAGCGCGCCCGCTCGCTCGTGGGGAAGTGCGCATCGTACTCCGCGCGGAGGTGCTTCATGTGGTCGGAGTTGACGAAGCGCCGGTAGGTCGGCTCGTCCTGCACCTCGTAGACGGCCATATACCTGTACTTCTCCTCGCCCTCGAGGGCTTGGTAGCGCCGCGCGCTCACCAGGCCGGGGAACTGCAGCACCTCGGGCACATGCTCTTCGTTATACCAGCGGTTGAACGTAGCCTCCTGGTCGGGGCGGATGGTGGCCTTGACGACAAAGAGCACGGTCGGCATCGATGACCCTCCAAAACGTGAGCGGTGATCGGGGATTTGAGCGGACGGGACCTGGTCGTCCTCACGGCGCGGACGGTGGTCGCCCGCGCCGCCGGGTAACCTGCTCGAACGCGTACCCGAGCTCGATCAGCTTTCAGCAGCGGGTGACGTGGGCGGAGACGGCAAGCCAGCGACCGTGCCGACGCGCCCAGACGTCGGTATATCGGCCCGATCCTGCTCGGCCGTCCGGCAGCGTGTACGCCGTCCGCGCATGGATGATCGCGACGTCGCCGATGATGCGAACGAGCACGTCGTGGGCCTCGAGGTTGGAGATCGCCACCGGACGCGCCGTCTGGGCCAGAAAACCCGCACGGTCGACCAGTGAGCCGTCGGGATTGCTGCACAGAAAGTCGTCCGCGAGGATCTCGTCGAACCTGCGGACGTCCGACGTCTGGACGGACCTGATGTAGTCGCGATTGAGCTGCTGCAGGGTGTCGACATCCGTGTTGGCCGCCGTCTCGGTTGGCATGGGCCTCACCTCCGTCGTTGAGTTCGATAGGCCACACCCTACCCCAGGGTCTGGCCGGGTCAAAGAGCCAGGTTTCGATTATTCTGTGGTGCCAGATCTAAGAGATCGGGGAGGGTGCATGTTCTCAATCTTCGCGGCGCCGACGGCCCGCTCTACCGCCGGATCGGCCACGCGCTCAAGTCCGCCATCGCTCGTGAGACCGTTCGTGGCCGCGAAGTGGATGGCCGACCGCTACACGGCCATGCTCGGCCAGGAGGCCCTCACGGACTTCATTGCCAGCGGTCATTTCGAGCGGTACCTGCGTCGGGCCTGCACGCGAAACGCGGGGC
>JBKPAK010000215.1:0-34752 GCA_046726415.1 Candidatus Methylomirabilota bacterium
GAGTACCCCCTCTTCTCGGCCTTCGGGAATGACGCCCCGGCCGCCGCCGGACACCGCGGCGGCCGGGATGCGCAGCCAGTGGCGCTCATTGGCGTCACTTGCCCCTGACCTCGATGGTCTTGCATTTCCTGTCTCATGAGCGATGCTCCTCTTCTCAAGAAATGTTCGAGCGGTGAGCGACGCACGCCACGGGGAGCGGGCCTCGACTGGCAGCCCGTTACTTATCGCGGAGCATTCGTACGGATGATGCGGGGCGAAAGCTGGGCTCCGACGCCCCCCTGACCACCGCAAAAGTCGTGACCTGGCGGGCCGTGAGGGCCTCCGCGTAGTCGCGGAGGTTCGGAGCGGTCAGCCCTCAGGCGCTCGCCACTTTGACGATCGCGGGCCAGCCCACCGGCCGCTCCTCTCCCGTCCGCCCACCTCACTCAGCCTTGATCTCGATCTTCTTGCTCTTCGACTCCTTGGTCTTCTGGAGGTGGACTTCCAGAATTCCGTTCTTGAACCTGGCCTTGACCTTCTCGGGGTCGACCGCGGGTGGCAGCGGCATGGTGCGCATGAAGGCGCCGAAGCTACGCTCGCAGCAGTAGTAGTCCTCTCCTTCCTTCTTCTCCTCGCGCTCCTCCTTGCGCTCACCCCGGATAGTCAACATCCCCTCGTGGATCGTCACGTCGACGTCCTTCTGCTCCAGGCCAGGGAGATCAGCGCGGACGACCACTTCGTCCGGGCGATCGATCATGTCCACCGCCGGAGCCCAGGCGCGCCCTCGCTCCATGAGGCCGGCCGCAGGCCAGTCCTGGAAGAAGCGCCCGAACAAATCTCCCATCTCGCGCTCCACCCGCGCGAGCTCTCGGAACGGTCTCGCCATCCCTCTCTGACGCCACAGCTCGAGTGCCATGCTCTCCTTCCTTTCTGGCTGCCCCGATGACGTTTGCTGGTTCCGGCAGCCACCGTGAATCCAGCAACAGCAATGCCAGCTCGCCAGATCGTCGCGATCATACTTAGCGCTCAGTCCGTGTGGCATCAGCGTCCCGGTGGGGCAACGATGCGTGGCAACGCCTCCCCGGTGCCGAGCCACCGCCCTCGCTGAGTAGCCGGGCGACCGGACACCTCAAAAGACCGGGTGAGCGCCTCGGATCAGCTCGGAGTGGAACTGCGGCAGACGATCGATCTCGACCTCGACCACCTCTCGGATGGCGCCGTCGACGTCCGACAAAGCGCAGCCGTCCGGCAGGATCACCTGGACGCCGGTCCAGGGGCGATCGACGGGCTCGCCGATCCGAGACGCCAGGTGCACCTGTACCCTGAGGCAGCTCCGGCAGGCGCGTGTGGATGAGCTGAGCTAGCCGGCGACTGAGTACGCTGTAGATCTTGCCGGTGTGCGCGACGGGATTCTTGCCGGCCGCTGCTTCCCCGCCGGTAGGCCGGGAAAAGGCGATGAGGCCGTTGGCCCGGTTGCCTCGCCCGACCTCTTCTGGATCAAGACACACTTGGACCTCGGCGCAAGCGTAACGCGAACGGCATCGGCGAGCATGTTGACGCCGCGTAGGATCTTCTCGCGCGCCTCCATCCGGAAAAGTACTTGCTTGTGTGCCATGGACCCCCTCCGCCATTCGTGTCGTGCTCCCTGGCTGATTCGGTGGCTCTGGCGTCGGTCAGGTTCGTGTCTGTTGGGGGGCATCGCTGCATGGCCGATGCCTGAAGAGCAGCGCCCAATATTCGCGACGTTAGACCCCTGGGTTCGGCCGCCGGTGGGCTCAGGAGCCTCAAGTGGGGCGCGATCTCCACGGGCTCATGCCGGGGGGGAGGTCGAGCGGGACGTTGAGCAAGTCGGCGCAGGCGCGCACCCTGCCACTCGGTCCGTCTCTTGCTGAGCATTCTCGGGACCGACCCTTCGGAGGAGGTGTGCAATGAACCCTTCGCTGCTTGTGGACTTTCACGTATGACCGACATCCCTGAACGCCTCGACGCGCTACTCCCGACCGCGATGGCCCGGCGCGCGGAAGAGGTGGGCGTGCAGAAGGCCTCGATGGACGTCTTGAGGACCTTCGCTCTCGCCGTGCTGGCCGGCGCCTTCATCGCGCTCGGAGGCGTTTTCGCCACCACCGCGTAGGCGGGCGCCAGAGCGGCATCGTGGGGAGCGATCCGGGCGCTGGGGGGACTCGCCTTCAGTCTGGGCCTGATCCTGGTGGTCGTTGGCGGCGCGGAGCTGTTCACCGGCAACAACCTCGCCGCGATGGCGTGGCGAGATGACGCGCGTCATGTTCCCGGACGGAAGGTGGCGCCCGTGTCTCGTCAAGACGCACTCGTTCCTCGAGCAGGCACAGGCATGCAGGTCCCGGCCGCGGCCCGGGCCGAGCGCCGGATGCTATGATCCGACCGATGCCGGCCGCCCAGGGCAGCGTGGAATTCCTGCGATCGTGTCCCGTCCTCGCGGCCCTGCCCGCCAAGGAGCTGGCCACGCTCGCCGCCGTCGCCCGCGATGAGCGCTACCGCGCCCGCGACTACATCTTCATGGAGGGTGACCCGGCCCTCTGGTTCTGTCTGGTCAAGACGGGACGCGTGCGAATCTTCCGGCAATCGCGCGGCGGCAAGGACGTCGTGCTGGAGCTCCTCGGTCCGGCAGAGCCCTTCGGCGGCGTGGCGGTGATCGAGAAGCGCCCCTACCCCGCCTCCGCTCAGGCCACGGAACCGAGCACCGTCACCAAGCTGCCCCAGGAGGCCATTGTGGCCTTGGCCGAACGCTATCCCTCGATCATCAAGGAGATGGCGCTCACGATCGGCCGCCGCCTTCGCGCCGCTCACGATGCGGTCAAGTCGCTCGCTGCCGATCCGGTTGAGGCACGGCTTGCCGCCACCCTGCTCCGGCTCGCCGAGCGAGAGGGCACCCGTGGGCCACACGGGCTCACCCTCCCCTTTCATCTCACGCGGCAGAGCCTGGCCGACATGACGGGCACGACCGTGGAGACGGCGATCAGGGTGGTGAGCCGCTGGCTCAAGGCTGGTCTCGTCCGGAAGGCAGAGAGCCGGCTCGCCCTCGCCAACGTCGAGGCGCTGCGCGATCTCGCGCAGGGGGCGAGTGACTGACGGGTTGGTGGCCGTTCAGAGCAACCCGAGAGGATGACGCGTGACGCCGCTCGTCCGGCGTTTCATCAAGACCAGCTTTGTCTTCCTGCTCCTCGGCGTCCTGCTCGGCGGCTACATCGTGGTCGCCGAATTCGTGGTGGGACGCTACCCGTCGCGGCTCCTGATCACGGCCCACGTCCATCTGCTGCTGGTCGGTTTTCTCCTGATGATCGTCATGGGCGTGGCCACCTGGATGTTCCCCCGTCCGGGCAAGGACGACACGCGCTACCGGCCCGGACTGGCCGAAGCCGTGTACTGGACCATGACCCTCGCCACCGCCGGGCGCGCCTCCGCCGAGATCGTCAGTACGCTCTGGCCGTGGCCGCCGTTTCGTCTGCTCATCGCCGCGGGCGGGCTCGGGCAGCTCGTCGGCACGGGCCTGTTCGTGATGAACATGTGGTGGCGGGTTCGCATGCCTCCGGCGGCCGCGCCGCGCTGAGCCACTGCCGCTGTCCGGGACCGACTGTCGCTGACCGGGCAGGCCCGCTCACGTTGAACGGGGCGGGCCACGACAGGTTGGCAGGCCAGGGGAACCTCGACCGCGGTGGCGCTCCTGCATGAGCGGCCCGCCGATTCGTGGACGCCGGCCAGGCTGGCCAAGGACGTCGGCCTCTCGCGGTCGGCTCTGGCCGACCGCTCCGACCACTTCGTCGGCCTCCCGCCGATGCAGTACCTCATGCGATGGCGGACGCAGGTTGCCGCGCCGTCTCGGAGAAGGCGACGCGCGAAGGTGTCCGCTGTGGCTCTCGAGGTCGGCTACGACTCGGAGGCGCCCTTCAGCCGCGCGTTCAAGCGACCCGCCGGCGTGGCGCCGGTCACCTGGCGCCGTCGCCACGCGTCTCGCCCGGCCCCGACGGCCGACGTCGACGGCTTGCCTTCACACTCGAACGCGAGGTCGCCGGCGTTCCTTCGCCGGTCTTCACGATGCTCTCTAGTCGGATGCCGACGCGCCCGCTCTTACGTCGCGAGAAGCCTCCGGACGACTTCGACGAGCAGACCAGGCAGAAGTTCCTGGTGTCGCAGGAGCGCATAGCCGCGCCCGAAGATCGCCGGCATGTAACGGGGCGCCTCTCGGTCCACCGTCAGGCAAAAGGGGACGAGCCCTTGCAACCGGGCCTCGGCGACGGCTTGACGAGTGTCCTCGATGCCGTAGCGGCCGTCGTAGCCATCCACGTCGTTCGGCTTGCCGTCCGATAGGATCAGCAGAAGCCGGTGGTGTGCTGGCTGGGCTGCAAGCGACGCGCTGACATGGCGGATAGCGGCGCCTGCACGTGTGTAGCGGTCGGGCTCCAGGGCGGCGACACGCCGGCGCACTTCCATACCGCTGCGCTCGTCGAAGCCCTTGATGATGAGCACGCGCACGTCGCTCGGTCCTTCTCCCGAGAACGCGAAAGCGCCGTGGCGGTCGCCGAGAGCGTCGAGCGCCTCCAGCAGGACGATGAGAGCCTCTTTCTCCACGTCGATGATGCGGAGGCCGCCGCTCACCCAGCCATCGGTTGAGGCACTGGTGTCGACGAGCAGAGCTATGGCCAGATCGCGGCGGGCCGGCCTCGGCGTCGTGTACAGCCGATCGTCGCCCGGACCTTGCGCGTGCCGGTCGGCGAAGGCGGTGACGTACGCGGAAAGGTCGACCTCCGGCCCATCGATCTGACGCCCCACACGCGTGCGCCGCGGGCGGAGCCCGTCGAAGCGCCGTCTCACGCGCCGCACCAGCGCCGCGTGCCGTGCCATCACCGCGTCGACCCACGCGCCTGAGCCGGGCGTGGCGACGCTCGGGCGGACGACGGCTCCGTGCGCCCGATAGGCGCCAGTTCGGTAGTCCCACTCGGGGTACACGACGCCCGCATCGCCGTGGCTGCGCCAGCGGCGCGACGCTCTTCGGGCGGCGATGCCGCCGTCGCTGTCGAGGATCTCCCGCGGCGTGCCCGGGGTCCAGACAACACGAGCCTCAGGCAACTCCGACAGCGAGTCGGCAAGGTCTGCCGCGGCCGCGGACTCATCGCGATCGGCAGGCCTCTGCAGGCCCTTCGGGTCCTCTGCGGCCTCCATTGGCTCATCGGCGCGGATCATCCAGGTCCCTGGCCGGTCGTCGTCCTCGTCTTCGGCAGCCGCCCGCACGCGGGGCCGGCGGCGCAGCGACGCGCGCCGGACCGGGCCGGCCGGGTCCGTCTCGTCCTCGGCGCCGGCACCGGGGCCAGCGCGCGACAGCGGCGTCGGCGCGACGATCTGTCCCCACAATTGAGGCACCGCCACGCCGCGGTAGCGGCCGGACCGTGCGCCGAGCTGCGCGGCGGCCACGCACGCCCACCGCCGCGACCCCTCTGGGGTCTCCGCTGCGGGAATCTCGGACAGCGGCGCCGCCGGCTCGGCGGCGAGGACAATGCGCAACAGCCGCTCTACCGCCTGCTCGGAGATGGTCAGCCGCTCGAGCGGCGGACGCTCGCGAAGAGCCGCCGCCCGGGCCGCGCGGAGATCGCACATGAGGCCGGGGAAGTCGCGAGCCAACGCGCATTCCACCGCGACTGCCTCGGCGAGAACATAGAGGTCTTCCTCGAGTCGATCGGTGGGAAGCCGGCTCGGCGTCCCACGGACCGCTCTCGCCGCCTGCTCGATAGCCAGGAGCCGATACGTCGCGATGGTCGCCTCGTCGCCGCTGCTGGCCTCGAGCGCTCTCGGCAGCCAGATAGCCGCTCCATCGGTCGAGGCGGCGGCGCAGCGCCGCGACAGGTGGCGGGGCGCGCGGCCCATGGCCCGCGCGAGCCACGTCGGCGGCGGCGGAGGATCGGCAGGCAGGATCGAGTATGGTGCTCCACAGAGGGCGGTCACGAAGAGCTCGAGCCGCAGCCTCACACGCGCGAGCGGCACCTCCCGGCGCATCTCTGGCGATCGCGCCCGCCACCACAGCTCCCGCGCCGCGCTCCTTCAATGAGCAGCCCCTCGGGGTCGCCCACGCCTCACAACACGGCAGCCATCACGTCGTGCACGGCGGCCAGCAGGTCGGGATCGTCGGTGAGCGGCGCCGCCACGGCCGCCCGACACGCCTCCCGGGAAGGGACGCCGCTGGCGATGAGACGGGCGGCGGCGACGAGCAGCCGCGTGCTCGGCACCTCGGGCAGCCCGCGATCGCGGAGAGCGCGCAGACGGGCGCCGAGGGCGACGAGGTCGCCGGCGGTGTGGGCATCCACACCTCCCTCATGAGCGACGATGCGGGCCTCAAGTTCCGCCGGCGGGAAGTCGAAGTCGAGGGCGACGAACCGCTGGCGCGTGCTCGGTTTCAGGTCCTTGAGGATGTGCTGATAGCCGGGATTGTAGGAAACGACCAGCTGGAACGCGGGCGATGCGTCCACCAGCTCGCCGGTCTTGTCGACCGGCAGGACCCGCCGATCGTCCGTGAGTGGATGGATCACGACGATGATGTCCTGACGCGCCTCCACGACCTCGTCCAGGTAGCAGAGGGCACCGGCACGCACGGCGCGCGTGAGTGGCCCATCCTGCCATACCGTCTCCGTGGCCCGGACGAGATACCGGCCCACGAGATCGCTGGCCGCGAGGTCTTCGTGGCAGGCGACCGTCACCAGCGGACGGCCCAGACGCCAGGCCATGTGCTCGACGAACCGCGTCTTGCCGCAGCCCGTCGGGCCTTTGAGCATGACAGGCAGCCGGCGCCGGTGGCACGCCTCAAAGATGGCGATTTCCTCGCGCACCGGCAGATAGAACGGCTCGTCGACGGGGGGTGGCCGGACACCATCTCCCGCGGTGAGCCCGCGATCCACGTCGGGCGTCCAACGCCCCATGTTCAGACGGCGGCGGAGCGAGCGGGGGCGAGCTCCTCGCCCCGCGCCACTGGCAGGGGCCGGCCGGCGAGGAAGAAGAAGTCCCAGAGAAACAGGGCGACGCCGGCCACGAACAGCGCGCCGGTAGCCACGAGCATCAGGAAGTGTACCTGCAGCTTGAGCTGGGTTTCCAGGTAGCCGATGCCGAGGATCCGCTCCAGGTACGTCTGCGTGATGCCGGCCGCCGCGAAGGCCATCGTCATGCCGAACATGCCTGCGAGCTGGAGCCAGAATGACCAGAAGCCGGCCCCCGTCTCGCGCGAATCCTCGGGGCGACCGGTGAGCCCTGGCATCGCGTACGTGATCATGCCAAGCACGATCATCACGTAGGCGCCGAAGAACGCCATGTGGCCGTGCATGGGCGTGATCAGCGTGCCGTGCGTCCACTTGTTCACCGCCGGCCACGTATGGGCGAGGCCGAGGAGGCCGGCGCCGAGGGCGGAGAAGATGGCGCTGCCGATGGTCCAGTGGAGGGCCATGCGATTGGGATGGCCGAGCCCCGAGCGGCGGATCGCGTAATAGGCGTACATGGCCATGCCGAGGAAGACGGCCGGCTCCAGCGCGCTGAAGAATCCGCCGATCGGCAGCCAGTAGCGCGGCACACCGATCCAGTAATAGTGGTGCGCCGTGCCCAGGATGCCGGAGATGAACGTGAGCCCGACGATGACGTAGAGCCACTTCTCCAGCACTTCGCGATCCACCCCGGAGAGCCGGATGAGCAGGTAGGCCAGCAGCGCGCCCTGGATCATCTCCCAGACCCCCTCGACCCAGAGATGCACGGTCCACCACCGGTAGAAGACGCTCACCGTGTAGTTCTCGAACTCGAAGAGCGCGGGCAGGTAGAGCAGCGCGGAGCCGGCCAGTCCCCCGACGAGCACGCCCTCCGTGGTGGTGAGGCGTCCCCCGGCGCGGATGGTCATGCCGATGTTGTAGAGGAACATCAGCATCACGATCACGATGACGATCTTCAGCGGAAACGGCTGCTCGAGCAGCTTGTTGCCCGCCGTCCACCGGAAGACGTAGCCCACGACGGCGGTCACGCCCATCGCCGTCCAGATGGCGAGCTGCAGGTAGGCGAGCCGGACGCTGTACAGCTCCACTCGCGATTCCTCCGGGACGAGGTAGTAGGTCGCGCCCATGAACCCGGTCAGCAGCCACACGAGGAGCAGGTTGGTATGGATCGCCTTGGTCACGTCGAAGGGCAACACGTTAATGAGCGGATCGGGACCCAGGTACTTGGCTGCGGCGAGCAAGCCGAAGACCATCTGCAAACCGAACAGGAGCAACGCCACGGCGAAGTACGGGTAGGCGACGCGCTGGGAGGGATATCTCATACCAGGAGCCCTCTCACCGCAAGGTGAGCAGATATGCCACGATCTGATCCACCTGTTGCGGCTTCAGCGTCTGCGCGTAATCCGTGGGCATCAGGGACCTGCCGCCAGCGGCATACGTCGGTCCCACGAGCACGTGCGCGTTGGGGTCGACGATCGACTCGCGGATGTAGCCCGCCGCGTCCTTCGCCGTGCCCCGATAGTCCGGACTGCCGATGCGCCTCGCCGCGGTTTCCGGGATTCCCGCGAGCGTGGGGCCGACAATGTTGATCCCGGGCGCGACGGAGTGGCAAGCGGCACACCCGGGCGGCGTGGCGTTGTAGAGCGCGCGGCCAAGTTCCACCGGCTCCTGGGAGGCGGCCTGGGGCGGTGGCGCCCCGAGCACCGCTCCCGGCACGGCACTGCCCTTCACGAGGATCGGTCGGGGCGGCCAGCCCTGGGTATTGATCCGGCTCACCCAGGACAGGAAGGCGATCAGGTCATCGATCTCCTGATCGCCGAGGTTCAGGTTCGGCATCAGCCGGCCGTCCCGCTCCTCGGAGTAGAACTTCGACGGCTCCTTCAGGAACTCCCGCAGATACGGTGCCCCTCGCTGGGTCGTGATCTGCGTCAGATCTGGCGCGTAGTAGGCGCCCTCGCCGAGCAGGGTGTGGCAATTGGTGCAGTTGCGCCGGTGCCAGGCCTTCTTGCCGGCGACGACGCGCTTGTCGATGGCGGCCGCGTTGGTCAGCTTCGGGAACTGGCGATGGCTGTCGATCGTGAGCACGGTGAAGATCAAGGCGCTCAGCGCGGTGCTGATCAGGAAGAAGAGGCGCGCGCCCCGCTTGCTCAACGCCGGCGCGTCCCTTCGGGAAGCTGCCGGGCCCGCCGCACGGTGGACACCGCAGCCGTGAGGACGGCCAGCAGGCCCAGGCCCGCCCCACCGAGGGCGAGCACATCGGCGGCCAACGGGAAGTGCAGTCGGGCCATCAGCAGCGCGAGGCTCGCGCTCAGGGCGGCGAGGGCGAGGATGACCAGCAGCGCCGCCGAGCTCATACGCCGATTCGGTTGAAGTTCACGACCGCAACCCAGACCGTGTAGGCGGTGGACAGGGCCATCAAGGCGAGGACGACCCACGCCAGCAGCCGGGGCAGCGCTGGCAAACGTTCGCTCTCACGCTTCGCGGGCATTGCCGTTCCCCCTGTGGTGATGTCTTCCGAGGACTTCCAGGCTACCCGGCCGTATCGCCCTCGGCGGGTGGCCAGCACACGAAGCCGCACCCGGTCTGCGTGCAGTGCGCCGGCACGTAGTCGACCACCTGGGCCGGTCGATTCATCGCCGCCGCCACGCTGATCCACGCCCGCACCTCGCCCGTGCCCGAGCGCAGGTTGTCGGACTCAAAGGTGAAGAGATGCCGGAGGGCCTGGACGTCGTTCCGGGCCAGGCGATCCAGGATCCAGTGGTCGAGAGGCTGATCGATCCAGCCCGCGTTGTACATGCCCGGATAGTGGGACAGGCCGCCCGACGCGTAGATGGCCACGCGCTCCGGCCGGTCGCGGAGCGCGTCGGCGATGGCCTCGCCCAGCTGCGCGCACCGCGCGGCGCCGGGCAGCGGCGGATAGTACTCGTTCATGAACACGCAGACCAGCGGGATCTCCAGGCCGGGGTCGACCTCGGGCACGAGATTGGAAACTATGTGCGAGACGCCGCGACCGGGGTGCCGCGCGGCTCGAACTTCCCGAGGTTGGCCACATCGAATCCCCGCTCGATCAACCCGCACAGGAGGTGACGGGAGAGCTCGGGGTGTGGCCGGAAGACGAGCTTCGTGCGGTCCGGGATCGGCACATCGTACGGATCCCGCGCGCTGCGTCCCCACAGCGGCTCCGCGCCGGTGTAGATCGCGAAGGTCGGATTGTTGGCACCATCGAACATGTCGCCCTGGTCGTCGCCGATCATGATCAGCGCGTCCGGCCGGTACGCCCGCAGCGCTCCCCGCAGGGTGGCGAAGGCCGCCTCGATCCGCTGGATGTATCCATCGATGATGGCCGGCGTGGCCAGCTCTACCCGGGCGCTATGCGGCAGATGTTCACGGGCTTCCGGTGGGATGCGTTCCACCATCCGCGGCCAGAACCGTGCCTTCTGGAACATCATCGGCGCGTGGGCCGACGCCATTCCCATGCCGAGCATCACTCGCCTCCTCGCAGGGTACCGGATCCGACCTCGCCGATGTGGGCTCCACGTTTATCGCACATGCCCATGACAACACCAACCGCAATCACCATGGCGACGGGAACCGCGCTCGTCAACCAGTCCATAGGCCGCCTCCTCAGTCGAATAGCCGCGAACCGAGCACCCGACGCCGCTCATCAGACTCGCGTCACCAGTTGTAGTCGCCGGCGCCATTGGTCCAGCACGGCAAGACGAATGCCACGGTGTCGTTGCATTGAAATGCGCCATCGCACGCGGCGCGGTCGCCGGTGCCGCCGCGTCAGACGTGAGGCATAGCGGTCCCGCTGGGGAATACTCGCCCCAGCGGCATGCCCGCTGGCTATGACCCGGATCATAAGGGCCGCAGCCGACGCCTCCTAGACTCGGAAGCACGGAGGACCAGGTCATGAGCCACGCATGCAGTTGCGCAACCCGCGCGGAACCACTAAGACGTACGACCCCGATCAATGCCGAACAGACCGTGGCCGAGGTTTCGAAGCGACCCGGCGCGCTGGAGGTCTTCCAGCGCCTGGAGGTCAACCATTGCTGCGGAGCGCATCTCTCGCTTCGCGAAGCGGCCGCCGCTGCGGGCATCTCGCTCGACGAACTGCTGCGCGCTCTCGACGACGCCGTGACCGCGGCGCCATGATCACGGGCGCCACGACGGTCGGCCGTCTCTTCGAGGACCACCCGCAGCTGGTGGACTTTCTGGCCAGCTATCACCCGCACTTCGAGAGGCTGCGCGTCGGGCTCCCGCGAAAGATCATGGCGCCGCGGGTGACGGTCGCGGAGGCGGCGCGCATGGCCGGGATCTCTGCCGATGATCTGCTGACGGCAATCCGACGCCAGATCGGCGACATGGAATCGCCGAGCGCTTCGGCGGAGAGCTCGCCCGATGCCGGCGCCCCGACGGCACCGCCCGCGGGGCTGGCGGCCCGCCGCCTCGTGCACGTGGACGTGCGCGACGACATCCGGCAGGGGATAGAGCCCTTCGCGCGCATCATGGCCGCCGTCAAGGCGCTGGGCGGCGAAGAAGTACTCGTGCTCCGCGTGCCCTTCGAGCCCTTCCCGCTCTACGACGTGCTCGCCCGCCGCGGCCTCGCGCACTGGACGGAACGCCAGGCCGCCGACGACTGGTCGATCTGGTTCTATCCAGAGCCAGCGGCGGCCGCCCGACCATCCACCCCCAGCAGTCCGAGCGCCGTCGCGCTCTTCATCGACGTGCGCGGGCTCGAGCCTCCGCTGCCCATGGTGCGCGTGCTCGAGCGCCTCGACGCGCTCGGCGAGGGTGAGCAGCTCGAGGTGATCCACGACCGGCGGCCGGTCTTCCTCTATCCCCAGCTCGACGACCGCGGCTTCGCGCACGAGACCGACGAGGCTGAGCCAGGCCTCGTCCGCATCCGGATCACGAAGCGTCCGCCGAACGAGCGATGATCCCTGCACCAGCGCGTGGGCCGTCCGTCCTCCTGCCGCTCGGCTATCTCGTGACCGCCGCCAGCGCCTTCCTCCTCGGGGCGATGAGCCTCCCATGGCTGGCGCCCGAGCTGGCCGGACATCACTACCAGCCGCGAATCTTCGCCCTCACCCACACCGTGACTCTCGGCTGGATCACCCTCGCCATCATGGGCGCGAGCTACCAGATCATCCCCGTCCTCCTGGAGCGGCCGATCTGGAGCGAGCGCCTCGGCCGCTGGCAGTTCGCCCTGCTGGCCGTCGGGATCGTCGGCATGGTGGGCCACTTCTTCATCGGCGAGTGGTCGGGACTCTTGTGGGGGGCGGGGCTGGTCGCGCTGGGGACCGTCGCGCACCTGACGAACGCGGCGATGAGCGTCCGCGGTCTCCGGCACTGGACGTTCACGGCCCGCCTGGTGATTCTGGCACTCGCGGGCTTTGCCCTCACGCTTGTCTTCGGCCTCGCCCTGGCCGTCAACCGCGTGTGGACGTTCCTCCCGCCGGCGACGTTCCCGCTGGTCCACGCCCACTTCCATCTGGCCCTCCTCGGGTGGGTGTTGCCGATGGTCATGGGCGTGGCCGCCCGCGTGTACCCCATGTTCCTGCTCGCTCGCGAGCCAGGAGGATGGCCGGGTCGCGCTCAGCTCGCGGGCTTTGCCTTCGGCGTGCCCGCGGTCGTCATCGGGATTCTCGCGTCGCGCTGGGTACTGGCGGCGGGGGCGCTCGCCGTGAGCGCTGCGGTGCTGGGCCACGGGCTCTGGGTCCTCGACATGGTGCGGACGGCCAGGCGACCCCGCCTCGATTGGGGTCTGCGCCTGGTGCTCGCCGGAACGCTGTTTCTCATTCCGACCGTCCTCCTGGGTCTCGGCCTGGCGCTCGAGGTGGTGTCCGGGCCCCGCCTGGGCGTCGCCTACGCGGTGCTGGCCCTCGGGGGCTGGGCTTCCCTCACCATCGCCGGGATGATGCTGAAGATCATTCCGTTCCTCGTCTGGTACCGCGCCTACAGCCGCCACGTAGGGCGCGCGCCGGTGCCGACCCTGGCCCAGCTCTCGTGGCCCGCCGCCGAGGCCCTCGCGTTCGTGCTGCTCTCCGTCGGAATGGCCGGCCTCGCGGTGGCCGCGATCGCCGGAGAGGTGTCGGCCATTCGCGCGGCCGGAGCGATCGTCGCCGCCGGCGCGCTCGTATTCGCGGCGACGCTCGCGCGCATCGTCGGACACCTCTGGTCCGCCTGGAGGCTGGCGCCACTCACCGCCAGCGACGGCCCCACCGGCACGGCTCCCAGCCCGCTCACCAGGACCGTGGAGCGATGACCCCCGTTCGACGGACCATCGCCGGAAGCTCGGACGCCGCGACGGGCGTGACGCCAGTGCAGGTGACCCAGGTGTTGCGCGAGGTTTTCGATCCCGAACTCGGGATGTCGATCGTGGAGCTGGGCCTCGTCTACGGCATCGACATTCGCGGCGGCGCCGTCACTGTGACGATGACCCTGACCGCGCGCGGCTGCCCCATCCACGACGCGATGTCGGCCTGGGTGAGGGAAGCGGTCGCGAAAATTCCAGGCGTGGAGCACGTCGACGTGACGATCACCTTCGATCCGCCCTGGACTTCTGATCGGATCGCACGCGCTTGGTCAGGGTGATCCTCGGCGACGTGCAGGGAAGGAGCGAGCCATGCTGGTCCGAGAGTGGATGACCACAGTGCTCGTGACCGTCAGCCCGGACGCGCCCGTCGCAGAGGCCCAGCACCTGATGCGCCACGGGCGCATCCGTCACCTGCCGGTCGTGGAGCGCGGGCGGCTGGCCGGTATCATCACCGACCGCGACGTGCGCACGACACTGCCGTCGCCGGCGACGAGCCTGGCCGTGGGAGAGATCCGCTACCTCCTGGACCGGCTGCTCGTCGAGCGCGTCATGAACCGATCCGTCATCACGATCGGCCCCGACGCGCCCATGGTCGATGCCGTGCGGCTCATGCTGGACCACCGGATCGGCGCGCTGCCGGTGGTGGAAGGCGACCGGCTATCCCTGCGGGACCGCGGCGCGACCGCGCCATCCACGCCGGCGAAGGATCGCCCTGGATCGTGGTGCGGTGGAGCCGCCTGCCGGCCCTGGACCGAAAAATGTACGATCAGCTCGGTACAGATCTCCTGGCGTAAGGGAGGACTCATGATTGGAGTGCTAACTCATCATTGGGCCAAGGTGGATAGAGTCGAGGCGGCCAAGAAGCTGCTGGACGCCAACGGCCTGGCCCAGAGCAAGGCACCGGGTTTTGTCAGCCGCCAGACCCTCTATTCAACCGGCGATCCCACCAAAATCACCACGCTGGTGGTGTGGACGAGCAACGACATCTATGACCACTGGCGGGCAAGCCCAGAGCGCGCAGTGGCCATGAAGGGAGCCGAGGAACTCTGGTCCAAAGCCCCTGAGTCGGAGCGTTTCCACGTGGCTTGACCGCGGCCCGGAGTCAGCGGCGGCGGCCGGAGGTCGCTCAGCCCGGGCGGCAGTTGGCCCGGCTTACTCGAGTCGCGCCGTCGTGCCCGCGCCGAGCGGTCCACCACGATCGGGGTCCGGTTGACGACGGCGGCGTGTCTCACATAGCATGCCGCTCACCCAGGCCGGCTCTCTCGACCCACAAGCAGGCCCGCAGAGGCGCGCTGTACCTGGGCACTCCAAGGGCGGGCCGGGGTGACGTCGGGAAGACGAGGGCCAAGCGCGGGGCGGGAGGCGTTAATGTTGACCAGGCACACCACATCCTCAGCCCTCCAGGAAAGGGAGACTCGCATGGCAGCAGGCACGCAGACCACGCATGACATCGATGTCGCCGACGTGGAATATCTCCGACATGGGGACAACCCGCTGCTGGCGCGTCTCTTCAAGCCGCGCGGCAGCGGGCCGTTCCCGATCATGGTCGAGCTGCATGGCGGCGCCTGGGTCCGGGGCGATCGCCTGAACGGTAACGCGGCGAACGAGGCCCTCGCCAGGAATGGTGTGATCGTGGCTGCACTGGACTTTCGCGTGCCTCCAGTGGCACCGTATCCGGCCTCTCTGGCCGACATTCACTATGGGATTCGCTGGTGCAAGACCCAGGCCCTGGCGTGGAACGGCCGCCCGGACCGGATCGGTGCGATGGGAACATCGAGTGGCGCGCACCAGGCCATGCTCCTCGGCATGCGCCCGCGCGACCCACGCTATGCCGCTCTGTCCTTGCCGGCGGCCGCCACGACGGTGGATGGCACCCTGGGCTGCGTGATCATGGTCTCTCCCGTGATCGATCCGCTCGGACGCTATCACTATGCCAAGGGCCGGCGACAGGATTGCACCCCACCCTCCGGACTGGCCGACCGCGTGGTGCCCATGCATGACCAGTACTGGCGCACGGAAGAGGCCATGGCCGAGGGGGCGCCCGCGCGCATCTTGGCCCGTGGGGAGCGGACGGCAACGCCGCCCGTATTGTGCCTCGCGCGCACGTACGAGGAGGCACATCCGCGCCCGGACCTTGATGAGTTCGTCCGACAGTATCGGAAGGCTGGAGGCCAGATCGAGGTGACGATCTTCGAGGGCGAGGGTGAAGGTCTGCTGCGCAATCCCTCCTCGTCAGTCGCCCAGCAGGCGCTCGAGCAGATGACCACGTTCATACATCAGCACCTCGGGTAGCAAGGAGTTCCGCCAGCTGATGTCATCGGGAGGCACGGCCGAGCAGGGACTTCGAGCGACCGTGCCACCGAAAGATCCCGATACGCCGAGGCGCAAGTCCCGGACGGCGGAGAAGGACACGACTCCTCGTTGACGTCCACCCGACTTGAGGGGAGGAGGACATGACCATGAAATTCGGGCTCATGTATGAAATTCAGATACCGGAGCCCCACTATGACGGCATCGAGCAGGAGCGCTACAAACAGGTCATGGTCCAGGTCGAGCTGGCGGATGAGGTCGGCTTCCAGTACTGCTGGACGGTAGAGCACCACTTCTTGCGGGAGTTTTCCCACTGTTCGGCCCCGGAAGTGCTCTATGGGGCCCTCTCGCAGCGCACCAAGCGGATTCGCATTGGCCACGCCGTCGCCCTGCTGCCCGGCCAGTACAATCACCCGGTCCGAGTGGCCGAACGGGCGGCCGTGCTCGATATCGTCAGCGATGGCCGCATGGATCTGGGGACCGGGCGGTCCACCACCCTCATCGAAATGGACGGCTTCCAGGTCGACCCGGAGGAGACCAGAGCCCAGTGGGAAGAAGCCGTCGCCATGATTCCCCGCATGTGGACGGAAGACCCCTTCACCCACGAGGGGCGCTTCTACCGGATCCCGCCGCGTTCGGTCATTCCCAAGCCCGTGCAGAAACCCCATCCGCCTTTGTGGGTCGCCTGCAGCCAGCCCGACAGCTTCCGGGCTGCCGGGGAGATGGGCCTGGGCGCCCTTTGCTTCAACCTGGGCGGGTACGCGCAAATGGCCGAGCGGGTCGGTCTGTATCGCGAGGGCATCAAGCACGCCAAACCCGTGGGGAGCTTCATCAACAACCAGATCGCCGCGCTGTGCGTCACCAACTGTGCCGACACCGACGAAGAGGCGCACGAATTCGCCGGGCCGGAAGGCGTATGGTTCGTCAGGATGGCAGAGAAGCTCTACGCACCCTGGCAAGGACGCCACGTGCCCGATTCCTACAAATTCGCCGTCTCGGCGATTCAGCAGGAGCGCACGGGCAAGACCTTCGCAGACCATATGCAGTCGGGCGCCTTCGCCATGGGCAACCCGGCCAGCGTCATCAAGGTCCTCGAGAAGTACCAGGAGGTCGGCGTGGACCAGATTCTCTGCTTCATGCAGATGGGTAACCTGGCCCATACACGGATCATGCGCTCGATCGACTTGTTTGGCCGTCACGTCATCCCCGCCTTCACCTAGGGCGGGCTCCCGACCCGGGGATCGTGATGACCGCGGTCTCGTGGGCGCCCCGTCCTTGAGCCGACCCGCCACAGGCCTTGCCGGTGACCGACGAGGCCGGCCGGTTCCTCACCCGGGCCGACATCTCGCCGATGACGACGCCACCTCGTCACGCGCTGACCCGTCTACACCACGCTTGCTGCGAACTCGCCGGCGATTGTTCCGGACGCGTGAAGTCTGGTTTCCCGATGACCTCAGGTCCTCGCATCATCCGGCGCGCTATGATGACAAACGCGACTTTCTTCACGCCCTGCGCGGGGCGTGGGTTCCGGAGGCGTGAACGATACCGCGCAGTCAGGAGAGAGAAGATGAGCCAAGCGCTCGAAGGCATTCGCGTCATCGACTTCACCCACGACCAGGCGGGGCCGTCCTGCACCCAGATGCTGGCCTGGCTCGGCGCCGATGTGATCAAGATCGAGCGGCCCCCGCACGGCGACCGGGCGCGGCGGCTGTGGGCTACGCCTGACGATCCGGCCGACAGCTATTTTTTTCTGCTGCTCAACAGCAACAAGCGCAGCATCGTCGTCGATCTGAAGACCGGCGAGGGCAAGGACATCGCCCGCCGCCTGGTCCGGGAGGCCGATGTCGTCGCCGAGAACCTCGGCCCCGGGGTGATGGAGCGGCTCGGGCTCGGCTACGAGGCGGTCAAGGTGCTGAACCCGCGCGCGGTGTATGCCTCGGTCAAGGGCTTCGGCTCCTACGGCCCGTACAGCGCCTACAAGTGCTTCGAGCCAGTGGCTCAGGCGACCTCCGGCGCGATGAGCGTGACCGGCGAGGCCGACGGGCCGCCGCTGCTCAACGGCGCCAACATCGGCGACAGCGGGACCGGCATGCACCTCGCGATCGCCATCCTCGCGGCCCTCGTGCAGCGCGGCCACACCGGCAAGGGCCAGCTCGTCGAGGTGGCGATGCAGGAGGCGGTCTTGAACCTGACCCGGGTCAAGTTCACGCCGACCCTGCGGGACGGCAAGCCGCTCCGGCGCTCCGGCAACCGCTCGACGTCCGGCGGATATGCCGACCTGATCCGCTGCGCCGGCGACGGCTCGAACGACGCGGTCTACCTGATCATCCCGCCCGACAACCCCGAGATGTTCACCGCGGTGACCGAGGTCATCGGTCAGCCCGAGCTGCAGAAGGACGAGCGATTTGCCACACCGCCGGCGCGGGCCCGGAACGCTCCGGCGCTGACCGAGATTCTCGAGCGCTGGGCGCGCTCGCGCAGCAAACACGAGGTGATGAAGGCGCTCGCCGGCCGCGGCGTGGTCTGCGGCGCCGTCCTCGACACCGCCGAGGTGCTGGCCAACCCGCACCTGCGCGAGCGCGGCGTGGTCTACGATATCGACCACCCGGCGCGCGGACGGTTCTCGGTGATCGGCTGTCCGGTACGCCTGTCCGATTCGCCGTTCGTGCCGACTCGCGCGCCGCTCATGGGCGAGCATACCGAGACGGTCTTGCAAAGCCTCGCGGGCTTCAGCGCCGACGAGGTGCGAGCGCTCCGCGAGAAACGAGTGATCTGAGGCACGGAGGAGCTTCCCGATGGCGATCATCGATTCCCAGGTCCACGTCTACGAGGCGAACACCCCGAAGCGCCCCTGGCACACCGTGCCGAACTGGCCCGATCACGTCACCGGTGACGAGATGGTGGCGGCCATGGACTCAGTCGGCGTCGACGGCGCGATCTTCATCTCCGCCTTCTCCATGTACCGCTACGACGCGAGCTATGCCGTGGAGGTGCAACGAGCTCATCCCGGCCGGTTCGCCCTCGTGAAGCCGGTCGATCCGGATGATCCGGCGGTGGCCGATGTCATCGCCGACTGGAAGAAGACGCCGGGCACCGTGGGCATCCGCATCATGATGACCAAAGAGGCGGGGCGCGATCCGAACGACCCGGGGCTCGAGCGGATCCTGCGCGCCGCCGTCCGGCACGACTTTCCGGTCAACATGCTGTGCTGGGGCAACCTGGACGCGGGGGCGGCGCTGATCGACCGCTACCCCGATACGCGATTCATCATCGACCATCTGGGCATCATGCAGCCCCGAACGCCGCCCGCCCCGCCGCAGCCCTGGGCCGATCTGCCGAAGGTGCTGGACCTCGCCCGGCGCCGGAACGCGGTGATCAAGGTCAGCGGTGCCTGCACGCTGTCCCGGGAACCATATCCCTTCCCGGACATTTGGGATCCCCTCGCCCGCGTCTTCGACGCCTGGGGTTTCGAACGCTGCCTGTGGGGGACCGACTGGACTCGCGCCTTCGCAGTCGTCAACTACGAACAGGCCGTCGAGCCCTTCCGCCAAACCGAGCGCCTGAGCGACAGTGAACGGGCGATGCTGATGGGCGGTGCCTGCGCCAAGGCGTATGGCTGGTCGCCGAAGAAGGGCTAGTCGCGACACTCTCGTGCGAGTGCGCGAAAGCAGACGCGGGGGCGTCATGTCGACGACCGACGTCACGTGACACCCCAGCACGCCCTCAGGGCGCTCGCGGTGCGAGGGGGGCCGGTACCGCCGCCAGATCGCGCCAGCGATGGCAGGCGACCTCGCCGCCATCGGCGACGGGCTCGAGCTTGGGCAGCGCTTCGGCGCAGAGGGCGATCGCGTGTGGGCACCGCGTCCGGAACGCGCAGCCCGATGGCACGGCCGTCGGGCTCGGGGGCTCACCGCGGATAGGGATGGCGCCGAGGTCCTGGCCGGTGACCAGCCGCGGCGCCGCCGCTAGCAGCATGCGCGTATACGGGTGAGCGGGCGCGTCGAAGAGGTGCCGCGTGTCCGCGAGCTCGACGATGCGGCCGAGGTACATGATGGCGACGCGGTCGCACATCTGCTCCACGACCGAGAGGTCGTGGGAGATGAAGAGGTACGTCAGACCGAACTCCGTCCGCAGCTCGCGGATGAGCCTGAGCACCGTCGCCTGCACCGACAGGTCGAGCCCTGACGTCGGCTCGTCCAGGATCACGATGCGGGGCGCCAGCACGAGCACGCGCGCGAGCGTGACGCGGCGGAGCTGGCCGCCCGACAGCTCGTGCGGATAGCGGCGCTTGAGCGCGGGCTCGAGCCCGACCGCGGCAAGCATGCGATCGATGCGGGCTTCGCGCTCGGCGCGCGACGCCACGCCGCTGATGACCAGGGCCTCCTCGAGACTCCGGCCGACGCTCCACCAGGGATCGAGGGCGGCGGCGGCATCCTGGTGGAGGTACTGGATGTCGGTCCGCGCGCCGCGCGCCGCCCGCGGCGCGAGCCCGCTCACCGCCCGGCCGTTGAGGCGGACGGTCCCGGCCGTCTCCCGCTGGATGCCGAGGATCGTTCGGCCGAGCGTCGATTTGCCACAGCCAGACTCGCCGACGATCCCCAGGATCTCGTTCTCGCGAAGGGCCAGGTTCACGCCAGCCACCGCCCGTACCGGCGGGCGGGCGCGGCCCAGGAGGCGCCGCTCGCCACCGAGCAACGTCTCGAGGTCTTCGACCTCGAGGATCGTGCGCTCAGACACGGGACACCGTCCCCTGATAGAGGACGCAGCTCACCTCATGCCCGGCCGCCTCGATGATGGCCTCCGGTCGCGCCGCCGAGCACACCGCGCGCGCCGATGGGCAGCGCGGGTGAAAGCGGCAGCCGGACGGTGGGGCCAGCGGGGAGGCGACCGTTCCCGGAATGCCGGTGAGATCGCGCGCACGGTCGGGATGGCAGGCGATCAGCATCTGCGTGTAGGGGTGGCGCGGACGTTCGAGGATCTCGGCCGTCCGACCCGCCTCCACCGACTGTCCCGCGTACATCACCATGACCTCGTCGCAGAGCTGGGCGACCACGCCGAAGTCGTGGGTGACGAAGAGCATCGACACGCCGAAGCGGCTCGCGAGGTCACGCAGCAGGCGCAGGATCTGGAGCTGCGTGGTGACATCGAGCGCGCTCGTGGGCTCGTCGGCGATGACCAGGCGCGGTCGGCAGGCGAGGGCGCCAGCGATCAGAACGCGCTGGCGCTGGCCTCCGGAGAACTGATGAGGGTAGCGCTCAAGCGCAGCCTCCGGGTCCGGGATCTGAACCGCGCGCAGCAGCTCGATGAGGCGCGCGCGGTGGCCGCGGCGACCTGGGTTTCCGTTGCCGCCGGCTTCCGCGTGCCAGCGCATGATCTCGAGGAGCTGGGTGCCCACGGTGAACACCGGATTGAGGGCGAGGTACGGGTCTTGGGGGATGAAGCTGATCTCCTTGCCGCGGATCCGGCGCGTCAGCTCGCGCTGGGACAATCGGAGGAGATCCTGGCCGCCGAGCAGGATCCGCCCCCGTTCCACCCGCGCCGCCCGCGGCAGGATGCCCAGGACGGCCCGCGCCAGCGTGGACTTCCCGCACCCCGACTCGCCGACGACACCGACGATCCGGCCGCGCGGGATCCTGAGATCGACGTGGTCGAGGACGCGGGCCGGGCCGTCGTCCGTGGCGATGGAGATCGCAAGGCCGCTGACGGCCAGGACGAGATCGTCGCTCACCGCGAGCGCCTGAGGCGCGGGTCCACGACGTCGCGGAGCCCGTCGCCGAGGAGGTTGAAGCCGAAGACGACCAGGAAGATCGCGATCCCCGGGAAGGCGGCGAACCACCACGCCTCAGGCAGATACTGCCGGCTCTCCGAGATGGCGAGCCCCCACTCGGGATCGGGCGGCGTGGCGCCCATGCCGAGGAACCCCAAGGTCGCTGCCGACAGGATCGTGAAGCCCATGCCGATGGTCGCGCGGACGATGATCGGTGGCGCGGCGTTTGGCAGGATGTGCAAGAACATCACCCGGAGGGCGCTCGCATTGAGCCCCTCGAGCGCCTCCACGAAGACCGAGACGCGGATGCGCCGGGTCTCGGCGAAGACGATGCGGGTGAAGAAGGGCCAGTACGTCAGGGTGAGCGCGAGCATGGCGTTCTTCAGGCTTGGGCCCAGGAGCTGGGCAAGCGCCAGAGCCAGGATGAGCTGCGGCACCGCGAGGAAGACGTCCGTGACCCGCATGATGGCCTCCGGGGCCCAGCCCCGGTGGTAGCCGGCCACGAGGCCGAGCGGAACCCCGATCAGCATCGCCCCCGCCACCACGAGCGCGGCAATGGTGAGCGCCGCCCGCGCCCCGAGGATGACCCGCGACAGCATGTCTCGCCCGAGGTTGTCGGTGCCGAGCGGGAACGCCGCCGAGGGCGCCTGAAGGCGCAGGAGCGGGTGAGACTCGTAGGCGTCGAGCGGGTGGGGCGCCAGACGCGGGGCCAGCACCGCCACCACCGCCGTGAGCAGCACGATCACGAGGCCGACCATGCCAGAGGTGTCGCGAGCGAACTTCCTGAGGACGAGCATCAGAGCTCCGCGGCCACCCGCGGGTCGATCAGTCCGTGGATCAGGTCGACGAGGATGTTGACGACCGAGTAGACGATGCCGACCAGGAGCGTCACGGCCAGGATCGCCTTGTAGTCGGAGGTGAAGATCGCGCTGACCGCATAGCTCCCGATGCCGGGCCAGTCGTAGATCGACTCGACGACGACCGCGCCGGCCAGGAGCGCCCCGAAGAGCAGGCCGATCTGCGTGATAGTGGCGACCAGCGAGTTGCGCAGGACGTAGACGGCGATGAGGAGCCCGCGCGGGTAGCCGGCGGCGATCTCGTAGGTCACGTACTCCTTCTGCAGTGTCTCCAGCACGCCGCTCCGCGTGAACCGCGTGATCGTCGCCATGGCGCCGAGGGAGAGGGTCACCGCCGGGAGAGCCAGGTGGCGGAGGGCGTCGCGGAAGGCGTCGACGCGCGCCGTGAGCAGGCTGTCGATCAGCAAGAGGCCGGTGATCTGAGTCGGCGGGGTCATCGCGGTGCCGAGCCGTCCCCGGAGGGGGAGCAGGTCGAGCTGCATGGAGAAGAACAGCTGGAGCATGATCGCGAACCAGAACGAGGCGATGGCGACGCCGCCGACGGTGAAGAACCGGAGCCCGTGGTCGAGCCACGTGTTGTGGCGGACCGCGGCGAGCACGCCCAGCGCGATGCCGAGGCCGGCGCCGAGCAGGAGCGCGGCGAGCGTCAACTCGAGCGTCGCCGGCAAGCGCTGAAGAATGTCCCGCGCGACAGGGCGCCCGGACTGGATGCTGGTGCCGAGGTCGGCCTGGACGACCTGTCGAAGGTAAATCCCGAACTGGACGATCAGCGGTCGGTCGAACCCGTACTTGGTCCGGATCTCGGCGATCTGCTGGGGCGTGGCATTCTGGCCCGCCAGGGCGGCTGAGGGGTCGTTCGGTACGATGCGGACCAGGACGAACGTCAGAACAAGGAGCCCGAACAGCACGGGCAGGACGAGGAGTACTCGACGCAGGACGAATCTCAGCATGACAGCGCGGGCGGGGCGGGCCGGACCGACCCGCAGCCGCCGCCCGCCTCACTCGTTAGTTGGCCAGGGACATCCAGCGCAACTCGCTGCCGCTGCCCACGGGGGAAAACTTGAAGCCCTTGACCCGGGCCCGCATGCCGCGCAGCTCGACGGTGTTGTAGACCCAGATGTCCGGCGCGTCGTCGACCAGGATGCGCGCCGCCTGCTGGTAGAGCTTCGCCCGTTCCTCGCGGTTCGTGTTGCTCCGCGCCGAGCGCAGCAGCTCGTCGACGTTGGGGTTCTTGTACCAGGACGAGGCCTTCCACGTCCCGTGAAGCTGGCTGTCGTACATGGTGCCGATCCAGTTCTCGGGATCGATGAAGTAGGCGCTCACCCAATGGATCCACATGTCGGGCGTGGTGTCCGGCTTGGCCGTCGAGGCCGTCAGGTTGGGCCACGTGTTGGGCACGACCTTCATGTTGAGCCCGATCTTCTTGACGTCGCTCTGGAACAACTGCGCCGCTTGCATGGTCTGGTCCAGCCCAGTCTGGATGTGGAGCTGGACCTCCCGGTCGACCGGCGCCCCTTTGGCCTTCGCCTTGTCGCAGTCGGCCTTGGCCTTGACGAGGTCGAAGTCGTAGCCCTTGATGCCCTGCGGGTAGCCCCAAAGATTCTTGGGAATGGGGGCGGGGTTGCGCTCGGCATAGTTCTTCAGGATCACGCCGATGAAGGCATCGTAGTTGAACGCGCGGCTCATGCAGCGGCGGAAGTCGACGTTGTCGAAGGGCGGCTTGGTGTTGTTCATGCGGATGATGAAGATCCGCATCGACTCGTTCCGGTGGACGACCACGTCCTTGACCTTCGACAGGCGCTCCACCTGGTCGGTGGGCAGATAGCTATCGGCGGCGTCGATCTCGCCCTTCATCAGCGCCAGGACCCGGGTGGTCTGCTCGGCGACCGGGCGTACGCGGATGAGGTCGATGGGTTTGGCGTTGTGACTCCAGCCCATGAAGTGATTGGGGTTGCGCTTGAGATCGAGGGCCTTGGTCGGGATGTAGCTGGCGGGGTCCGCGATGTAGGCTCCCGAGCCGGCGCCGTTGCCGGCGAGCCAGGCGTTGCCCCAGTCGTTGTCCTTGACGTGGGGCTCGACCACCCGGCGGTTCACGATGGTGGCGACGGGGATGATGGAGAGGAACGGCGCGTACGGCTTCTCGAGCACGAAGCGCACCGTGTGCTTGTCGACCGCGGTCACCGTCTCAATCTTGGCGGCCTTCAGCGGGCCGGCGGCCGCCTTGCCGAGCCCGAGGATGCGCTGGATGCTCCAGGCCACGTCCTCTCCCGCTAGGTCGCTGCCGTCGTGGAACTTCACGCCCTTCCTCAGCTTGAACTCCCAGGTGCGGCCGTCCTTGGACACGGTGTGGCTCTCGGCGAGCCAGGGCTGGAGCTGTGGCGGATTGCCCTGGTAACGGTAGAGGTTGTCGTACACGTTGAGCTGGATGAGCGCGGCCGGCACATCGTAGGGATCGTGGGGGTCCAAGTTCGCCGGCAGGCCGTCGCCCCACACCATCGCGTTGTCCTGCCCCGCCGCCGGAATGGCGCCCGGGCCGAGGGCCACAATCCACAAGGCGACCAGGACGAACAATCTGGCTCTCATCGCGTCACCTCCAGTTTCGGCGGAAGGGGATACGCGGCCTTGCTGTGCGAGAGGCCCATCGCCACCACCGCCTCGGCGGTCTTCAGCGCCGCCACGACCGGGTTCACGACGGGGAGCTCGAGACGTTTCTGGACCTCGTCGGTCACGCCGACGAACCCCATCGACATGCAGCCGAGCGCGAAGACGTCGGCGGCGTCCTCGCGCGCCGCCGTCCGCGCCACCTCGGTGACCCGCTCCAGCACCGCCTCGCGGTCGCGGGCCAGGTCGAGCACGGACATGCCGATACCCCGGACCGAAGCGAACTTGTCGGCGACGCCGAGCGCGCGCAGCCGCGCCGCCACCCGCCCCTCACCGCCGCCGAGAGGAGCGATGATGCTGAAGCGCGTCCCGAGCTGCGCCGCCAGGTGCACCGCGCTCGACCCCGGGCCGATCACCGGGATGTCCACCAGCTCGCGCAGGGCGTCCAAACCGGGATCGGAGAAGCAGCCGACGATGACGGCCCCGAAGCCGTCCTCCTGGGCGCGAAGAACCGCACGCGTCAGCTCGGGCACCACCAGGGCCGCCTCGTAGGCCGACTCGATCGATGGCGGCCCGTCGGCGAGGCTCCGCACCTCCACGTCGACGCCGGGCGCCGCCCGCTCCCGCAGGAACTGCCGCCGGCGCTCGACCTCGGCGGGTCCCAGGACCGTCTTGTCCATCGGGCTCGTGAGCTGATACAGGATCCGCATGGCGCAGCCCTCACCCGATCCGCGCGAGGGTCTCGTCGATCAGCCGCCGGGCGTCGTCGAGCGCATCCGCCACGCGGTTTCTCTGCCGGACCAGCTTGGTCTCGAGCATCCACCGCTCCTCGGCCTCCGGCAAGGTCGGGAGACGCGGCACCTCGGCCAGGCACGGGATCATAGTCGTCTGGGCGGTCAGGCCGTATGGATCGTGGCCGTAGGTCCCGATGGCAGTCGACTCGAGGGGGATGAGGAGCCGTCCAAGCCGCTTGATGCAGTGGTTGAGCACCTCGGCGGGCTCGTCGTCCTTCGTGCCGTCCTTCGAGTAGCGCTGCCGCCAGCGGTCGGCCGTCTCGTCGAAGCGCGCCGCCGCCGCACGGAACTGCTCGGCGCCGGCGAGCACACCGTCGAGGCCGATGCCCTTGCCAGGGCCGGCCAGCTCAGTGAGCCGCCCGATGAACTGCTCGGCCACGGGCACGTAGGTGTAGGGCAGCACCGGGGCCGTGAGCAGCTCCCACAGGTAGGAGGCGTAGACCTCGAGGTGCTTCGGGATCTGATCAAAGTCGACCTTGTCGATCGTGCACTCGAGCGTGTGGTGCCACCAGCCGAGGGTGGCCAGGGCGGTCGCCTTCAGTTCCGCGTCAGTGAACGCCGCGTGGCCGCCGAGGGTCGGGGCGCCCAGCCCGAAGAACGACGCGTCGCCGACCTTGACCGCCCGCTTCCATCTGAGCGTCCGACCCGGCATGAGCCGCTGCTCGATGGCCTGGTGGAAGCGTCGAAGCTCGGCGTTGGAGGAGGTCGACCACCAGGTGGTGCCGGTGCAGGCCGGCTGGTCGATCTCGACGTAGGCCGCCATGTGCTCCCGCAGCCGGTCCCAGTTCCTGTCCACGAACCACGAAGAGCCGATCATGGTGCCGGTCTCGTGACCCGCCCAGAACCCAAGCATGAGACCCCGGCGCAGCGCGTCTCGGTGCCGGCTGAATACCCGCGCCAGCTCCATCACGCACGAGTTGCCCGCCGCGTTGTCGGTGGCGGCCGGTCCGAACCAGGAGTCCTGATGCCCGCCCAGCACGACGAAGTCCTCGATCCGGCCTGGGATCTCCCCTGTCGTGATCCAGATGGGCCGCCATCCGTTCTCCACCCTTGTCCTGAACCAGAGGCGGACGGGGCCCTGCTTGGCCATCTCGCGGAGCCTCAACCCCTCGGTGCGCGCGATGCCGATGCACGGCAGGACCGGCATCTCGGTCCCATAGTTATCGGGCGTGGGATTGCCCCAGACAGGCTTCACGGATCCCCACGGCACGGAGGCATTCGTGTCGTGGCCCCAGTTCATCATGACGCAGCCGGCGGCGCCCAGGATCCCGGCGATGCGCTGTTTCTCGTGCCGGGCTGGCGAGTAGGAGAGTTCCGACAGCGTGATTCTTCCCTTCGGATTCTTGCCCGCGTACTCCTCGAATCCCCCGGTGTAGACATCGAGCAGCTCGCCCGTGATGCCTTCCGGCGACGTCTGGGTGCTGTGACCGAGGGTGTTGGCCTCGATGGTCAGCTCGACGGGCGATAGGATCTTGAGCTCGGCCTTCTCCGGGTAGCTCACGAGGCCCGGGAGGGTATGCACGGTGACGGCGATGCCGGTCTCGCGCAGCGTCTGTGCGCTGTACTCCGCCATGCGGCGCTGGTTGTCGGAGCCGGCCAGGCGCGAGGGGATGTTGTTGCAGATGTGCTCGACGTGGGCGCGGACGTTGCCGGCGGACAGGGCCGCCAGGATCTCCTTCTCCGACATCGCTGGGCCCTCCAGTTCATGACGCGGACGTTTTCGGTCTTGAGGTGGACCTCCGGGAAGCGGCGCTCCCCTGCCGGCGGCGCCATCCTATACAAAGCCCCGGCGGCAAACAAGCGGACCCGGTCCGAGCCGCGCGCAGACCTTGCTTCTCTTTGGGGTGGCATCCGCGCTCCCTCCGGCTCGGCTGCCTCGGAGAGGGCGGAGGTCGCGGCGAGGGTGTTCAAGCGAACGCGGAAGGACGCGAAGCTGCAGGAGTTCCGGCTCTACGACCTGCGGCACCCCTACGCGAGGGTGCAATGCGACGCCCAGCACGAACTCGCACTTGGAAGGAGGGGGCCTCCACCGGCAAGCCGACGGGGCGTCAGGACATCGCGCCGGCGTGGCCTCCGCAGGTCGCGCGAGGCGCCGCGCGCGACGCTCAGTGCCGGGCCGTCACTGGCTCGTGCGACCGCAGGAAGTCGCGCACCTGGTCGATCGTCTTCTCGAGCAAGTCCTTCGGCTCTCTCCAGGGGAACACCGTCGACTGGGCCCTCGGCGCGAGCGCGGCAATGTCCACGGACGTCTGATACGGGTGCGCCGGCGTGTCGTCCGGCATCACGAGGAGCGGCGTCTGGCAGGAGCGGACGAACTCGCGCGACACGCTGTACACGAAGTCCGGGCGCACGCGATAGAGGTTGTGGAGATAGGCCTCGATGCTCTCCATGGTGATCTCGGGCCGCCCGGCCCGCAGCTCGGGAGCCCAGACGTCGCGCCCGGAGTTGTACATGACGTCGGGGTTCTCCGGCCGATGCCCGACCGGCTGGCACAGCACGGCGGCCACGACGCGGTCGGGAGCCCGCTCGATGAGCTTGAGCCCGAACGGTCCGCCGATGCAGTAGCCCATGTAAAAGAACTTCTGGATGCCGAGGTGGTCCATCAGTCCCAGCTGGTCGTCCGCGAACGCGCCCCACGGGTCGTTGACGGGAATCGGCCCCCTGGACTCGCCGCCGTTCGCATTGCGCTGATCCATCGTGATGCAGTGGAAGTCGTCCTCGAACGCCTCCATCGCGTTGAATACCGCGGTCGGCCAGTTGCTCACGCGAGAGTTCAGGCCGCCGCCGGGAGTGACGAGCAGCGGGAAGCCCGAGCCGACCATCTCGTAGCGTATGCGGACGTCGCCTTTTGCATAGAACGGCACGGCAGCCTCCTTGAGCACCTCGCTCGGTGCCCGTCCTGTGGTTGAGCGAGTGCGCGCGGTGCCGGCGCCGCGCCCTCGCGCTCGTTTTACGACGGCCGGACCGGCCAGGTCAATCTGGGGACGTGCCCGTGCCGATTGCTGGGTGGCTGGAATCGGGCGAGAGTAGGAACCACCCTGGAACTACCGCTGACGAACGGCACCATCAGGGGGGTCGTCGCGCCCGCAGGGTGATTGAGAGGTACGGCGGCCGGCGACGTCGCCGGCACCGCAATGACGATTCAGGTGAGGAGCCGCGGAGACCTCGGTGAAGTGGTCGAAGTCAACCCCGAGATGTTCACTGCGGTGACCGAGGTCATCGGTCAGCCCGAGCTGCAGAAGGACGAGCGCTTCGCCACCCCGCCGGCGCGGGCCCGGAACGCTCGGGCGCTGACCGAGATTCTCGAGAGCTGGGCGCGCTCGCGCAGCAAACACGAGGTGATGAAGGCGCTCGCCGGCTGCGGCGTGGTCTGCGGCGCCGTCCTCGACACCGCCGAGGTGCTGGCCATAATGAACCCGCTTGGCACGGAGGAACTTCCCGATGGCGATCATCGATTCCCAGGTCCACTCTTATGAGGCGAACACCTCGAAACTGCCCTGGCACAGTGTCCCGAATTGGCCCGATCACGTCACCGGTGACGAGATGGTGGCGGCCATGGACAGGGTCGGCGTCGACGGCGCGATCTTCATCTCCGCCTTTTCCATGTACCGCTACGACGCGAGCTATGCTGTGGAAGTGCAACGAGCTCATCCCGGCCGGTTCGCTCTCGTGAAGCTGGTCGATCCGGATGATCCGACGGTGGCCGATATCATCGCCGACTGGAAGAAGACGCCGGGCGCGGCGCTGATCGACCGCCACCCCGACACGCGATTCATCATCGACCATCTGGGCATCGTGCAGCCCCGAACGCCGCCCGCCCCGCCGCAGCCCTGGGCCGATCTGCCCAAGGTGCTGGACCTCGCCCAGCGTCGGAACGCGGTGATCAAGGTCAGCGGTGCCTGCACGCTGTCCCGGGAACCGTATCCCTTCCCCGACATCTGGGACCCCTCGCCCGCGTGTTCGACGCCTGGGGTTTCGAGCGCTGCTTGTGGGGGACCGACTGGACTCGCGCCTTCGCAGTCGTCAACTACGAACAGGCCGTCGAGCCCTTCCGCCAAACCGACCGCCTGAGCGGCAGTGAACGGGCGATGCTGATGGGCGGTGCCTGTGCCAAGGCGTATGGCTGGTCTCCGAGGAAGGGCCCAGTCGCGACCATTCTCGTGCGAGTTAGCGAAAGCGCTCGGCGTGACGATCCCGCCGTCGGTGCGACTTGGAGGACATTCCGGACCTGACTCGCGCCCGCTGAGGAAAAAATAGCGGGCGCTTCCGAAGAAGCGCCCGTCATCGTTGATGCGCGGTACGGCTGCCACGCTCATCGGCAGCTCAATCAAACGCCCGCGTCAACGCATGACGCGGCGCCGTCCCCGGCTGGACGAGCCATTCCTTCTCCCTTGACTGCTCTCTCCGGACGCACTAGCGTTCAGACGCGACGACCGCCCGGCTCTGGCTCCCCTGGGACAAGGAGGGATCATGGCCAACGTCACCCTGCGTGTGAACGGCGAGGTCAAGCGCGTCTCGGTCGAACCGGACACCCCGCTGCTGTACGTCCTGCGCAACGACCTCGAGCTGAACGGCGCCAAGTTCGGCTGTGGCCTGGCGCAGTGTGGCGCGTGCACCGTGCTGGTGGACGGCAAGCCGCAGCGCGCCTGCGTGCTGCCGGTGTCCGCCGCGGCCAAGGGTCAGATCACCACCATCGAAGGCCTGGGCTCGGCTGACAGCCTCCATCCGCTGCAGCGCGCCTTCATCGAGGAGCAGGCCTGTCAGTGTGGCTTCTGCGGCAGCGGCATGGTCCTCACAGCCAAGGCACTGCTCGATCGCACGCCGCGGCCCAGCGAGCGCGACATCAGGCAGGCGCTGAACGGGCACCTCTGCCGGTGTGCCTCCCACAACCGGATCGTCCGCGCTGTGCAGCGCGCGGCGAGGGAGATGCAGCCATGAACGCGATCCTCTCGCGCCGCGACTTCACCCGGGCCGGCGGCGCCCTCATCATCGGGTTCGCCCTGGCTCCGGAACTCCTCCTGGCCCAGGACAAACCGGCGGCGCTGCCGGGCAGTCTCAATGCGAACCGCCGGCTAGACGCGTGGCTGCGGATCGACCCCAGCGGGACGGTGACGATCTTTACCGGCAAGATCGAGCTGGGGCAGGGGATCGGGACCGCCCTCGCGCAGATCGCGGCCGATGAGCTGGACGTGGACGTGAAGCGGATCGAGATCGTGGCCGGCGACACCGCCCGCACGCCGAACGAGGGGTTCACCGCCGGCAGCCTGTCGGTGGAGCACAGCGGGACGGCCGTGCGCTTCGCCTGCGCCGAGGCGCGCGGCATTCTCCTCGCGGGGGCGGCGGCCAAGCTCGGTGCCCCTGCGGCGGACCTGCGGGTCAGTGACGGCACGGTGACGGGTCCCGGCGGGGCTTCGGTCTCCTACGGAGAACTGGCAGGCCTGGCCGATCTGGCGCGGGAGGCCACGGCCGCGGTGAAGCCCAAACCCCCCTCCGAGCACCGATGGGTGGGCAAGAGTCTTGTCCGCCGCGACATTCCGGCGAAGTTTACGGGCCGGCCCGCCTACGTGCACGACCTGCGCCTGCCGGGGATGCTGTTCGGCCGCGTGGTCCGCCCGCCGTCACCGGGGGCGCGCCTGGTGTCGGTCGACGAGGCGCGCGTCCTCCGCATGCCGGGCGTGGTGGCCGTGGTCCGTGACGGCAACTTCCTGGCGGTCGCCGCGCTGCGCGAGGAGCAAGCCGTGCGGGCTCGCGACGCCCTGAGGCAAGGCGCGCGGTGGCAGGAGACGGCGTCTCTGCCGCCGGCAGGCGACGCCCTCTACGAGCACATGAGGCGCGTCCCCTCGCGCGACGAGACCGTCATCGAGAAGAGTTCGCCCGCGGCGGCGCCCGCCCGCACACTCGAGGCGGTCTACACGCGCCCCTACCAGTGCCATGCCTCGCTGGGGCCGTCGTGCGCGATCGCCCAGTGGCAGACGGGCACGCTTACCGTGTGGACCCACAGCCAGGGCGTGTTCCCGCTGCGCGCGGATCTGGCCCGGGTGTTCGGCGTCGACCCCACGACCATCCGCTGCATCCACGCCGAGGGCGCGGGGTGCTACGGCCACAACGGCGCCGACGATGTCGCCCTGGACGCGGCCCTCGTGGCTCGCGTCACCGGCGGCCGGCCCGTGAAGCTCCAGTGGATGCGCGACGACGAGTTCGCCTGGGAGCCCTACGGGTCGGCGATGGTGATGCGCCTGGCCGGCGGCCTCGACGCGCAGGGCCAGATCGTCAACTGGGTCCACGAGGTCTGGAGCTACCCGCACAGCACGCGGCCCGGACCCCGGGACGGGGTGAGCCTGCTGGCCAGCTGGGATCTCGACAAGCCGTTCCGGCCGCCGTTCCCGGCGGACGTCCCCCAGCCGACCGGCGGCGCCGCTCGCAACGCCGTACCCCTCTATGACCTTCCCAACGTGAAGGTCGTCAAGCACTACATCCCGGAGATGCCGTTGCGCACCTCCGCCCTTCGCACCCTGGGCGGCTACGCCAACGTGTTCGCGCTGGAGTCGTTCCTCGATGAGCTGGCCGTCGCCGCCGGGGCCGATCCCGTCCAGTTCCGCCTCAAGCACCTGAAGGATGCCCGCGCGCGGGCCGTCGTCGAGGCTGCCGCCCAGCGGGCGGGCTGGCAGCCGAAGGCGACGGGTGACGGCGCCCGTGGTCGAGGTATTGGCTTTGCCCGGTACAAGAACCTGGGCTGCTACTGCGCGGTGGTGGCCGAAGTGACCGTTGATCGCAAGAGCGGTCAGGTGCTGGTGACGCGCGCCGTGTCGGCCGTCGATGCGGGCCAGATCGTCAACCCCGACGGCGTGGTCAACCAGATCGAGGGCGGCATGATCCAGTCCATCAGCTGGACGCTCAAGGAGTCCGTGCGCTTCGACCGTACCCGGGTCAACACCCGGTCGTGGGCCGACTATCCCATCCTGCGCTTCGAGGAGGTACCCCAGATCGAGGTAGTCCTGCTCAACCAGCCGACCCAGAACTTTCTCGGCGTGGGGGAGGGCTCTCAGGGTCCGGCGGCGGCGGCGGTGGCCAACGCTGTGGCCCATGCGACGGGCAAGCGACTGCGCGCCCTGCCGTACACGACCGAGCGCGTGAAGGGGGCCCTGGCATGACGGGATGAGAGCCTCCCGCAGCGTAAGCGACAAAGGCCAGGTTGACGGAACGTCCGCTCTCGGCCGGCCCGCCTCTCCCGGCCGGTTCTCGCGTTCCGCCCCCCACGTACAGAATTCTTCGCGTAGAACGTCCGGCGGGAATTCGCCTCGGCCAACTTCGAGGACCTGGTGAACGTGACTCTCAGGAATGCTGACGGGATCGGGCGCCGGCGACGGCGCGCTACCGGAATAAGTTTCCAGACGGCCTGTCCGTCGGCAAAACCCCGTCCGGCGGCAAGTGGTTGATCTGTCGGTCCGGATCCGGCCACTATCTCAGCTCGATGATCACTCTCCTGCTCCGGCTCCTCCTCTTCCTACTCGGCGGCCACCGCCAGCTCGCCCTCGAGAACCTGGCTTTGCGCCAACAGCTCTCCGTCTACACGCGAACGACGACTCGGCCCAAGCTTCGTCCGACGGACCGGCTTTTCTGGGTCGTGCTGACCAAGGTCTGGGCCGGGTGGAGGCAGTCCCTCGTGATCGTGACCCCGGACACCGTCCTGCGATGGCAGCGGCGCCGGTTCCGCGAACATTGGACCCAGCTCTCTGGCGGCTCAACCGGTGGTCGCCCGCCCGTCAACGCCGAGATCCGGGCTCTCGTTACCCGCATGGCCTCCGCGAACCCCCTTTTGGGTGCCCCGCGCATCCATGGCGAGATTCTGAAGCTTGGTATCGACGTGGCTGAGCGCACCGTCTCCCGGCTGATGCCGAAGCGACGCCCGAGTCCTCTCAGACCTGGCGGACGTTCCTCGCCAACCATGTCCGGGACCTGGTCTCGATCTATTTCTTCACCGTGCCCACCGCGCGCTTGCGCGTCCTCTTCGTCCTGATCGTGCTTGCCCCACCCTCGCCGGCGGGTCGTCCACTTCAACGTCACCGAGCATCCCACCGCCGTCTGGACCGCCCAGCAGCTCGTCGCCGCGTTCCCGGACGACTCCGCGCCCTCCTATCTCCTGCGCGACCGTGAGGTGTATGGCGAGCAGTTTCGCCACCGCGTGAAGGGCATGCGGATCGAGGAAGTTCTCACGGCGCCGCACCGCCCCTGGCAGAATCCTTTCGCGGAGCGTTTGATCGTTCGATCCGGCGCGAGTGTCTCGACCACGTTCTCGTCCTTGGCGAACGACACCTGCGCCGAATCTTGACTCGCTGTAGGGTCGAGGGCTAGCGCGGTACGCCATGCGCCCGTCTCCAGCCCCCGCCCGATCGAACGGCGCGGACGGTTTTCCCGTGCGCCGCTCTCCTGCCGGCTTCGCGTCAAGGGTTATGAGACCTATCGCCGGGCGCGCTTTCAGGCGCGACTCCAGTACCGTATCCGGTAGTCCGCAAACAATCCGAGCGTCGTATGGAGCCACACCCTACTCCACCGCTTCCAGCCGAAGCCCTGGCGGCCCCTCGCCCGCGTCAAATGACGCCGCACCTTCCTCTCGACCCAGCTCCTCACGATGCTGAAGCACCGCGCCGCGTTGCCGACCCGGAAATAGTTCACCCAGCCCCGCAAGATCGGGTTAATCTCCGCGATCACCCGCTCACAGGCTGAGCGCGCCAGCGCCGGAACACCTCCTGGAGCTTCCGCGGCAACGCCCTCCGCTTCTTCAGGGCCGGCGCCACCAGCACCCACCACCGTCCCCGCCTCGAGCGGAGCCGTCAAGGTGAAGCCCAAGAATCCGAACGCCTCTCCCTGGGTCAGGTCCACCACTCGGCTCTTCGCCTCGTTCAGACGCAGATCGAGTTTCGCGAACTCCTCCCGCAGCCGCCGGTCCACCGCCCTCAGCAGCCAGCCCTCCCGCCACTGACCATTCACGAGAATCACCAGCAGAGTAGGGCGCAGGCGCGGTGGCGTGCAGGGCGTGCGAGGCCCGGCCGTTTCTCCCCGTTTCGGGCGAGTGTCCCCCTCGAGCGGCCCATCGCTCCGTCTCCAACGCCCCCTCATCAAACCGGACGTGACCATT
>JBKPAK010000216.1:0-18436 GCA_046726415.1 Candidatus Methylomirabilota bacterium
TCCCCGAGCTGACGGTTCTAGAGAATGTGCGCATTGCGATTCAGCTGAAGGGGGAAGGCAATTTCCGGGTGCTCGGCGGGCGCGGGCTGCTGGCGGCGAGCGAGCGGCACGCCCGGGAAAGCCTGGAGTTCCTCGGCCTCGGCGCCCGGGCCGATGAGCCGGCCGCCACCTTGCCCCACGGCGACCAGCGGCTTCTGGAGATCGCCATGGCCGTCGCCCAGGAGCCCCAGTTGCTCCTCCTCGACGAGCCGACCCAGGGGCTCTCCGCGGAAGACACCGCGGCGACGGTCGCCGTCATCCGACAGATCGCGCGCGAGCGGCGGCTCACTATCATGCTGGTCGAGCACGATATGGACGTGGTCTTCGACCTGGCCCACCGGATCAGCGTGCTGCACTTCGGCCAGCTCATCGCCGATGGGCCTCCAGGGGAGATCCGCGCGAGCGCCGAAGTTCAGAAGGCCTACCTCGGTGGCGGGGAATGATCGCCACGAGGGGCCGAGCGAGGCGCCCCTCATCGGCCGCACAAGGAGAGGAAACATGTCCAACTGCAGGATGATCACGTCGGGGGCTCCCTGGCCAGAGCGCTACACGTTCTCACCCGCCGTGCGTTCCGGCGATCTTCTCTTTATCTCTGGCACCACCGCTGTGGACGACGCGGGGCAGCTCGTCGGTCCCGGTGACATCGTCGCCCAGACGCGCTATATCTACGCGAAGTTCGCCAGCCTGCTCCGGGAGGCGGGCGCCGGTTTTGAACACGTCGTCCAGACGACCGAATACATCACCACCACGGAAAACTATCGCGGCACGGCCGAGGTCCGGCGCGAATTCCTCCGGCCCCCGTACCCGACCGCGACCGGTGTGATCGTGAAGGGGTTACTTCGCGAGGGAGCCCTCATCGAGATCTCGGCCGTGGCCGTCCTTCCCGCGTAGCCGGGGGTGGCGACGCCACGGTCAGCAAACGCTCCAGCAACCCGTGCCCCATGGCGGCCGGTGAGGGACCCCTTCGGTGAGCTCAACGCGGGATCGCGATGAAGGAGCTCAGATGAGCGAGACCGCCGACGTGCTGCCGAGGGCTCAGGCGCTCCTCTCGGTCGATCGCCTGGAGACGTACTACGGCAAGAGCCATGTGTTGCGGGGCGTGTCGTTCGACGTACCACCCGGGGCGATCACCGTCCTGCTCGGGCGCAACGGCGCGGGCAAGACGACCACGCTCCGCTCGATCATGGGCCTGACGCCGCCGCGCGCCGGGAGCGTGCGCTTCAAGGGCCGCGACATCACCGGTCAGGCGCCGCACCGCGTGTTCCGACTCGGCATCGGCTACGTTCCCGAAGGCCGGCAGATCTTTCCCCACCTCGATGTCGGCGAGAATCTGAAGCTGGCCCAACGAGCGGCGAGCAACAGCTCGAGCTGGACGCTTGACCGCATCTTCGAATACTTTCCCGTCCTCCAAGAGCGCTGGAGACAGCGGGGCCGGAGCCTCTCCGGTGGAGAGCAGCAGATGCTCGCCATCGCCCGGGCACTAGCCGGGAACCCCGAGCTCTTGATGCTCGACGAACCGTCCCAGGGGTTGGCGCCCCGACTCGTCCGCGAGCTGGAAGCCCTGATGGTGCGCCTCAAAGGCGAGGGGGTGACCTTGCTGCTGGTCGAGCAGAACGCCCGCATGGCTCTCGCCGTGAGCGACCACGTCCTCGTGCTGGGCAAGGGGCAGGTTGTGTTTTCTGGATGCGCCGCGGAGTTCCGCCGCCGCGAAGCCGAGCTCAAGGGCCGCTACCTGTCAGTGTAGGCGAGGCCGTTACCTGTCAGTGTAGGCGAGGCCGTTACCTGTCAGTGTAGGCGAGGCCTCACGCGTGGAGCATCGCTAGTTCATCAATCCGACCTGGCGCAATACGCTCGCCTGGTCCCAGTAGATCCTCTCGCACGCGAGCTTGCCGTCGCGAAACTGGACCACGATCACGAAATCGGCCTGGACCACCCGGTTAGTCGCGGGCACCCCGGGCAGGAACCAGTCCATCCGGTTCTTGTGCGTGAAGCGCAGGTGCGCTTCTTCGACCAGCTGGTCCTGCCCGCAGACCCGGTTGAACGTGGTCAGCTGGAGGTCGTCCGGCCACGAGCCGATGAACACGTCGCGGTAGAACGCGCGCAGCTGCGCCTTGCCGGTGCCGCCAGTGCTGACCGGCACGTGGTTGACGGAGGCGTCCTCGACCATGGTGGCCAGAGTCGCCTCGACGTCCTTGGTCACGAACTCGTGGCGGATGTGCTCGGCCCACAGTGTTTCCATGTCGTGCTGGGTCATGGCAAGCTCCTCCCCTTGATCTGCAGGCCATCCTGGCCCGCGCGCCGTGGAACGGCGCGCTAGCCGTGGGCGGAAGCCGCGCGCCGCTTCAGCTCTTCGGGCGAGAGGTCCTCCTTGTGCGTGGACAGGTGCCACACGTGTCCGAACGGGTCGGTCACGCTGCCGGATCGATCGCCATAGAATTTGTCCTCCACGGGCCGCTGCACGCGTGCCCCGGCCGCCACCGCCTGCTTGAACGTGGCGTCCACGTCCTCGACATAGAGGACAATGCTCACCGGCGTGCCGCCGAACGCTTGCGGGCTACGCGCATCCATCTCGGGAGCTTCATCGGACAGCATGATCGGCGAATCGCCGATCTTGATCTCGGCATGGCCCACCTTGCCCCCGGGGGCGGCGAAGCGCATCAGCTCAGTGGCGCCAAAAGCGCGCTTGTAAAAGTCGAGCGCCCGAGTCCCATCATTGACGATCAGATACGGGGTGACACTGTGGTAGCCGTCGGGAACTGGCTTCACCGTTGCCATCTTGGCCCTCCGTGTTTCTCGAATCAGCTTCCACTCTACCCAAGATCGAAGGAGGCGGCACGGGAAGCACGCCCACTCGCCCGATGATGAGTCACATCCATCGCCTGACATTGACCGGCCTGCCCGGCGACCCATACCATTTGTGATGATGACGACGCACCCAGTGCGGACCCGCCGCTGGACCAGGGCCGAGTACGAGAAGCTCATCGAGCTCGGTGTTTTTCAGCCCGGCGAGGCGATCGAGCTCATCGGGGGAGAGCTCATGGTCGCCGAGCCTCAGGGTGCCGCGCACTACACGGCCATCCTGAAGGCCGCGCGGGCGATCGAGATAGCCTTCGGTCCAGGCTGGGTCGTGCGCACCCAGGGGCCCATCGGGCTTGATGACGAGTCCGAGCCTGAGCCCGATGTCGCAGTCGTCCCCGGCCGCCTGGACGACTATCGCTGCATCCACCCGTCCAGCTCCGTTCTCACCCTCGAGGTGTCCGACTCGAGCCTGGGCATCGATCGGGAACGCAAGGGTAGCCTCTACGCCAGGGCGGGCCTGCCCGATTACTGGGTGCTCAATCTGATCGACGGGGTGCTCGAGGTGTACCGCGAGCCAGCCGTGGAGGCCGAGGCGCCCTTCGGCTGGCGCTACGCACGGCGCGAGACAATCGCCCCTTCGGGGCATGTCGGGCCGCTGGCCGCCCTGAGCGCCATGATCGCCGTCGCGGACCTTCTACCCTGACGTCGCGCTAGCGGGACGCGGGAAACCAGCAGCCTGCGCGCGCCTGAGGAAGGCCCGATTGATCTTGCTATGGGGCCTGAGGGCGAGGCGCTCGTGCGCGAGCGCCGCAGCCAGGGCCGTGAGACCACCGCGCAACGCCGCCTCGGTCAGCGTCCAGTCGATGACATCGCGTTGCGCATGGCTCCCTCCGAACTGGTTCACGATCGATCGGGCGGCGTGCAATCCCTCCGCACATGCTCGATAGTCGCCGCGCCAGAAGGCCCGGAAGCCCCGGATCAACCGCACACCGATCGCGCGGGCCCAGATGGCGGTATCCACGTCACCGGTCGCGCCCCACTCGAGAGCCGCGAGCTCGCGGTCGATCTCTTCCTCCCGCCCGTCCCCGAGATAGGCCATGACCGCGTGCCAGTCGTTGAAGGGGTAGAGGCGGCCATCGGCGTGCTGATCCCAGCATTGCGCCAGCTCCTTCCACCGATCACCCACGTCATGGCCGGTCAGGTGCAGCCGCCAGAGAAGGGCGGAGGCATCGACCAGATCGAGTGCGATCGCGCTGCGGCTTCCACGGATGGGCCCGTCGTACAGGCGAAGAACGTCGTCGAGCTGACCCAGGTCGAGGTGGTAGAGGGCCCGATGCCACCAGTTGTGGATCTTGAAGAAGTTGTCCTCGCGGGCCCAGTAGAGCTCGCGGGCCATCATCCACCCGATGCCGTCCTCGACGCGCCCCTGCATCTCCATGACGTGGGCGACCGCGTGGTGGGCCCAGCAGTCGAGTGGCTCGGCATCGATCGCCTCGCGACCGATCGCCTCGGCCTTTGCGTAGTCTCCATTTTCCTCGAGGCCGAAGGCGTACATGCCGAGCACGATGCTGTGTCCGGGTATTGAGGCTGACCACCGGGGCAAGGCACGGGCCAGACGATCGCGCAGGTCGCGCGCGCCGGCGCGGTAAAAATCCATCAAGTGCCCGGTCTGGAGCGCGAGGAGGTCGCGCGGATAGCGGACGTTGTGGAGGTGCATCGTCACCGCCGCCCCCGTCCAGTTGCCCACCAAGAGCTGATCGAGGACCGCGAAGTGCGACGCTTCCCGATTGTCCATCTCGAGGCCGCGTGCGCTTTCGACAATCTGGGCCGCCTGCTCCGTTGACTGTGGCTCGGTGGCGAGGCCGAAGAGATACGCCTTGAGAACGTGCGCCATGACGAACGTGGGCGCCGCGGCGAGCGCCCGGTCCACCGTCGCCACGGGATCAGCGCGGTAGAGGTTGAACTCGCTCACCGCCTGGTCGAAGTGGGAGGTGGCTTCTGACGTCGCACCGGACAGGCGATTGCCCTGACGATCACTGTTCATCACTCTGCTCCGTGCCGGCCCGGTGGCTGCTGTAGGATGACGTCCCATAGCGCGTCGGCAGAGCCGGGGCGCGACGAGCGCGGGGGGGCATGTCGAGGCCCCCCATGTTATGAGTTCGACAAAGGGGTGCCATGGAGCGCCTGCAGCCGGTTGACCAGCTCATCGTCGATATCGTGGTCGACAACCTCAGCGATAGCTACTCCAGCAAACCCGGGCACGTCTCTCCAGAGTTTCACAACGTGGTGGCGGCGGGCGCCAAAGAGCTCTCCGGCCGCTCGCTGTGCTGTGCGCAGCTCGGCCTGTCCCTCATCCTGAGCGTCTCCGTTGGTCATCGCCGGCACACGCTGCTGTTCGATGCCGGTCCAGAAGGCGCCATCTTTCTGCGGAATTGCGCGAACCTCGGGGTGCCGCTGGCCAACGTGGAGGCCATCGCCATCTCGCATGGACACTGGGATCATATGGGCGCGTTGCTGGACGCCCTCGACCATATCACCCAGCATGGCGCGGTCGACCGCATACCCTGTCATGTGAACCCCGGAATGTTTCTGGAGCGGGCCGCGCGGCTGGGAGAGGATCGGATCGTGGCCTTCGAGCGCGTGCCTACGCCCGAGGAGCTCACGGCCCGCGGGGCCGCGGTGATGAACAGTGGCGAGGCACGCTGGCTGCTCGACGGCTGCTTTTACCTGAGTGGTGAGATTCCCAGGGTGTCGAGCTTCGAAAAAGGCCGCCCGGATCACCTCTGCCGGCGCGCCGCCGATCGGCCGTGGGAACCCGACCCTCTGATCATGGACGAGCGTTACCTGGCCGTTCACGTGCGAGAGAAGGGGATCATCGTGTTCAGCTCGTGCTCCCATGCCGGGGTCGTCAACGTCTTGGGCAATGCGCGCGAGGTCTTCCCCGGTCTTCCGCTGTACGGAGTGCTCGGTGGGCTGCATCTTTCGGGGGCAGCCATGGAGCCACTGATTCCCGAGACCATCGCCCATCTGCGGCCCTTCGAGCTCCGTCAGATTGTGCCCGCGCACTGCACGGGATGGCGCGCCCTGCACGCCCTCTTGAACGCGTTCGGCGAGGCGGTGGTCACGCCGTGTGCGGTGGGCAGCCGATTCACATTCTGAACTCCGACATGCACCTACCGGGTCACCAGGCCGCCCGGGATTGGCGGCATCGCCAGGCGGTGGATTGAGACCGTGTCCGACGCTTCGATGCCGAGGATGCGGCGACCGAGGGTGTCGAGCGCAATCCGGCCTGCGGGCGCGGTGGGCTCGACTCTCACCCAGGCGCGGAGCGGAGCGGGATGGCGTCCGCGGATCTCGACGAGGTCGTCGGTGGCCACGTCGAGCTCCTGGGCCAGCGCCGGCTCCAATCTCAGGACGCGATGTGTGCCGCGCCCGCCTTCGTATGCGCAGCGGTCGTCGGCGTCGACCGGAATGCGCCGCCTCCCCGCGGCGAGCGCCGCGCGCTGCGCGCGCGTGGCGTCGAGGTTGACCTCGCCGGCCGTCGTGAGCACCACGCCGTATCCCTCACGAGCGCGCTGAGGCGATACGTAGCCGGCCAGCACGTCGCGCCGGACCGTCTTCGGATCGCGGGCAAGGGGATCGCCGAAGCCCCCGCCACCCGCCGACTGCATGACGACGGTGTCGTCAGCACCCATCGGGTGGCCGGTCACCTTGCCGGGTGTCGGCAGCTCCTTCTCAGCGCCGTCGCGGACGATCGAGACCTTCACCGGCGCCGCCGGGCCGGCGCCGCCGACCCCGAATGGCGGGAGCACGGCTCGGTCGCTCAACACGGAGTAACGCGCCTCGCCCGCGAGTAGCCGTAGCTCGCGTCGGAAGCCCAGTCCGCCGCGCGTGGCGCCCTCTCCTCCGGAATCGATGCGCAACTCGCTCCGCTCCACGAGGAGCGGCATGCCGCTCTCCAAGGCCTCGGCGGACTGGATGGTCCGCACGTTGCCGAAGTCGATGTTCCCCCAGGCGCTCGAGCCGTCGTCCTCGCGAAAGGCACCGTTGCCGCCGGCCGGCGCCTCGTAGTACACGAAGTCGCGTTGCCGTCCCTCGTCGCGGCCGCCCATGGCGTTCGGAAACGACGTGCCGCAGAGGTCGCCGGAGACCAGATCGGGAACGATCTGCGCGAGGGCGCCCAGCATCACCGAGACTGCGCGCTTGCGGACCTCGCCGTGGGCACCGGCGGGCGCGTCGAGCGTCACGTCGACGATCGAGCCCTCGGGCGCCTGGAGGTGGATGGGCCGAAAGGTGCCGTGGTTGATGGGACCTTCGGGATCGAGCACCGCCTTGACCGCGACCAGGATGCCCGCGCCCGTCGTGGCCAGCGTGGAATTGACGACGCCTGGCACCTGGGGGCTCGATCCGGCGAAGTCCGCCACGATCGCGTCCCCCTTCTTCTTGAGCGTCAGGCGCATGAGGACGGGATCGAACCGGCCGTCCTGGTAGTACTCGAGATAGTCCTCGTAGACGTACTCGCCGTCGGGCAGCGCGGCGATGCGCGACCGCAGCCGCCGCTCGGAGCGATCGAGGTTCAGCGCGATGCAGTCGAGCACGGTCTTGCGCCCGTACCGTGCGAGCAACGCGCGGATGCGCGTCTCGGCCACCCGGCAGGCACCGAGCGAGGCATTGAAGTCGCCCTGCCGATCGTCGGGGAGGCGCATGTTGCTGAGGAGCAGGGCCATGGCGGCGCGGTTGAGTCGGCCTTGCTCGATGATCTTGATCGGTGGGATGCGCACGCCTTCCTGGTAGATGTTGGTGTTGAGTCCGGAGTAGCTGCCGGGGGCCCCCCCGCCCACGTCAGCCCAGTGCGCGCGGACCGCGGGGAAGATGAGCAGCTCGCCTTCGTCGAACAACGGGCAGAGCATCGTCACATCGTTCAGGTGCGTCCCGCCGCGATAGGCGTCGTTCAAGAGAATGACGTCGCCGGGACGGAGGTCGCCCGCGAAGTCTGCCATGGCGCAGCGGACCGACCATGGCATCGGCAGCACGTGGCCCGGATGATCCTCGGACTGCGCGATCATCTGTCCCTGGGGGTCGAACAGCGCGCAGGAAAAGTCGTCCATGTCCCAGATCACGGGGGAGTACGAGGCGCGAATCACCGTGGCCCGCATCTCGCGGACGATGGCGATGAGGCCCTCGCAGATGACCTCCAGCGTGATGGGATCGACGTCACTCGTCATGGAGGTTCGCTACTGCGCAGTCCAGCCGCCGTCGATGACCAGCTCGCTGCCGGTCACGAAGGAGGCCTCGTCGGAGGCGAGATAGAGGACCCCGAGCGCGACCTCCACCGGCCGGCCGTAGCGGCCGAGGGGGATGCGCGAGACCATCAGGCGGTTCTGCTCGGGGTCCGCCCGCCGTCTCTCCGTCATCGCCGTCACGATGGGACCGGGATGGACGGAGTTGGCGCGGATGCCCTCCTTGGCGTACTGGATGGCCGTCGCCTTGGTGAGCAGACGCACCGCGCCCTTGGAGGCCTGGTACTGCGGACTCGAGTTATCGGTACCGACCAGGCCGAGCTGGGAGGAGATGTTGATGATGGAGCCGCCCCCGGCCCGCCGCATGGCCGGAATGACTGCTCGCGTCCCCAAGAAGACGCCGGTGGCATTGACGGCCATCGTGCGATTCCATTGCTCGAGGGTCGTGTCCTCGATGCGGTGCCCTCCGCCGATGCCCGCATTGTTGATGAGCACGTCGAGCCGGCCATAGAGGCGCTCGGCCGCCGCCACCGCGGCAGTCCAGTCGACCTCGCTCGTGACGTCGAGGCGGACGAACGTTGCTTCGCCCCCGGCCGCGCGGATCTGCTCCTCCACTGCCTTGCCCTCGGCCTCGAGCACGTCGCCGACGACGACCTTGGCCCCTTCCTTGGCGAACAGACCTGCCTCCTCGGCGCCCATTCCCCGCGCACCTCCGCTGATCAGCGCGACCTTGCCGGCGAGCCTCATACACTCCTCCGTGGTAGATGGGGGCCCCGCAACGGTCCCCTCGATGCCTCCAGCGCTCGTCGGCCCCTCGAGGCGCGCCCTCGAATCGCCGACGAGCTCCCTGGCGGGATGCGGAAAACCCCCGCAGGGCTGGCGATCACATGGTCCTCCGAGTCAGCACAAGCTCTCCCCACCGTCCTACCGCGGCGGTCCACCCGGGCGGGATGACCGTCGTCGCTCCCATCTCCTCGACGATCGCCGGGCCGTGAAATGGCGCGCCCCCGGGGAGCCGCTCGCGCGGGTACACCGGGGTGGGCAGCGGGTCGCCGCCAAACACGACCGGGCGCTCGGTGCGGCGCGCCTCCGCCAGCGCGCTGGCGACCTCCCACCGAGGCAGCGCCGGCTTGACGACCGCGCCCACGGCGGTGAGCCGAAAGTTCACGATCTCGGCCGGGCCATCGGTGGCGTGGCCGTACCGGCGTCGGTGCGCCTGCTGAAATGCGACCTCCAGCGCGGCCATGGACTCGGCGCCGTCGGCCATCCGAACGAGCAGTTCCCACGACTGCCCGACGTAGCGCATGCCGAGCGCCCGCGAGAGCGCGATGCGCTCGGGCGGGATATCGGCCGTAGCGAGATCGCGCTGGGCGTCCTCCGCCAGCCCGGCGAAAATCTGCTCGATCTCCGCGAACGTCGCGCGCCGCGTGGGTGTCAGGCGCGTGCGGACGTAGTCGCGGCGGAGATCGGAGATCAGGGCTCCGAAGGCCGAGAAGTTGCCCGGTGCCTGCGCGACGATGACGCGGGGCATGTCCAGCTCCTCGGCGACGAACGCCGCGTGCATCGGCCCGGCCCCTCCGTAGGCCAACAGCGCGAAGTCGCGGGGATCGTGTCCCTTGGCGATGGAGATCTCCTTGATGGCGCTCACCATGCGCGCCACCGCGATGCGAACGACTCCCTCGGCCAAGGCCGCCGGGTTCGACAGCCCCGGTACCTGCCCCAGAAGGGTGCCGATCGCGCGCCGGGCGAGCGCCTCATCGAGCTTGACCTCACCGGCCAGCGGGACGTCCGCCGCGACGCGACGCAAGACCACGTTGGCGTCGGTGATCGTGGGCTCTGTGCCCCCGCGCGCGTAACAGGCGGGACCAGGATCGGCTCCCGCGCTTCGCGGCCCGACCCTGAGCGCTCCCCCCGCGTCGAGCCAGGCGATGCTGCCACCGCCGGCGCCGATCGAGTTGATCTCGATCTGCGGCGTCCGGTTCGGGAGACCGGCGATGTGCTGCTCGGTGGTCAGAGCCGGCTCGAGATCCTCGATAAGGCATGCGTCGGTGCTGGTGCCACCCATATCATAGGTGATGAGGTTCGGGCATCCGATCAGCCGACCCAGGGTGACCGCCGCGGCCACCCCACCCGCCGGGCCCGAGAGCACGGTGTGGACGGGTAAGCGCGCGGCGACATCCGACGTCATGATCCCGCCGCTCGACGTCGTGATGTACAACCGGCCGGCGTAGCCGCGCGTGGAGAGCTTCCGACCGAGATTCGCCAGGTACCCGCCAACCTTTGGGCCGATGTAAGCGTTCAGCGCCGCCGTGCTGAACCGCTCGTACTCCCGCAGCTCGGGCAGGACCTCGGCGGACGTGCAGACGAACCAGCCGTGCAGCATCTCACCCGCCATCCGGGCCGCGGCCCCTTCATGAGCGGGGTTTGTGTAGCTGTGGAGGAAGCCGATCACCAGGGCCGCCGGTCCCTCGTCCTCAGCGAGGCGGCGGATGCGATCCAGCGCCTCGCGCAGATCGTCATCGCGCAGCGGGCGCCGCACCGTCCCATCCGCGAAAAGGCGCTCATCGACTTCCACGACGCGCTGGCGCGGCACCAACGGCGCCGGCTTGCGGGCCCGGATGTCGTAGAGCACAGTGCGGTTGGTTCGAGCGATTTCGAGCGTGTCGCGAAAACCCCGCGTGGTCAGCATCCACAGTGAAGAGCCCGTGCGCTCGAGGACGGCGTTGGTACCGATGGTGGTGCCGTGAACGATGCGGCGGGTGGACGGGAGGTCGACCTCCAGCCGATCCAGCGCGTGCAGGAGCCCCGCGGTGGGATCGGCCGGATTGGTGGGTGACTTTCCGAACGTGAGGGCTCCCGTGGACTCGTCGTAGACGACGACGTCGGTGAACGTCCCGCCGACATCGACGCCCACCCACGGCATTAGAGCCTTGACTCGTCAGGCGAGGGTGCCGCGGCGAACGACGGTCCGCCGGAGGGTGCCTTCGCCGATCCTCTCGCGCGCGTTGTAAGCCTCCACCCTGAAGAAGAGGTGGCGGTCCTGGACATCCACCAGCTCCGCGGCCACCGTGAACCACTCGCCCACCGGCGTCGGCCGGCGATGGCGGATACAGATCTCGTAGCCGACCGTGGTGTGGTCGGCCGGCAGGAGAGGCTGCGCCACCTCCTGTGCCGTGACCTCCATTTCCATGATCATCGACGGCGCCGTCAAGATGCGACCGCCGGCGTGAGTCGTGGTCATGGACTCCGTCACTTCGATTCGACGCTCCCCCTTGAGGCCGGGCGCGAGGCCGGGAAAGGTCATGGCGTCCTACCGGTCTCTGCGGATCAGCGACGTACACGCGACGCCGTCGCCCCGGCCGTTCATCTACCGCATCTCTCCCGGACTGGGATCGCTCCTGTCATATCTCCCGCCCTCGTGGCTGATGCTCCCCGCGGCCGTCGTCGCTGATGGTAGCACCGTCGCGCGGGCCCGGTGAGACGCCCGGCCGTCCGCGGCGGCGCCACGGCGGCCGCGCGAATCTCGGAGGCCTCACCGCGGTGCCGTGGCCGAGACCAGACGCCGGTAGAATGCCTCGGTCCGCTCCACCTTCACGCGGGTGGAGAACTGCGCGAGCACCAGTTGGCGTCCCGCCCGGCCCATGGCCCGGCCGCGCTCGGGATCCGCGCAGAGGCGGACGATCGCGTCGGCGAGCGCGCCGATATCCCGGGGTGGGAACAGCAGGCCGGTGATGCCGTCGCGCACCAGCTCCGGATTGCCGGCGATGTCACTGGCCACCACGGGGGTCTCGACGGCCAGCGCTTCGCGCAGAGCGCCGGTGAGCCCAACGCCAGCCCACGAGGCGTCGACGCAGCAATCGCTGGCGCGCAGGATCTCGGGGATGTCTTCGCGGTACCCGAGCACCTGCACAGCCTCCCGGACCCCGTGGGCCTGGGCCCGCTCGTAGATTGCCCGAGGATTGCGCGCCCCCACGACGAGCAGCCGCGCGAGGGGGGCGTGCGCCGTCACCCGAGCCATCGCCTCGATGACGTCGTTGTTACCTCTCCAGCTTCGGACACCGAGCTGCGTGATCACATAGTGATTGGAGGTCAGCGCCAGCTCTTCGCGAACGGCACGGCCATCCACCCCTGGGTGGAATCGGTCGGTGTCCGTCCCGGAGTAGATCACCTCGATCTTCTCGGCGGGAATCCCGGCGGCGACGAGGCCGCGCTTGATCGACTCGCACACCGCGACGATCGCGGTCACGCGCTTGGTGGTGTAGCCGAGCCGATTGAGGTGACCCAGCGGGAAGCTGACTCCGCGGTTCAGGATCATGACCGGAATCGGCACGAGGAGCCCGGCCATCATGGCCAGGGTGCGCCCCCGGCCCTTGTGGGCATGGACGACCTGGATGCGGTGCTGGCGGAGGATGCGCGCGATGTGCCGCGCCGAGCGCACATCCACCTGCGACGCCATGGGGACCGCGTAGTGGGTGAGGCCAAGCTGGCCCGCCTTCTCCGTCCAGATCGAGCTTGGGCGAGTCGCCACCACGACGTCGTGACCGCGCTGCTGGAGCCCCTGCGCCAGATCGCGGAGCTGAATGGCCGCGCCCGTGAAGTAGTCGTGCTTCGGATAGAGCTGAAGGATCCGGAGAGGATTCACCGGCCGCCGCAGAGAACGCCCACCGGCGTCACCCGCCCTTTCTAGCAAGCCGAGGGGGGATTTTCAATCGAGCGAAGGGTTTGGCATCATCTCGTTCCATGTGTGGTATCGCGGGCATCGTCCTCCGGGAGGGCCGGGCCCCCGAGGACGCGTTGCGCCGCATGGCGTCCGCGCTGGCCCACCGGGGCCCCGACGACGTGGGCATCCATGTGGCGGGACCGGTCGGGCTCGCCCAGACGCGGCTCTCGATCATCGACCTCGACCGTGGCCACCAACCGATGGTCAATGACGGGCTGGCGCTGGCGGCCAATGGGGAGATCTACAACTTCGTCGAGCTGCGTCCTCGGCTGGAGGCGCGCGGGCGCCGCTTCGCCACCAACTCGGACAGCGAGAGCATCCTGCACCAGTACGCGCTCGATGGGCTCGAGGCTCTCGCATCGCTGCACGGGATGTTTGCCTTCGCGCTCTACGACACCCGCCGTCGCGAGCTGATCCTCGCGCGCGACCGGCTCGGCATCAAGCCACTTTACTATGCGCGCCTCCCGGACCGGCTGCTCTTCGCCTCGGAGGTGAAGGCGCTCTTGGCCGTGTGGCCGGGCGAGCCTGAGCTGGATCCCGGAGCCTTGGCGCAGTCGCTGCAGAATCAGTTCAACAGCGGCGAGATCAGTCTGATTCGCGACATCCATCGCCTGCCGCCGGGTGCGGCGGTGGTGGTCGACGCCGAACTGAAGCTGCGCGAGGAGCGCTACTGGTCGCTGCTCGGCGCGCGGTCCCGCCCGGTCGATTTCGAGCAGGCCGCCGAGGAGTTCGAGCCGCTGTTCCGACAGGTCATGGTCGAGCACTTGCGGTCCGACGTGCCGTACGGGCTTTTCCTGTCGAGCGGCGTCGATTCCAGCGTGCTCCTGGCGATGATCAGCGAGCTGACCGGGCGACCGGTGCGGACATTCTCGGTCGGATACGCGGGTTCGGCCGGGGACGCCGGCCCCGCGACGGGCGAGCTACCCGCGGCCGCGGCCATGGCGCGCCGCTTCGGCGCCGAGCATACCGAGATCGTGCTCGACGGCGACGCGCTGCTCCGGCGCCTTCCCCACACCGTCTGGAGCACCGACGACTTGCTCTTCGACTACGCGTGTCTGCCGACATCGTTTCTGGCCGAGCACGCGGCGCGGGGCTTGAAGGTCGCGCTCACCGGTGAAGGGGGCGATGAGGTCTTCGCCGGGTACAGCCGCTATCGACGGGCGCGGCTGCAGCGCTGGGCGCAGAACCTCGTGGCGCCCGGCTCGGGTGGCTTCCGCACCCGAGGGCGCTGGCGCCCCGGCTGGGTGCGGCAGGTGTTCGGCCAGGAACTGCACGCGGCGTCCGCCGCGTGGCGCGCGCCGTTCATCACCGCCTGGCAGGCGACGCCTCGTCCCTGGACCGACACCGCGCGCCGTCAGTACACCGATGTGGTCACATACTTGACGGACGACTTGCTCGTCAAGGCCGACCGCGTGCTGATGGGCTTCGGCCTAGAGGGGCGCGTGCCGTTCCTCGACCACCGAGTGGTCGAGTTCGCCTTTGGCCTGCCCGATGAACTCAAAGTTCGGCACCGCCAGGGCAAGGTGTTTCTCAAGCGCTGGGCTGAGCGACGGCTGCCCTCCGAGCGCCTGTGGCAACGCAAGCGGGGTTTCTATGTGCCGGTCCGCCGCTGGCTACAGGGCGCGTTCCTCGACGACCTGGCCGTCCGCCTGCCCGATCACCCTGCCATCCGGCGCTGGTTCCGGCCCGAGGGGGTGATCGCCATGATGCGCGCCCACCAGAGGGGCGCCGATGCCACGCGCGAGATCTGGGAGCTGATGCAGCTGGCGATCTGGCACCGGATCTTCATCGATGGCCAGGTGCCGAGCCGTGACGAGGACCCGCTGGAGTGGATCGCATAAACGACGGCGCGAGCGCGGATCGCGCGGCGTCAAAACATTCCGCTGGCAAGGATGACCCTGCTACGCGGGTTTCTGCGTGTCGAACAGGTGATCGGCGTGGCGATGGAGCAGTTTCCAGGCGCCGTGCTCCCAGCGGAACACCATGGTCACCCGGAAGTCGAGACGCAGGGGGGTCTCCCGGCCGGTGATGCGCGCCTCACCGCGCTCGAACTGCACGACGTGCGCGAGCTCGCTACCGGCGGACGAGCCGAGGATCTCGTAGGCGCACTGTCCCCCCGCGAACGACTGGGCAACCCATTCCAACCTGGGCCCGATCTCCGCCCATCCGAGCTCGTGGCCTCCGAAGCCGCCGAACAGAGTGGCATCCTCGCGGTGAGAGAAACAGTCGCGGAGGGGACCGCCTTGCCCCTCGATCAGCTCGTCATTGGCCTGGTTCGCCTCGGCCAGCGCTTCGGCCAAGCGGTCCTGTGGCGTTCGCGTGTCCATTATGGTTCCCCTGTTAGGGCTCGCCCTCCGCCAGGACGAGCTGTCCTCTTATGATTAGGGCGAGTGTCTCCACCAGGAGGCGATGCTCGTGTTCCAGGACGCGCTGGGCGAGCGTGGCCACCGTGTCCTCCGCGGCGACCGGAACCCGACACTGAGCGATGATCGCGCCGTGATCGTACTGCTCGTCCACCATATGGATGGTCACGCCGGTTTCCCTCTCGCCAGCAGCGAGGACGGCCTCATGAACGCGCTCCCCGTACATCCCTTGTCCGCCGTACTTCGGGAGGAGGGCCGGATGCACATTGATGATGCGGCGGGTGTAGTGCGACAGCGTCTGCGGCCCCAGCTTTCGCGTGTAGCCGGCCAGAACGACCAGCTCCGTCTGGTGATTCTGCAACGCCTGAAGGATCGCCAGGTCCAGGTGCTCGGATTCCGGATGAGTCTGGCGACTCAAGTGGTAGTGGGGGATGCCGTGCCGCTCGGCTCGAACGAGCGCCTCCGAGTCGCGGTTGTTGCTGATCAGCACACACGGTCGGGCGCGAAGGCGGCCGGTCTGACAGGCATCGATGACACTTTGAAAGTTGGAGCCGCGGTGAGAGGCGAGAAATCCGAGGTTCATGGGGAAATCCGCCGTTGCCAAATCCCCTCCCATTGCGCCCAGGACCCCGTGTGCGGCGCTGATCGCGCCATGACGTGCTCTCGTGGGGCGGCCACCGGGCGGAAGGCATCGCCAGTGAGCCGCCGGAGCTCTTGGCGTCCGTAGAAATGCACGGCCAATCCCTGCTTGGGACCGCCGAGATAGCGCACCGTGAATCCACCGCCAGCGCTCCGTTCAATCGGCGAATGCCGGTGGTAGACGTCGGTCGAGGCGGAGTTGACGCGCAGGAAGAAGAGCCCCCCGGGCTCGAGGAGCGCCGCCACGCGCCGAAAGTAATCGGCGGCATTGGCCGCCGTGCCGTGCTGGAAGACCTGAATGGCGATGACATAGCGGAATGGCTGGGCCCAGGGGAAGCGGCGGAAGTCGTCACAGATGAGGCGATCAGCGACGTCCGGTCGGCGTGCGGCAAGCCGGCGCAGGGCCTCGGGCGAGAGGTCGAGGCCGTAGAGATCGAGACCGGTGTCGACGAGCGGGAGGTAGTTGCGCCCGTTCCCGCAGCCCACGTACAGGCCCGGGCCGCCCATCGCCCTCGGGTGGGCCTTCAGGCACAAGAGGATGTCCCCGACAAACGGAAGCGGTGGTTCGGCGTCGTACCGGCCTTGCCGGTACTCGTCATCCCACCGTCGGGCGGTGAGCTTCCGCTCGGCTTCGGACACGCTCCGGCTCCTCTACGGCGCGTCGCCCCACCGAGTCTTGACCGCCTCCCGGTCCACCGTGCCCTCGGCGGTGCGGGGCAGGGCATCGGTGAACGCCACCGCGTGAGGTCGCTTGAAGCGGGCGATCTTCGACGCCACGTAGTCGCTCACCTGCTGGGCGGTGTAGTGGCCCACGACCTCCACCTCGACCACGGCTTTGATGGCCTCGCCCCAGCGGGCGTCGGGGATGCCGTAGACGCACGCCCCGCTCACGCCCTCCATCTGCGCGATGACGGTTTCCACCTCGGCCGGGTACACGTTTTCCCCCCCGGGCTTGATCAACTCCTTCTCCGGCTTGCGCTTGACGTAGTAAAGATAGCCATCGGCATCGAAGCGTCCCACGTCTCCGGTGTGGTGCCAGCCGTTGCGCAGCGTGTAGGCCGTTACGTCCGGCTGGCCGAAGTAGCCCTGAAACACCAGCGGGCCGCGCACGACGATTTCCCCCGGCGTCCCCACGGGCACCTCGCGGTCGTAGTCATCCACCAGCTTGACCGAGCACAAGGGCGCCGGCTTACCTGCGGCCCCCGGCTTGTCCGCCATGCGCTGCAAGGTGACGAAACCGCTCGTCTCCGACTGGCCGAAGCCGGTCCAGAACTGCGCCCGCGTCCGCTCGTGCAGGCGCTGGATCGTCTGGGGCGCATCGAGGCCGGAGACGAACTTCAAGCTCGGCAGCCGGCTGTCGAGCTTTTCGGCGGCATCGAGCAAGCTGCTCAGCACGGGCGGGAAGTCTGACACGTGGGTCACGCCGTGGCGATCGATGAGTCGAACCGCCTCCTCGGCGTCGAACCGCGACACGACCACGCTGGCCCCGCCGACGTGCAAGTGGGCCATGGCGCCGCCCAGCGCGGTGATGTGGAACAGCGGCAGGGCCAGCAGATATCGATCCGCGGCCCTATAGCCCATGCAGGCCATGGCCATCACGTTGGCGGTGACGATGTTGGCATGGGTGAGCACGGCGCCCCGCGGGATGACGTCCACCGCGGCCGTGGAGATCACCGCGAACGGATCGTCGGACGATACCTCCGCCAGCGGAGGCTCGTGGGCGATCCGGGACAGCTCGGCAAAGGGCTTGAAGCCCCCGCTCGTCGAGTCACCGAATTGATACCAATGGGCCACCGATCTCTTGCTCTCGGGCCAACCCGCCACCGCGCTCGAGGTGGAGGTGTCGACGACCATCATCGCGGGCTCGGCGCGCTCCACGACCCGCTCGACTTCCTGCGCGGTGAGCCGCCAGTTGATGGGGTAGGCGATGATGCCCTGCCGCGCGCACCCGCCATACAGCTCCAGGTAGGCGACATCGTTCTGGGCCAGGATGCAGATGCGATCGCCCTTGCCGATACCGATGGCCGCCAGTCCCCCGGCCAGCGCGTCGACCTGACGCTTGAAATCCCGGAAGGACAGCTGCCGCTCGCCTTGGATGATGGCCGGCGCGTCGCCGTGTGCCAGTGCGCCGCGGGCGATCATGTCGTAGACGGTGAAACCGTGCGCGCTCATGGGAGCTGCCTCCGATGCAGGTCGGACCAGGATCCGTGCGGTGCCCCGCGTGCCATGTCGGTCAACACGCCCAGTCTAGCGAATCGCCGCGCCCTGCGCGGCACGGGCGATCACCGCCGACCTGGTCGCCGAAGCGCACGACGAAGCGTGACGCACGATACACCGTCCGATGCATGTCGCCCCAGCGTCAACCCGCGCCGCTCCGAGACGGCGCGGTCACTCCAGCTCGTGGGAGGGCCAGAGAACTCGTGGTCGGGTCGGTGGGACCGAGCCCGGGGTGGGACGGGCGCGCCGCCCCGGGGCCCGACGATACGTTCAGTCGGCATTGCGCGATGCTGTCAGTTCGGTGAAGTTTCGGTGACGCCGGCCTGATTGACGCCCCCATGCCGCTCACGTAAGGTTGGGCATATCAGCGTGGTCGTGCTCCCCCGACGGGTCTTCAACGGCTGGTCCAGGAGGTATCT
>JBKPAK010000217.1:0-18724 GCA_046726415.1 Candidatus Methylomirabilota bacterium
CAGCTCGGAGTGATGAGGCGGTGACCAGTCACCGTAGAATCGGCTCCCGCTGCGCATCGGCGCGCCCGCGTATGCCGCCTGAAGATCCTTGAGGAGAAAGGGCACGCCCGCGAAGGGACCGTCGGGCAGGACGCCCTCGGCGGCCCGGCGCGCCTGGTCGTAGAGCGGGTGGATCACCGCATTGATCCGGGGATTGGCGCGCTCGATCCGCTCGATGGCGGCCTCTACCAGCTCTCGCGGCGAGACCTTGCGCCGGCGCACCAGGTCGGCGAGCGCGATTGCGTCGTAACGCTCGTACTCGGAGAATGTCGCCATCCGTTAGTGGCCGGCGGTCGCCTCAGCTCGGATACCAGCTCGGCCGACGCTTCTCGACGAACGACGCGAGACCCTCGGTGGTCTCGCCGAGCTGTCGGATGGTGGCGTGCTCACCCACGAGGACACCAAGGAGCGTGTCGTCGATGACGGCACCCGCCACCTGGAGGGACCGGAGCTTGGTGGCCGCGGTGGCGGCAGGCGCGTTCATCAGCAGGGCATCGACGATGCGAGCGCCGACCTCGTCGAGCGCACCCGGGGCGCAGACCTCGTGGACCAGACCGAACCGGCGGGCCTCGTGGGCGTCGAAGCGCTCAGCGGTCAGCGCGTACCGGCGGACCTGGCGGAGTCCCATCGCCTGGCAGAGCTGGGGCAGGATGATGCCGGCCATCAAGCCCCATCGCGTCTCGCTAATCGCGAAGACCGCGTCTTCGCTTGCGACGACTACGTCGCACGCGGCCACGATGCCGGTGCCGCCGCCGAAGCAGCCGCCCTGCACGAGCGCCACCGTGGGGACGGGAAGCGTGTCGAGTCGGCGCACGGCCTCGGCGGTGGCCCGCGACACCTGCTCGCTCTCGGCCGGCGACCGCCGCGCGATGTCGCTGACCCACGTGAGGTCGGCTCCCGCCTGGAAGTGCTTTCCATTGCCGCGGATGACCACGGCGCGAAGGCCCGCCTCCCTGGCGAGGGCATCCATCGACTCATGCAGGCCCTGGATGACATCGCCGTTGTACGCGTTGTTCACCGCCGGCCGATTGAAGGTCACCGTGCCGACGCCGCGCGTGTCCCGTTCCCAGAGCACGGTTCCGCGACCCACAGCATGACTCATCGCTGTTCCCAGGCCTCACCTCGAGCGGCAGGGGTCCCCCGCGACGTCGTGCGACTCGGAAGACGGGTCACCGTCCGAGCGTGTCGTAGCAGAGGCGGGCCATGCGGCCGATGAGCTGATAGGCGGCGGCAAAGCCCGGCGTGCCGTCGGCAAGTTCTGTGGGCACATGCTCGGTGTAGGCGGTCAGGATGAACAGCGGGCGATCGGATCGATAGACGATGCCGGCGTCCATGTATCCGCGGGACCCGGTGCCGGTCTTGTGCGCGACCTTGGTGCCGAGAGGCAGTAGCGAGGGCAGTCGCGTCTTGAGCTTCTGCCAGCTCAGAATGTCGAGCGCAAGTCGACACTGCTCGGCCGTGCATCCCAGGCGCGCCGCCACCTGCGGATCGGTCGTTCCGCGCAGGATCAGCTCGAGCAGGAGTCCTTGGTCATTGGGGGTTGTGGTCGTGACTTGATCGAGCGAGTGGTCGCGGCCGAGCCGGGGTGGGATGCCGAACCGATGGACGGTGCGGGTCATGCCCACGGACGCGCAGAACCGCTGGATGGCGTCAAGCCCCACCAGGTCGACGACGGTGCCAGTGCACGTGTTGTCGCTCACGATGATCATCATAGTGAGCGCGTCGCGGAAGGTGATCCAGAAGCCCGGCGTCAGGTGCTGGAAGGTCCCCGAGTCGTTGTCCTGATACTTCGACTCGATTGTCACCTTCTGATCGAGGGCCAGTTTGCCGTCGTGGACCGCCTTCAGGGCGGCCATCATGATCGAAATCTTGCGGGTGCTCGCCGACGGCACCGGCACGTCTCCCAGTCGGTCGGCCCGGTCGCCACTCGTGAGGTCTTTCAGATACCAGCTCGTCTGGAACGGCAGACCATCACACAGGTCGTTCAGGCGTTGTTCGAGATGTCGCATGTTTGGCTCCTGTCGCTTCGGTCCAGGTCCTGGGACTAGCTCCTCTGTCATCTCGGTCGACGTCGGGGCGCGCCATGTCGCTCAGGCAGTCGTCTCGTCCGTCATTCCCGTCGCCGCTCGCCGTCATCGCGGGGCATCGCGCCATCGCGCCTCGGCTTCCCCGAAGCCCGGGCCGCGGTCGATGAGGTCCGGTTCACTCGCCCGGCGGCCGCGTTCTTCGTCGGTGGCGGCCTTGTCGATCTCGAGCGTGATCGGACTCAGGACGACGCCGTAGTCCTCGAGGGCGCCGCGCGCCGTCACGAACCCCCCCGCGACGTCCTGGCGCACGCGCTCGGGATCGCGCGCCAGGGGATCGCCCCAGCCCCCGCCGCCGCACGTCTCGAAACGGAGGAGGTCGCCGCGCACGAGTCCAATGCCGTCGCCAAGCGGCGGAAGCTCCCGCGCCCCGGCGGTCCCCGGATTCAGCAGCACGCGCCCGGTCCGTCCGGCTCGACCCCCGACCACACCGTACGGGGCGACCAGCGTGTTCTCCATGCGGGTGGCTAGCTCCGCCCGCTCGCACAGCACCCGGACGTCCCGCACTACGCCCGTGCCCCCGCGGTGGTATCCGGGGCCACCAGAGTCTGGCCGCACGGCGTACCGCTCGACGCGCAGCGGGAAGTCCCGCTCGACGTATTCCACCGGATAGTTCTCCTGCGCAATGTAGTAGATGACGTCGACGCCATCGGCGAAGGGCCGGGCGCCAAGACCCACCCCGAGTCCCTCGATGCACAGGATGGGCCGTTGCCGGGCCTCATCCCACGCTCGGAAGTAATAGAGGACGTAGACCGGCGAGCCCGCGGGAACCCGGCCGCCGTTGGCCTGGGCGAGGCTGCCAAAGATGCACGACAACACCCGGAAGCGGGTATTGGCGCGCATGCCCAGGGGCGCAGGGAAGCGCGGGTTGAGCAGGCTGCCCTCGCGCGCCACCCACTCGTCGAGATTGGCCAGCAGTCCCTCGTTGACCTCCAGCTCGGGGTCGAGCGCCTGCAAGTAGCGCCCGAAGGCGATGCGCAATAGCCCGGGATTGGTCACGTAGTTGATGGGCCCCCGCGCCTGGTCGTCGGAGCGCGATCCGTCGAGCCGAACGTGCGCTCCGGCGCGGCTCAGCGTCAGCTCGACCCGGTAGGGACGCGGGTCCGTGGCCCCATCGCTGTCGAGGAAATCGTGGAACGTTCACTGTCCCTCGGGAACGAGGCCAAGAAACACCTCGCGCGCGCGGCTCGCCGTCTGAGTGATACAGGCGTCGAACGACGCCAAGACGGTAGGCGTGCCGTAGCGGGCGAACAGCTCCACGAGCCGAAGCTCGGCGAGGTGGCAGGAGGCCATCATCGCCCGCGTATCGCCTTCCACCATGTCCGGCAGGCGCGAGTTGCGCAGGAAGATCCGGTACGCCTCCTCGTTGAGCTGCCCCTCCCGCACGATGCGGACGGGCGGGACCAGCACTCCCTCGTGGTAGATCTCGGTGGCGTGCGGGGAAATGCTTCCGGCCCGAAGGCCGCCGATGTCCTGGTAGTGCCCGAAGGTGGCGGTGAAGGCCACCGGGCGGCCCTCGTAGAACACGGGCGCCACGAAGACCATGTCTTGGTGATGCTGGACGGCGCCCTCGGTGAGGTAGGGGTCGTTGAACCAGTACACGTCGCCAGGCCGCATGGTCTCGCGCGGGTACGCACGCGAGATGGCCGCCAGCATGCCAGGACCGCTGGCCGAGATGTGGCAGGCGACGATGCGGCCCTCGGTGTCGTAGATGCCGACGAAGTAGTCCTTCTTCTCCTTGATGAAGGGCGACATGGCGCAGCGCTCCATCAGGAGTTCCATCTCGCGGATGGTCGAGGTGAGGCTGCCGCGGATGATCTCGAGGGTGACGGGGTCGACGGCCGACGGCGGATGGGTCTGGCTGCTCATGATCGCTCCAGGAGGATGTTGAGATCCTGATCGATGCGCGCGCGGACCTTGGGCGCCACCAAGGTGGTGGCGTCGTCCTGATCCACAATGGCCGGCCCCGAGAACGTCATGCCCGGCGCCAGCCGGCCGCGCGCGTAGCACGGTGTCTCGACGAAGCCGAGGCGGCGGAAAGACACGGCACGGCTGCCGACGAGGGCGCGTCCGAGGTCGGCGGGGTTCGGCGCAGGCACCGGCACCGCGCGTCGGGGCAGGATCCCGATGGCGACGATCCGCAAATTGACCAGTTCGACTCGGGCGGCCGGCAGTTCGTAGGTGTAGAGGCGGCGATGCTCGGCGTGAAACGTCGCCGTCAACTCCCCCAGACGCGCCGGCGTGAGCGGTCCCGCCGCGGCCGGGCACGTCAGCTCGAAGCTCTGATGCTCGTAGCGGAGGTCGGCGGCGCGCTCGAAGCGCTGGCGATCGCGCGGGATCTGCTCCTCGTCGAGCCACGCCCGAGCCTGCGCCTCCAGCTCGGCCCACACGGCCTCCAGCGCGGAGATGTCGCCCGGGCCAGCCCCGCGTTCGCCCGCGCCCACTGTCCGCACGAACGTCACCCGGATGTCCGTGTCGAGCAGCCCCCAGGTGGAGGTGACACCGGGTCGCGGGGGGATGACGACCGTCGGGATTTCCAGCAGTTCCGCCAGCCGACACGCGTGGAGCGGGCCGGCGCCGCCAAAGGCCACCAGCGTAAAGCGCCGCGGATCGTGGCCTCGCCCCACCGAGACGGCGCGGATGCCGCGCGCCATCGAATTGTCGATGATCTCGACGATGCCGCTGGCCGCCTCCTCGACGCTGAGACCGAGTGGATGGGCCACGCGCGACTCGATGGCCTTGCCAGCCGCGTCGACGTCGAGGGACAGTTCGCCGCCCAAGAGCGCCGGCGGGATGCGACCGAGCACGAGGTGGGCGTCGGTCACTGTCGGCTCGCTTCCGCCGCGGCCGTAGCAGACGGGACCGGGATCGGCGCCGGCGCTTCGCGGCCCGACAGTTAGCCGTCCCGCTGCAGTGACACTGGCGACGCTGCCGCCGCCGGCCCCGATGGTATGGATGTCCACCATGGGCAGCTTGAGTGGGAAGGGGCCGATGGCTCCGTCTTTGGTGACTTCCGGTCGGCCCTCACGGACGAGGCAGATGTCCGCGCTGGTCCCGCCTACGTCGATGGAGATGATGTCGCGAACGTCCGCGGCGGTGGCCACGCTCACGGCGCCGATGACGCCGGCGGCGGGACCCGAGAGCACTGTCTGCACCGGCTGGCGAACGCAAGTCGCCGCGCTCGTGACGCCGCCATCCGACTTCATGATGAGGAGGGGAGCGCGCACGCCCGCGGCGGCCAGCGCGTCGTGCAGGAGGCTCACGTAGCGGCTGACCGGGGGCATGACCGCGGCATTGAGGGCCGTGGCCATGCTTCGCTCGAACTCTCGAAACTGGGGGAGCACCTCCGAGGAAGGGACACCAGCACTCCCGGGTACTCGGCGCTCAGGATGGTGTGCATGCGCCGCTCGTGGGCCGGATTGGTGTAGGCGTGCAAGAAGACGACCGCCACCGCCGGGACTCCGAGCTGCGCGAGCTGACGCGCCACCGTTCGCGCCTCGGCCTCGTCGAGCGGCGTGAGGATCTTGCCGCCGACATCGAGGCGTTCGGTGACCTCGAAGATCCGGTCCGGCGTGATGGGACGGACCGGCTTGCTCCACCCGTAGAGGTTGCCGTGGCGGGGGATGTCGTGACGGCCAATCTCCAGCACGTACTTGAAGCCGGCGGTGGTGATGAGGGCCGTCGGGGGCGTCTTGCGTTCCAGCAGCGCGTTGGTGGCCGTCGTCGTCCCGTGAAAAACGCGAATGACGTCCTCCGGTGCGCGACCGGCGAGAGCCAGGACTTTGCGGACGGCGGCCATGAAGCCGTCGGAGAGGTCGCCGGGGGTCGAGGGCGTCTTGACCACCCACGTGGCTCCGGTGTCGGCGTCGGCGAACGTGCAGTCGGTGAAGGTGCCGCCCACATCGATGGCGAGAGTGCCGTGCGCGCTCATGCCGTAGGTGGATAGCACACCTGGAGCCCCGGTGGAAGGCCGGGGCGACGCGACGGAAACTCCCACTGCCCGCCGAAGGGCACGTACAGCGCGCGAGGCTTGTGGGCGCCCGGCATACCGTATGGTCCCGGGCGCCCGATTTACGGGTGGCTTACTCGACCGGCGTGGTCAGCTTCACGGTCACGCGTCGCTTTTGATCGGCGGGCAGCGAACGGTCAGTGATCGGGCCGATGCCCGCGGCATTGATCCGTCGCAGCTCGATACCTCGCTGCACGAGGAAGCGGCGCACTGACTCCACCCGCCGCTGGCTCAGCGCAAGATTGTAGTCCAGGGAGCCGGTAGCGTCGGTGTAGCCCTCCAGCTCCACCGCGAGTCGCGGGTCCTCCGCCATCTCTTTGGCGAGCCCGACCAGCGCCGTCTGTGCCGCGTCGGTCAGATCGGCTTTGTTGAAGGCGAAGCGGACCTCCACGGTCTCGACGAGATTGCGCGCGTCTCGATTATTCCAGAGCCGCGTGACCCTGCCGTCGACCTCATTGGCGCGGGTCATGGCGCCGTCGGCTCGGGTGATGGCGACATCGGCGCGCTCGCCGGCACCCCTGGCCGTGGTGGCGGCCCCTCCCACCGAGCCCTCCAAAGTGTTGACACGCCCGCTCACGCTCTCGACGCTCTTCGTCTGCTCAGTCACGCGAGCCTCGACGCCGCCGATGCGCTGCCCTTCTTGACCGACTTTTGTCTCGACCTGGCCGAAACGTTGATCGTTTTCGGCCTGCTGCTTGGTCATTGTCTCTCGCACCCAACTCTTGGTGGCACACCCAGACAGGATGATGAGCGTCGCGGGCACGATTACCCCGAACCGCAGAAGATCACGCATTGCAGCCCCCTTTCCCGGCATTCGGCCAGTCGCCTCTCGTAAGGCAAGAGGCGTGCCCTATCGCACCGGCCAGATGAGGCTAACACATAGGCTCCGCTAGACTGGCATAACTGGTTGACTTGATGTCGTTTTGGGGACCGTGTTCGGCCGGGGTGCATGCCGGGTTTAGCGCGGCGCGTTGGGCCCCCTGTAAGAGTTGCGCACACCGTGTACGGAGTGCCGACACGATGGAGCCTTTAGAACTCTCCAAACCACTCTGCCACGGGGGCGCGATTGCCGTTCTGGCGGCAACCGCAGGGTTCCGCCAGCCCAAGCTCTGGCAGCAGCCGATCGAGTTGAGTTCCAGAGCGCGCCCCTTACCCGACGGCACGCGTCTTGGAGGGGAAGCGGCATGTCTCTATACACGCGTCTTGGAGGGGAAGCGGCATGTCTCTCGATATTCAAGGTCTCCAGGATCCGCGACTGACGGAGCTAGTGGTCACCGAAATCGAAGCCGTTCTCGACCGGTACGGCTACCGGCCTATTGGCGTTCGAGTTATGTTCGGCGATGAGAATGGACCGAAGGGCGGCGTGGACATGAAGTGCACGGTGGTCGTCCCGGTGCCCCCACGTGCGGTGGTCCGCGCCGAGCACCTGGCCCCCACGCCGTACGAGGCGTTCGAAGGGAGTCTGGCGGCTCTCGGTCGCCAGTTGGCCGAGCGACGAAGCCGGACGCGAGCCCTCAGCCGGCGCCCCAAGAAGTATTACGTCGCGAAGCAGAGCCAGCGGACCGTCGAATCCCGTGAACTGGAGGAGGGCGGCGGCACACCCCGCCGTCGCGCAGGATGATCATGCCCCTACAAGGTCGAAGCTCTCCGGCCGAGACGAACCTCCTCGATCGCCTGGCGGCCTTCGAACCGACCGGCGATCCCCGTGAGCCTCTACCTCGATAGCCGGCCAAGCAGCAGGGCCGATCCACCTGCGACGCGTTCGCCCGCAAGGAATTGGCGGCGCGAGCCGCCACCGCCCGGTCCTTGGCCCGCGTCAGCATGGAGACGGACATCGGGCGAATCGACGAGTATCTGCGCGGCGAGCTCCAGCCAGCCACGAATGGGCTGGCGCTGTTTCTCTGCGCCGGTGCCCACGGTTTCTTCGAAGCCGCCCGGTTCGAAGCTCCGTTCGAGCGCCATGAGCTGCATGTCGGCGCGCAGTCTCGAGGCGGCGGACTGGGCGTGGTATTGGGGGGGGGACGCGAGTCGCCCTCGAGGAGGGCGCGTGGACGAGCTGGTCATTGCCGCTTGGCCCGACGCGCTCACGGAGACCCCGACGACGCCGCGCAGGTGGCCGATACCCTGGTCACGACGGCGCGCCGGACGGCGGCGCAGGTGACGTTCATCGAGGACTCGGCGTGGCTCCGCGCCATCGGTGGGTTGGGGGCCTTCCTTCGCTACCGGATGTCAGCGGGATTATGCTGACGCCATACCATGGACAGCGTGTGGCTCCCCGGTCCCGCCAGTCTCCCGTTCGTCGAAGCGCTGTACCTGGCCTTTCTCCGCGATCCGGCCGCCGTATCGGCGGAGTGGCGGGCCTATTTCGAGCGCCTCCAGAATCAGGACGGGTCGAGCGGGCGCCTCCCCGGCCCGTCGTTCCGCCCCCGGTCCCTCTTCGATACCGGGGCGGCGACGACCGTCGACGAGCGCACCGCGGTCGAGATCGCGGCGCGACAGGACCGAGTCGATCGGCTGATCCGAACGTATCTGGTGCGCGGCCACCTGGTCGCGGCGATCGACCCTCTGGGTCGGCCGCGGCCGCCCCTCCCGGAGCTGGAGCCCTCGTTCTGGGGGTTCACCGAAGCTGACCTCGATCGCCGCTTCTCGCCCCACGGGATCCCCGGCGCCGAATCGCTCACCTTGCGGGAGATCGTGGAACGCCTCCGCGCGGCGTATGGCGGCTCGATCGGCGTGCAGTTCATGCACATCCACGATCGGACGCGGCGGCTCTGGATTCGCGAGCGGCTGGAAGGCCCCCAGCATCGCGTGCGCCTCACGCGCAAGGAGCAAGTGCGCATCCTCGGCCGCCTGACCGATGCGGTGATCTTCGAGGAGTTCGTTCAGCAGAAATATCCCGGGGCGACGAGTTTCTCGCTGGAAGGGGCGGAGAGCCTCATCCCGTTGCTGGACCTGGCCATCGAGGTGGCCGCCGAGCAGGAGATCGAGGAGATCGTGCTGGCCATGGCCCATCGCGGGCGCCTCAACGTGCTGGCCAACATCCTCGGAAAGCGGCCCCGCGAGATCTTTCGAGAATTCGAGGGCCGGGACGATCCCCTGCGCGAGGGCCGGGGCGATGTGAAATACCACCTCGGGCACAGCACCGACTGGGTGTCGGCGCTCGGGCGAAAGGTTCATCTTTCCCTGTGCTTCAATCCGAGCCACCTCGAATTCGTGAATCCCGTCGCGCTTGGACGGATACGGGCCAAGCAGGACCGCGTCGGGGACCGGGCCCGCGCGCGCGGCATGGCCCTGCTCATTCACGGGGACGCGTCCTTCGCGGCAGAGGGGATCATCCAGGAGTCGCTCAATCTGAGTGAGCTGGGGGGCTTTCGCACCGGTGGTACGCTTCACGTCGTCGTCAACAATCAGCTGGGCTTCACCACGACGCCCGAAGAGGCCCGGTCCTTTCCCTACGCCGCCGACGTGGCGAAGATGCTTCAGATTCCCATCTTCCACGTGAACGGCGAGGATCCCGAGGCGGTGGCGCAGGTCGTCCGGTTGTCGATGGATTTCCGGCGGATGTTCCAGAGCGACGTCGTCATCGACATGTACTGCTTCCGCCGTCGCGGGCACAACGAGGGTGATGAGCCCGCTTTCACCCAGCCGCAGATGTACCAGCTGATCGAGCGGCGTCCGACTGTCCGTGAGAGTTACCTCGACCACCTTCTCGCCCTTGGCGAGATCAGCCGCGAGGAGGGAGAGGAGATCGTCAGGGAACGGCGGGCCGAACTGGAGCGCGACCTGGCCGAGGCGCGCAGCGAGACGTACGTTCCGGCCCGCGAGCGACCCAGCGGAATCTGGAACGGGTACTACGGGGGCCCCGGCGGCGACGATGAAAGTGCCGAGACGGGTGTCGAGCCGGGCCGACTGGCCGCGCTGATCGAGGCGCTCACCCGGCTCCCCGAGGGCTTCCAGCCTCATTCCACAATCAGCCGGGGACTGGCGCGCCGTCGGGAGATGGCCTCCTGCCGCCGGCCCATCGACTGGTCCACCGCCGAAGCGCTGGCCCTGGCGACGCTCGCGGTTGAGGGGCACCGCGTCCGTCTCTCCGGCCAGGACACCGTCCGGGGCACCTTCAGCCAGCGCCACGCGGCCCTCCACGACACCCGGGACGGCCGAATCCACGTTCCGCTCCAACACGTGGCGCCCGATCAGGCGACGGTGGAGATCTATAACAGTCCCCTGTCAGAGGCGGGAGTGCTGGGCTTCGAATATGGTTACAGCCTCGACTGCCCGGACGGGTTCGTGGCGTGGGAGGCGCAGTACGGCGACTTCGTGAACGCGGCCCAGGTGATCATCGACCAGTTCATCGTGAGCGCGGAGGAGAAGTGGCAACGGCTGAGCGGGCTGGTGCTCCTCTTGCCGCACGGGTTCGAGGGGCAGGGCCCGGAGCATTCGAGTGCTCGCCTCGAGCGGTTCCTGGAGCTGGCGGTGAACGATAACATCCAGGTGGCGAATCCGACGACGCCGGCCCAGTACTTTCACCTGCTGAGGCGTCAGGTCGTGCGCCGGTGGCGCAAACCGCTGGTCGTCATGACGCCCAAGAGCCTCCTGCGCCATCCGCGTGTGGCCTCCACGCTCGACGAGCTGGAGGGTGGGCGCTTCCACCCGATCCTTTCCGATGGCGAGCGCGATGCGGCAGGCGTCACGCGGGTGCTCCTGTGCAGTGGCAAGGTCTATTACGACCTGCGCGCGCTGCGCGACGAAGAGCGCCGCGATGACGTGGCGATTCTGCGGATCGAGCAGCTCTATCCCCTGCGGGACGAGATGCTGCGGGACGCGCTGGCGCCCTATCGCCCGCACACCCCGGTGGTCTGGGTGCAGGAGGAACCGGTGAACATGGGCGCGTGGCGATATCTTCTGGCGCGATTCGGCGATGCCTTGCGCGAGACCTTGCCGTTCTCCGCCGTGTGCCGGCCGGCGTCGGCCAGTCCGGCCACGGGATGGAGCGCTCGCCACAAGGCGGAACAAACGAGGCTGTTGAGGGCGGCGCTCGATGGCCATTGAGGTCAAGGTCCCGGCCGTCGGGGAATCGATCACCGAGGTCGTCATCGCCGACTGGCTGAAGGCGCCAGGCGAGCGCGTGCGTCAGGACGAGCCGCTGGTGACGCTCGAAACGGACAAGGCGACCCTGGATCTTCCCGCTCCCGCGTCGGGGGTTCTCGTCCGCCTGGTGAAGAATCAGGGCGAGATCGCCAAGATCGGCGAGGTGATCGCGTATCTCGACGAGGCGGCCGTTGCGGCCGAAGCCCCGCCGCCGGTAACCGCGCCGGGCTCGACGAAAGAGGGGGCACCACCCCCGACCCCTGCGGCTGCCCCTGCCGAGCCGCGAGTGATGCCGGCGGCGCGTCGTCTGATCGCGGAGCGCGGTGTCGAGGTTAATCAGCTGACTGCCACCGGGCCGGGCGGCCGGGTGCTTAAAGAGGACGTTCTCCGCGATCTCCAGGCGGAGCAGGCGGCACCTGTGCGCCAGCAGCCGCTTGCGGCCCCAGCCGCGGGGCCGGGAACTGCTGCCGAGACGCCGAGCCCGCCCCGCGTCGCGCCGACCGGAGCTCGCGCAGGAGAAGTTGCGCCGACCGGGGCTCGCGCAGGAGAAGTCGCGCCGAAGGCCAGAGGCGCTCGCCGAGAACAAGCCGCGCTGAAAGCCACGAGCGCTCGCGAGGAAGAAGTCGTACCGATGAGCATGCTTCGGCGTCGGGTCGGCGAGCGGCTCGTCCAGGCCCAGCAGAACGCGGCGCTGCTGACGACTTTCAACGAGATCGACATGTCCGCGGTGATCGCCCTCCGACGCGCCCACCAAGACGCCTTCCAGCAGCGCTATCAAGTCAAGCTCGGATTCATGTCGTTTTTTGTCAAGGCAGTCATTGAAGCCCTCAAGCTGGTCCCCGGGTTGAACGCCGAGATTCGGGGCACCGACATCGTCTACCGCAACTACTACGACATCGGCATCGCCGTGGGTGGCGGGCGTGGGCTCGTGGTTCCCGTGCTGCGCAGCGCCGAGCGGCTCAGTCTCGCGGAGGTCGAGCGCGCCATCGCCGACTTCGCCCAGCGCGCGGAGGCCAACCGGCTGACCCTGGAGGACTTGCAAGGCGGTACGTTCACCATTTCCAACGGCGGCGTGTACGGCTCCCTGCTGTCGACGCCCATCGTCAACCCGCCGCAGAGCGGCGTTCTGGGGCTCCACGTGATCCAGGATCGCCCGGTGGCCAGAGACGGTCAGGTCGCGATCCGACCGATGATGTACGTGGCCCTGACCTACGATCACCGGATCGTCGATGGTCGCGAAGCGGTGACTTTCCTGCGCCACGTCAAGGGCTGCGTCGAAGAACCCGCCCGCATCTTGCTCGAGGTCTGACCGTGGCCCCGACGGAGCACGATCTCGTCGTCATCGGCGGGGGGCCCGGCGGTTACGTCGCCGCCATCAGGGCTGCCCAACTCGGCATGAACGTGGCCTGTGTCGAGCGAGAGCCGGCCCTGGGCGGGACCTGCCTCCGGGTGGGATGCATCCCCAGCAAGGCTCTGCTGGAGTCGAGCGAGTTGTTCGCGTCCTCGCGAGACGACTTGACGGCTCACGGTATCAACGTCGGCGGGCTGACCCTGGATCTGCACGCCATGCTGCGGCGGAAGGATGAGATCGTCCACGGGCTCACGCGAGGCATCGACAGCCTGTTCCGGAAGAATCGAATCACGCGTTACACCGGGCACGGCCGGATCGCCGCTCGCCGCGAAGTCGTCGTTCAGAACGGCAAGGAGGCGATTGCCGTCAGGGCGCGGCGCATCCTCATCGCGACGGGGAGCCGGCCCGCCCCGCTCCCCGGCGCCGCGCTGGACGGAGATCGCATCGGCACGAGCACAGAGGCGTTGAGCTACCCCGAGATACCCCGTCATCTGATCGTGGTGGGCGGGGGATACATAGGACTCGAGCTAGGCTCGGTGTGGAGGCGACTCGGCGCGACAGTCACCGTGGTCGAGTTCCTCGACCGAATCCTGCCGGGAATGGATGGAGAGATCGCCGCCGAGGCCAAGCGGGTCTTCGAGAAGCAAGGGCTCGAGTTCCGGCTGGCCAGCCGCGTGGTCTGCGCCCGGGTCGAGGGGACGCAGTGCCTCGTCGAGTTCGAAGGTGCTGAGCCACTCCGCTGCGATCGCGTCCTCGTGGCGGTGGGGCGCCACCCCATGACCGAGGGGCTCGGGCTGGACTCGGTGGGAATCACCGTCGACGACACGGGGCGGATCGGCGTGGACGAGCGGTTCGCCACGTCGGCGGACGGCATCTACGCCGTCGGCGATGTCATTCCCGGCCCCATGCTGGCTCACAAGGCGCAGGACGAGGGCATTGCCTGCGCGGAATCGCTGGCCGGCCACTATGGATACGTCAACTACGGAGCCATTCCCGCCGTCGTCTACACCTCGCCCGAGATCGCGTCGGTGGGGAGGACCGAAGAAGAACTTCAAAGTGCCGGCGTGGACTATCGGCGGGGTCATTTCCCATTCGCGGCCAACGGCCGCGCGCGGATCCTGGGCCATACCGACGGTCGGATCAAGGTACTCGCCGACAGGAAGACCGATCGCGTGCTCGGCGTCCACATGCTGGGACCGCGGGCCGGCGATTTGATCGCCGAGGCGGCCGCCGCGATGGAGTTCGGCGCGAGCAGCGAGGACATCGCACGCACCTGCCACGCGCATCCCACCTTGGCCGAAACGCTGCGTGAAGCGGCTCTCGCTGTGGACGGCCGCGCGCTGCATACCTGACATGAGGGCCTCGAAGGCCTTCCAGTAGGCTCGTCGACCGCGCCTTCGGGTCCCACAAAAGAGGAGCAATCGAGTTTGAAGAATCTACAGACCAGGAAGACGCGCCCCTCAACGACGACGTTTAAACGTGCCTTGTGGGGCATGGGCACTGGCATTGGCCTCGAACCCGCCGCGGCCTCGAGCGAGGGCTCGCGGCAATTGCCGACAGGGGAGGCGACGCAATCATGAGCAGACAGACCTCAGGAAAGCGCGGGCTCCAGTCCACGGCTCGGAAGCGCGCATCCACGCGCCATGGGTTGGCTCCCATCCCGGCGACGCGCCCGGTGCCGGGCGCGTTCGGCGTCGACTCGCGCGCGAAGCGGTCTCGCACCACGGCCCGGCCTGTGACGAGGGCGTCGGCCCGCTCCCAACGGAGGATCGCGAGCGTGAATCCGGCGACGGGGGACGTGCTGATGACCTACGACGCGCTCACCACCGACGCGCTTGACCGAAAGATCGCCCAAGCCGCCGCCGCATTTCGCGGCTGTCGGAGGACGTCCATCGAGGAACGCGGTCGCTTGCTTCGGCGCGTAGCGGACATTCTGGACGAAGAGCGGCCGTCCCTGGCCCGGCTGATGACGCTCGAAATGGGTAAGCCGATCAAGGCCGCCCTCGACGAGGTCGCCAAGTGCGGATGGGTCTGTCGGCACTATGCACAGCACGGGGAGGCCCTCCTCGCCGACGAGCCGATCGCCATCGAGCACCAGCGAAGCTTCGTCCGCTACCAGCCCCTGGGTCCGGTGCTGGCCGTGATGCCCTGGAATTTCCCCTTCTGGCAGGTGTTCCGCTTTGCCGCGCCGGCCCTGATGGCTGGCAACGTGGCCCTGCTGAAGCACGCGTCCAACGTTCCGCAGTGCGCGGTGGCCATCGAAAAGCTGTTCGCGCGGGCTGGGTTCTCCACCGGCGCGTTCCAGACGCTCCTCATCGAGGCCGCGCAGGTGTCCCAAGTCATCGATGACGCGCGAGTGGCCGCGGTGACTCTCACCGGCAGCGAAGAGGCCGGCAGCCAGGTGGCGGGCCGCGCCGGCTCGAGGATCAAGAAGACTGTTCTCGAGCTTGGGGGCAGCGACCCCTTCATCGTGATGCCCAGCGCCGATCTGGACGCGGCCGTGGCGACGGCGGTTCGAGCGCGGACCATCAACAATGGGCAGTCGTGCATCGCCGCCAAGCGCTTCATCGTCGCGGAGCCGATCGCCGAGGAGTTCGAGCGCCGCATCGTCCGTGGCCTCGAGGCGCTGAAGATTGGTGACCCGCTCGATCCGGCAACCGATATCGGCCCGCTCGCCACGAAGGACATTCGAGCCGGGCTCCACGCCCAGGTGGAGAAGTCTATCGCGGCGGGGGCGCGGTTGCTGGCGGGCGGCCGACCTCTATCCGGGCGCGGCTTTTTCTATCCTCCCACCGTCCTGAGCGACATCCCTCCTGAGGCGCCGGCTGCTCGCGAGGAGCTCTTCGGTCCCGTCGCCGCGCTGTTCCGTGCGCGGGATGCCGCCGACGCCATCCGTCTGGCCAATGACACGGACTTCGGTCTCGGCGCCTCCGTCTGGACCTGCGACGAGGCCGAGGGCGAGCGTTTCGTGGAGGAGATCGAGGCGGGCCTGGTGTTCGTCAACGGCATGGTGGCCTCGGATCCTCGCCTCCCGTTCGGCGGCGTCAAACGGTCGGGCTATGGTCGCGAGCTGGGCGCGTTCGGTCTCCGCGAATTCGTCAACATCAAGACCATTGTGATGAAGGGGGCGGCCACGTCCACGGCCACCGAGTGAAAGCGTCAAGATCTACGTCGTGCGGTTGCCGACGTCGCGGCCCGCTCCGGCTTAGCCGGAGCGGGCCGAGCATTGGGGCTGGGGCCATTCGGGCCTAAGCCACGCGTTGCTGGGCGAGGGGATGAGCCAGGCGCCGCTCCACCGCCTCCCAGGCGATGTTGGCGAAAAAGGCCTCGATGTATTTCGAGCGTTCAGACGGCTTGTAGTCCAGGAGAAAGGCGTGTTCCCACACGTCCATCACGAGTACCGGCCGGAAGCCCGCTATATTGCCAACCTCGTGCAAGGTGATCCAGTGATTCGACAGGCGACCGCTGGTCGGATCCTGGTAACAGATGGCCCAGCCTACCCCGCGCATCTTTCCGATGCTGACGAAGTCCGTCTTCCAGACATTCCAGGAGCCGAAGCTCGCCTCGGCGGCCTGGCGAAACGGCGAGCGCGCGGTTGGCTCGCTCGCCCCGCCCCGCTGCATGTTCGAGAAGTACAGTTCGTGGAGCACCATCCCGTTGTACTCGAACCCGAGCCGCCGGGTCAGCTCTGAGTAGGCCGGCATCTCTTCCTGGTCGACCGTGCCATCGCGGAGGAACGTCGCGATACGTTCGGTCAACCGGTTCGTTTCCTGGACATAGCCCTCGTACAGCTTGAAGTGGAGATCGAGCGTTTCGTCGGAGATGCCGTGCAGACCACTGAGGTCGAACGGCTGGACTTTGTACGTCGTCGGTGTCTTGTTCATTGGGACGTCACCTCCCCACCTGTGCGAGATTCATCCGGCCCGTTTCATCCGCGGCGCTTCGCGCTTGCCGGTCGCCGATGGCGTGGCTGATCCCTTCAGGGAGCGGCGCGACACTTCTCTCGCCGCATCGAGCGTCTTCTTGTCCCCGCGCGAACGGAGGGCGAGGGAGCTGAGGGTGACGATGCCGAGCAGGTGGTTGTCGTCGTCAATGACGGGTAGCCGTCCCACCTGGTACCGGGCCATGGCCTCCATCGCCTGCTCGACGCTCCAATCGGGATGCGCGCAGATCGGGTCCCCGGTGGCGCAGTCCCCGACTGGGACCGAGGCCAGATCGGCGTTCTCAGCAATGGCCCGGACGACGAGATCACGATCGGTGATGACGCCTTGAACTTCATCCTCGTCGACTACGGGCAGGATTCCAACGTTTCCCTCGCGCATGCGCTTGGCCGCCTCGACGAGCGACGCCGATGGCTCGATGGTGATGACTTCCTGGATCATCGCGTCCGCGATCTTCATGACTTGACCCCCTTTTTCCGGCGATCCCACCGCCCGCGGGCGAGCCACTCGAATGCCGCGATGCGGGGCATCGGCCTTGCATGGCCTCTTGGATGTCGTCGTCGGTCCGTCGTTTCACGAAGCGAGGAGCGTGCCAGCGACAGGCGCTACCTAGCTTCGCACGGACATGTCAGCCAGGGATTACGAGGGGAGGACCTGCCTGTCCTTCCAGAAATCGGCCCACGGATCGGCACCCGCGAGTCGCTGGTCGAGAGTCCGAATGTTGTGGACGGCCGGATCGAGCGCGGGGTGGACCTCATCCCAGGCCAGCGGAGTCGAGACGGGGGCCCGCGGACGGCGGCGGACCGAGTAAGACGCGGCAATCGTCTGCCCGAAGGCGTTCCGGAGGGTGTCCACGAAGACACGTCCTCGCCGCTCGCGCTTGGCCATCGCCACCGTCACGAGTTGCGGGGCCCGTTCGGCCAGGAGCCGACCCACCTGCCTCGCGAAGCCTCTCACCGCGTCCTGCGTCGGTCCTCGGCGCAGGGGCACGAGGACGTGGAGGCCCCGGCCTCCTGACGTCTTCGGATACGAGCGCAACTCACGCTCGTCGAGAATCTCGCGCAGGACCTGGCCGGCCTTGGCCGCATCGGCGAAGGCCCCCGAGCCCGGATCCAGGTCGAAGGCCAACCAGTCTGGCCGATCCAGCGACCGCGTCTGGCAGTTCATTAAGTGGATGGCGATACATCCCAGATTGACCAGCGCCAGCAGGGTCTTTTGGGATCCGCCGACGACGTAGTGAACTGTCCTTCCGGTACTCTCGGCTGCGATCGCCGCTGTGGGGACGCCGGCCGGCAGGCCCCCCGAGAAGTTCTTCTGAAAGAAGCACTCGCCTCTCATGCCGTCGGGACAGCGTTCGGCGGCCAGCGGTCGACCTCTCATCCATGGAATCACACGCGGCGCGATATCGGCGTAGAAGCGGACGACGTCGAGCTTGGTGATTCGGTCCTCCGGCCACCAGATCTTGTCGGGATGGCTGATGGCGATCCCACTCACTTGCGCCGTGCTGCGCGTCTGAGCCGGGCCAGTCGGCGTCCGACCGTCAGGGTGCCGGCGGCGCGAGGGGGCAATGGCCTTTGCTGGTCCAATCAGCTGTCTCACTCGGGGCTCTCTGTCCGAGTCGACTCGAAGCGTCGTTGGCGGCGTCACTCTCGAAACGTGCGCGAGCGCCGATCTCGTTCGACGGTCGCCCACGGAGACGCGAGCGCCAGTCGCGAGACGTGCAAAGGGCGCGCCTCCGAGGCGCCCCGCTCGCGCAGATCCGCGCCGAGTGCCGCGACGTCCTGCGGCTCGCAGGACTTCTATAGGCTCGCCTCGGACGGCGGGGCCCCAGCCCCGCGACGTCCTGCGGCTCGCAGGACTTCACTCGACCTCTCGGAGTCGCGCGACCTCGGGGCGTCCATCCATGAACTCGCCCATCTTGCGACCGAGAACCTTGAAGTGCTCGGTGGCCCGATGGCCGTCGACGGCGGCCTGATCGACGTAGCGTTCCATGAACACATACGTGTGGGCGGCCTCGCCGTGATGCAACGCGTAGAGCGTGCAGCCCGGCTCGCTGGCGTTGACCTTGGCCACGAGCTCCTTGGCCACCGCCTCGAAGTCCTTCTCCATTCCCGGCTTTACCTTGAGCGTCGCCACGATACCGAGCATGCGCGCCTCCTGGTCGATTCGATGTGCCTGCGACTGTAGAGAGGGGGGGCCAGCGGTGTCAATG
>JBKPAK010000218.1:0-20383 GCA_046726415.1 Candidatus Methylomirabilota bacterium
GGCCTGGAGCTCGGCGAAGCTCGTGCGGAGCTCCTCGCGCGTGAGATAGGGGATACGCCGGAAGTCCTCGAGCGACTGGACGCGCCAGGGTGGCACCTCGTGCTCGTCCAGCAGGCGCCGGTAGTAGGGCACGTGCGCGTAAGCGAACTCGAGATGTTTCCGGAGCGCGACCCACTGCAGCTCACGGAGCTGGGCCGGTGACATCCACTGGCTCTTCTCGAGCCGCCTGAGCCACGGGAAGGTCGGCTTGCCCTTGACCCGTTCGTGCAGAGGGAATAGTAGGTGTCCGACCACCTTCGAGTACATCACGCCCCCCGCCGGCCCTGCGCGATCAGAGACAGCGCGACCGGCAAGCCGCCACGGCCCGTCTCGGCCTTCTCTCCGACCAGCCAGAACGCGTGCGCCGTCAAAGGCGTCCTGGCGGAGGCCGCTTCGAGCAACCACCTGACGGCCCAGGAGTCGAGCGCTCGGCCCAAGGCCGGATAGCGCCGCGGTGGAAGATGGACGGCGATTCGTCGAGTGAGCCGGATGTCTCCCTGCGCGAGCCACCGGACTACCTCGGATGGCCGGAAGAAGCGCACGCGACCCGGCCGGCGTCCGACCGCCTGTCGGAGCTGCCTCAACACGCGCCCGGGGCCGAGGGCGTTGAGCACCTCCACCACGACCAGCCCGTGCGGCCGGAGCACGCCCGCGATCTGGTCGATCAGACGCTCGGGTCGGCTCAGCGCCTGGAGCACTCCGATGCACACGACCAGATCGAACGACGACGGCGCGAAGGGAAGCTCGTATCCGTCGGCCGCCACGTAGTACGCCAGCCGCTTTCGGTCTGCCGCCGTCGCCCGTTCCAGGCTCGGGATGGCGTAGTCCACGCCGATCACGTGGTGGCCGAGCTCCGTCAAATACCGGACGTATGTCCCTGCCCCACAGCCCAGCTCCAGCACTCGGGAACCTTTCTCGAGCGGCAGCTCACCGACGAGGCCCCGGAAGACCTTCAACCGACGGGCGAGCCCTTCCGCCGACCACCCGGAGACAGCGTGGTCCTCGTGGTGCGACCGGCCAAATCGCTCGAACCGCGCCCGCCACTCCACGTCGAACCGAGGATCGACCTCTTCGGTGACCGACCCAGCCCCCCGAGGCTTCCAACCGAACGCCATCACGAGCCCGTTTCCCGTCCGGCCCAGCCGAGCGTCCCCGCCGAGGGGCTCCCGTCGACGAACATGCGATGCCACTGCTCGAGGACCATGAGAGCCCATAGCCGCGAGGAATGGTTGCGCGCCCGCCGCTGATGCTCCTGCCACAGCCGACGGACCCGCTCGGGCACGAAGTAGCCGCGCCCCAAAGATCGCGGGGAGAGCAGGAGATCCTCGGCCATCGGCCGGAGCTCCCCTCGCAACCAGGCGGCAAGGGGGATCACGAACCCCTGCTTCGGCCGATGGACGTTCAGACCGGGAAGGCGCGTCTCGACGTGCCGCTTCAAGAGGTACTTGGATATGCGCCCGCGGTACTTCAGATCGGTCGACACACCCGCGGCGAACTCGATGAGCCGGTGATCGAGTAGCGGCGACCGCACCTCGAGGCTGTTCGCCATGCTCATCCGATCGACCTTCACCAGGATGTCGTTCGCGAGCCAGCTCTTGAGATCCACGTACAGGAGCTGCTCGAGCGGCTCGCGCCCTCGCACGCGCTGGAAGTGCCGCTCGAGCGCCGAGAACGAGTCGTGCCCCCCCACCTGGGCCTTGAGCTCCGGCGAGAGGAGAGCGGCCTTCTCTCCGTCCCGGAACACCGACAGGTCGGCGAAGTAGGCCCGCTCGAACGTCGTCCCGAGGTTCTGCAGGACGTACTTGGCCCGGAGCGGACGGGGAAGCCGGTCTGCCTTCGGCCACACCGTACCGAGCGGCCCCAGGACCCTGCCACCGACCCACGCGGGTAGCCAGCGACGCAGCCGCGCCTCCAGGCGATTCAGCCCGTACCGCCGCTGATACCCTGCGAACACCTCGTCACCCCCGTCGCCGGACAGGGCGACGGTCACGCGCTCGCGCGTCGCCTTCGACAAATAGTAGGTCGGCAGCGCGGACGAATCGGCGAACGGCTCGTCGAGATGCCACACGAGGAGCGGCAGCACCTCGGCCGCCCGTGGGGTCACGATGATCTCGTGATGCTCGCTGCCGAGGGCCCGTGCGACGACGCGGGCGTGTCCGATCTCGCTGAAGCCCGCCTCGGCAAACCCGACGCTCGTGGTCACAATGGGGCGATCCGACAGGCGGGCCATCTTCTCCGCGACGGCGCTGGAGTCAATGCCCCCGCTGAGGAAGGCCCCCAGCGGGACGTCGCTGACCAGCCGGGCCCGGACCGCGTCGCTGAAGACCGCGTCGAACGCCTCCAGCGCGGTACCCTCATCGCGGTAGACGACGTCGCGCCGAGGCACGTCCCAGTACTCACCGATCCGCGTTACCCCCCGCTGCCAGGTCAGGTAGTGGGCCGGGGGTAGCTGAGCGACGCCCTCGAAGATCGTCGCCGGGGCCACGACCGCCCCGAATGACAGGTAGTCCGTGAGGGCCATGGGATTCACCCGGTGCTTCAGCTCATCGACCTGCAGCAGCGCCTTCAGCTCCGAGGCAAACCAGAGCCGGGCGCCGTCGTGCGCGTAGTAGAGCGGCTTCTTCCCGACACGGTCGCGGGCCAGGAGGAGCAGGCGTTCGGTCTCGTCCCACAGCGCGAACGCGAACATCCCGTTGAGACGCTCGAGGCACTGCACGCCGTACTCTTCGTACGCATGCACGATGGCCTCGGTGTCCGACCGGGTCGCGAAGCGGTGCCCCCGGGCTTCGAGCTCTGTCCGGACCGCTCGGAAGTTGTAGATCTCCCCGTTCAAGATCACGGCCTTGGTTCGATCCTCGTTGAAGATGGGCTGGTCCCCGGTGACGAGGTCGATGATGCTCAGCCGGCGATGCCCGAGCGCGGCCTCCGGCCACACGTGGAGACCCTCGGCGTCGGGACCCCGATGAGCCATGACGTTGGTCATCCGGCGGACGACCTCCGCGTCCCCCGGTCGGAGTCCTTCCCCGCGAGCCAGTCCGGCAATCCCGCACATCGTGCGCTACCCTTCCTGCCTCATCGATCGAGCCATCGCCGGGCCCATTCCTCGAAGGCCACCAGCGTCCAGAGCTGGCTGGACCGGTCACGCCCGGCTCGCTGATGCTCGTCGAGCAGCCCCGCAACAACCCCGGGATCGAAGAGTCCCCGTTCCCGTGTCCGGCGACCGAGGAGCACGTCGCGCGCGTAGTCGGCCAGCTCGCGGCGAAACCAGACGCCGAGCGGCACGCCGAATCCCATCTTCGGTCGTCGGAGCAGGTCCGCCGGGAGCTCGCTCGCCATGAGCGTTTTCAGGATCGCCTTACCCGTGCCGTTCCGAAGCTTCAGCCCGGACGGCATCGTCGCTACAAACTCCATCAGGATGTGGTCGAGCAGCGGCACCCGAGCCTCGAGTGACACGAGCATGCTCGCCCGGTCGACCTTGGTCAGGATGTCGTCCGGAAGGTACGTCCGAATGTCCAGGTACTGGAGGCTCGAGACATAGTCCGGCGGGAAGCCTTCGCGGATCAGCCGTCTGAACGGCTCGGCCGTCACCTCGGTGGACACGCGGGCTCGGGCATCGGCGGTGAGAAGCCGCCGAAGGCTTCCGCCGTCATGACTGCTCATCAGCCGAAAATATCGGTCGATGGGCTCCCGGCCCAGGAGGTCGAGGTAGCCGCGCCCCCTCATGCCACGAGGCATCATCCGGCCCGTCAGCCGAAGGAGCGGCCTCAGGGCGAGCGCCGGCCAGCGGTCCAGCCGCCGGTGTAGCGCCTCCGCTCGGGCATAGCGGCGATACCCGGCGAAGCTCTCGTCGCCTCCGTCACCCGACAAGGCGACCGTGACCTGCTCCCGGGTGATCTTCGAGACATAGTAGGTCGGGATGGCCGAAGAGTCCGCGAACGGCTCGTCGAATTGCCACGCAAGCCGGGGTAGCACCTCGAATGCGTCGGGCTTCACGACGTACTCGGAATGCGCGGTGCCGTAGCGATGCGCGACCTGGCGCGCGTGGGCCAGCTCGTCGAAATCGGCCTCGTCGAAGCCGATCGAGAACGTCCGGATCGGTGCGGAGCTCGCCCGCGCCATGAACGCCACGACCGTGCTCGAATCCACTCCGCCGCTCAGGAACGCCCCCACCGGCACGTCGGCCACCATGTGCCGCGCCACGGTCTCGCCGAGGACGTGGGGAAGCCGCTCCAGCCACTCGCGTTCCGTCACCGCGTGGTCCGGCGCGAATCGGAGATCCCAGTAGCGCTCCACCCGGGGTGCGCCTCCGTCGAGTGACAGGAGGAGGTACGCGCCCGGTGGCAGCTTCCGGATGCTCCCGAAGATCGTCCTGGGGCTCGGGACGTATGCGAGCGTGAGATAGTCGCGGAACGCCTCCCAGTCCAGGTCTCGTGGCACGGTCGGATCCTCGAGCAGGGCTTTGATCTCGGAGCCGAACACGAGGCGTCGCCCGTTCCACGAGTAGACGAGCGGCTTGATACCCACCCGGTCCCGAGCAAGGAAGAGCTGCCGGCGGCGAGCGTCCCAGATGCCGAACGCGAACATCCCCTGGAGCTTCTGGAGACACTGGACACCAAACGCCTCGTACGCCTGGAGGATCACTTCGGTATCCGAGGTGGTCCGGAATCGGTACCCCCGCGCCTCCAGCTCCGCGCGGAGCTCCCGGAAGTTGTAAACCTCGCCGTTGTAGATGATCCAGGTCGTGCCGTCGTCGCTGCCCATCGGCTGATCGCCGGTGACCAGGTCGATGATGGCGAGCCGCCGGTGGCCGAGGCCGACGCTCCCCTCGACGCGGAACCCCTCCCCATCGGGGCCTCGGTGGGCGATGACGTCCGTCATGCGCCGCAGGAGGGCGGCGTCAACCGGTTGGCCGTCGACGTTAGCGAGCCCAGCTATGCCGCACATGATTCCCCGCCATGGCCGTCGCGAAGTCCGCGCCGGCAGGCACTGGTTCGCGCGCCTCGCGATCCGCCAGGACCTTCAGCAGGATCACGCAGGCGATCACGTGATAGAAGAGATCGGCGTAGGCCACGCTCAGTCTGGCTGACGACGCTGGCCAGCGCCTCGTCGAGGAATCCGCGTCGCTCATACGTCGGGATGATCACGCTGACCCGCGGCATGCCAGCCTACTCCTGGTCCCACGCCCCATCGGCGGTGTCGACCTCCCACGAGTGTGGGTAGACCACGTGACCGCTGACCTCGCGGCTCGCCACGCCCGGCCCCTCCACCGTGAACGTGGCCGCGTTCGCCTTCGTGTCGAGGCACTGCCGGATTCGCTGGTCGTAGATCGCCACGCCGACCGTGTAGGCGCCGCGCGTCAGGATCACTGGCGAGAGAATCAGGCGGATGACGCCTCCTTGCCGATTTGTGTCCACCTTCACCCCGTCGAGGCGGGTCGTCAGGCCTCCGAGCAGCTGTCCGCGGACGTCGTGGAAGGTGACCGACACGACCGGATCGCTCACCGCCTCCGCCACTTGATACGCCATCTCGACGACGGCGCGCCCGCCATGCTCCAGGGGCTCCCCATCGTCTCGCCAGCCCTTGTAGATCCGCACCCTCTGGATCCGAATGGGTGAATCGCCCACCCCACGGTCCGACACGGCGTCGCCATCCCTCGGTGGGACGGCGACGGACCCCAGGTACCTCTCCACAGTCGCTTCCGGATCACCGAAGGCACGGACCTCGCCATGGTCGATCCACAACACGCGCGTCGAGTGTTGCAGGATGTTCGGCATGGTGTGCGAGACGAGGAGGATGGTCCGCCGCTGCTCCTTCAGCTCGGCCAGCTTGTTGAGGCACTTCACCTGGAACGCCGCATCCCCAACGGCAAGGACCTCGTCCACGAGCAGAATCTCGGGATCGATGTGAGCCGCCACCGAGAATCCGAGTCGGACCACCATGCCCGAGGAGTAGTATTTGATCGGCGTGTCGAGCAGTCGCCCGATGTCGGCGAAGCTCACGATCCGGTCGAATTTCGCGTCGAGCTCCTTCCGCCGCATGCCCATGATGGCGCCGTTCAGGTACACGTTCTCTCGTCCGGTCAGCTCGGGGTGAAAGCCGGCACCGATCTCGATCAAGGCGCCGACCTTCCCGTTGACGGTCATCACGCCGGAGCTCGGCACGGTAACCCGCGAGAGGATCTTGAGCGTCGTGCTCTTGCCCGCCCCGTTTGACCCAATCAACCCGATGGTCTCGCCCCGCCGTACGTCGAAGCTCACATCCTTCAGCGCCCAGAATTCGTCTCGCGTCGCCCCGGTCCCCCGGAAGATGCGGCGCGCGAGCGCAGCGGCCTCGTCCCGTAGCGAGAAGTACCAGCCTTGGTGCAACCGATACTTCTTCGACACCCGGTCGAATCGGATCACAACGTCGCTCATGCTCAGATCACGTCGGCGAAGGTGCGCTCGGCCCGCTTGAACCAGAGGTAGCCGACGCTCAGCAGGGCCAGCGCGACGCTGACGCTGAGTCCGAGCGACGAGAGATCAGGCGTCTCCCCGTGCAAGATCACGCGCCGATAGGACTCGATGATGCCGGCCATCGGGTTGAGGAGATAGATCGGCCGCAGGGAGGCCGGGACCACCGACAGGGGGTACGCGACCGGCGAGGCGAACATCCACAGCTGCATCACCAGCGGCAGTCCGTGTCCGACGTCCCGGAAGTGGACGTGGATGGCCGACGTCACGCAGATCAACCCGAATGTGAGCATCACCTGGACGGCGAGCACTGGCACGGCCCAGAGGACAGACAGACCCACCGGGATCTGATAGTAGAGCATCAAGCCCGCAAAGATCGTTGAGCTGACGGCAAGATCGAGGCCGGCCGACAAGAGAACGGCGAGGAGGAGCGTTTCGCGAGGGAAGTAGATTCTCCGGACAAGCGTGGAATTCGCCGCCATGGCCAACGTGCCCTGCGACACGCACATCGCGAAAAACGTCCAGAAGAGGAGCGCGCTGTACGCGAATATCGGGTATGGCACGCCGTCACTCGGCACCCCCGCAACTTTCGAGAAGACGAACGTGAAGGCGACCATCAGCGAGAACGGCTGCACGACCGCCCACGCGATACCGAATACCGTCTGCTTGTAGCGTGCCCGGACGTCCCGCGTGGCGAAGCGCAGCACGAGGTGGGCGTGCTCCGCCAGCTCCGCGAGATACCGCGTCACTGTCATTTCCGTGAAACCTTGCACGGCACCGAGAGCTCCGCCGGCACGCTGGCCGGCGACGGTGTCTCCGTCGCCCGGGTAGCCGGCGCGGCTCCGGCCGCAGGATCTTCCGGGCACACCGCCGCGATCCGGTACCACGCCAGCTTCGTCGCGAACGTGGGGAGATCGCGTTCCCACGGCCCCCCTCGCCGCAGTTCCCACGGATTGGTACCCGGGCCGTTCACTCCGAAGCGTGTCGTGACGGCACACGTGAACCCTGCCCGCCGGACCAAGTCGACCACCGCTGCCGTGTAATCCTCGGTCCGCCCGTTCGGATAGGCGAAGGCGCGCGGCACGTCGCCGCACTCGGCCGCGATGGAATCCCGGGAGCCGACGATCTCGGCCCATGCGCGTGCGCCGTCGATCCTAGACAGGATCGGGTGCTCCACCGTATGGGCCCCGATCGAGAAGCCGATCTTGCGCAGCGCTCGAACATCCTCCCAGGACAGCATCGACCCGGCGCCTGCTTCGTCCGGCACGGCGAGACGCTCGAGCAGGACTTCCACGACCTCCCGACGGCTCTCGTCCGGCAGCTGCTTGAGGTACCGCAGTGTCAGTTCGAGCGCTCGCACGCGGTCGGCAGCCTCTGCAAGCCCGACGGCTTCCCCCCAGGGGCTGACCATCGAGCGCATCTCCGTTCGCTTGAGGGCCAGCGCCACGCGATCGACCCAGGGAATCTCGCCCGTTCCGATGAACCCCGTCGCCAGGAAGACCGTCGCCGGCAAACCGAGCCGTGCGAGGATTGGCGCCGCATGAGTCAAGGTATCGCGGTACCCGTCGTCGAACGTGATGGCGATCGCATGGCGCGGCAGGTCGCCGCGGCCCATGCGCTCGACGAGATCCTCCACCGTCAGCACCCGGTAAGCACGCGAGACATAGGCCATGTGTTGCTCGAAGACCCGTGTCGGGAGCGCCGGGAAGAACGGGTCCGCATCGTCGTTCACGCGATGGTAGGTCAGGACCTGAAACGCAGGCCGACTTCTCCCGTATTTCGTCGCCAGCTCGAGTAGACGGATCAGCCGCGCATGGTACACGACGCTCGCGACTCGACGGACGATCTCGGAGCGGCTCGGACTGTTCATGGCAACCCAGCGCCGTCCACGTGTCGCTGCTGCCAGACCGGGTACGTCATGTCCCAGTAAGGCTCGACCAAAGACCCGTCCGCTCGGAGCTTGGCCAGGTGTCCCGGAGGAAGCCGCAAGAGCCCGGCAAAGATCGAGCCCGGCGCCGGTACGAACCCGAAGTTGAGATAGCTGTACACGCTACCGAGGTCGACATCTCGCCCGACGCCGGGGAGTCTCGTCAGCACGCTCGGCCACGATGCGAAGGCGACGCGCTCCGGAAACCATGTAGCCAGCCCTTGGCACGCTTGATCCTGCTCTCGGCCCTCAGCAGATACCCTGCCAGGGAAGATCGTGGTGCGAGCCGGACTCGCTTGAGACGTTCGACTCGCGTCGACCATTGGACCGTCCACTCCGGGCCCCCAGGTATGGCCACCGCCATAATCCTCGGATCCCCAAAACACTCCCGTAGACTGAGTCGGAAAAGGATCGCTCCAGGACTCAAACGGTCAAACTCCTCATCGTACGCAGTCTTCAAGTAGAAAAGGGTGAGGCCATCCACGATCCCCAGGTAGAACGCCAAGAGTCGCTCACCAAGGCTCAACACGAATAAACGAAGCCGTCCCTGATCGGCAGCCGACACGGCTATCTTCCGATAGAAGCGTGCTTCATTCGCTCGCAGCAAGATGGCGCTTCCTTCTCGCCCCTTCCACCCGGAAGCCTCAAGGCGAAGTGCCCGCTCATACCATTCGCGCCATTCAGGTCCACGACCCACTTCCCCAGATGTGACGGCACCGAGTGCACGAAGCTGTCGCTCCTGCTGGTTGAGCTTTCTGCGCCTCGGAGAGGCCCCGAGGTACTCGTCCCAATCTCCACTCACATCAATGACCGGGCTCTTCTCCGCATCATCGATCACCGCGCACCACCGTCCAGTCCTCACCAAGTCACTTATGAGATTCAGCGTCACACCTCCGTCCGGCACGAGACTCAATTCGATCCCGTGAGCTCGAGACGCGGACAGGGTCTCCAGGAGAAACCTACCCACATGCTCCACGGACACACCGGCGCGTGTTTTCCAGTCGTACCGTGGCGTATGAGCGTTAACCGGCGCCACAAGAAACCGAACCGGGCGCCTGAACAGGCGTGTCGTACCTTCGATGAGCTCGCAGTCTCCGTCCAAACCCGATGGACCCAACGGATATTGTCGAGCATCCGACGCGAACGCTTCATGCCATGCCTCGAACCACACCCTATCGCCAAAACCTTCCACGCAGATCATTTTCCGCTCAATCAGCTCGAGCAGCCATCCGCCAGCCTGTGGCCCGTCTTACCCGGAGGAGGAGCTTTCGCCCGGTAGGCCCCACTAGGCTGGCGGCTAGCAAGAGAGCAGTGACGGTTCGTGGCTGCGCGCTGAAGCTGGCTAATAGGTACCGTCGAGCCTTCTTGACGTTGCCATCACGGAGCGCAATCGTTCCCAGCCGGTACAGCCATACGGCTCGCTGTCGTGCGAAATATCGCCAGGCTCCAGCCGCATATGCTTGGGGGTAGGCTCGGACTTTGTCTGCGATGAGGATTCGCTCCGCGAGCATCCGCTCACTCTTGAGTGATGCATTCCCCTCCCACATCCGCGACAGAACGAGCGGCCTCTCAATTGCGATGGCCCGCCACGCCACGAGGAGCCGCATCCAGCACTCCGCGTCATCGCATAATCTGAGATCCTCGTCGAATCCCCCTATGCTCTCGATTGCCGAACGCCGCAACAGGACGGTCGACGGAGAAATGAAGTTGCTGCGCATCACACTGTCCACGGTTGCTTGAGACAGCAAGTACTCGCAGTCACCGAGTGGGTGCTTCGCCAGGGACGCGTACGCGGGCGTCGCGAGGAGAAAGCCGTCCTCGACGATCTCCCCTCCGTCCCGGAACAGCGTCATGTCCGTGAAGACGAGGCCCGCCTCCCCGTGGGCGTCCAGCAGGTCGACCTGCCGGCGCAGCTTCCCGGGTAGCCACACGTCGTCCTGGTCGAGCAGCGCGACGTACGGTGCCCGACCGAGCTGGAGACCCGTGTTCCGGGCGCCCGAGACCCCCTTGTTCTGTTGGGACTTCAGGATGATTCGCGACCCGTACGAGCGGACCACCTGCGCCGTGTCGTCCGTCGATCCGTCGTCGATCACGAAGATGCGGCACGCGACGTCGTTCTGGGCCAGCGCGCTGTCGAGCGCCTCGCGGATCACCACGGCGCCGTTGTATGCCGGCAGGACCACGTCGACCTCCGGACGGGTCGGCATGCTCACCGCCCCGCTCCCGTCGCCTCGGCGGCGATAGCCTCGCGGAAGGCATCGACCGTCTCCGCGGCGACGATCGCGCTCGAGCAAGCCCGCTCGACGGCAGCCCGGCCGCGGGTGCCGATCGATTCGCGTGCTCCCGGCGACATGGCGAGTACCGCCGAGAGGCACGCCGCTAACGCCTGCGGGTCGCCCGGTGGCACCTGGAATCCGGACTCGCCGTCGACGACGAGCTCGGCCGCGCCTACGGAGGTCGTGATCACGCACGGCCGCCCGCAGGCCATGGCTTCCAGCACGACGTTCGGATACACATCGTTCAGCGATGGCAGCACCAGCAGTGAGCACCGACGGTAGAAGGACACGAGCTCGTGCTGAGGCACCGGGTCGAAGAACCGCACACATCCGGCGGCGGCGTGATCACCAAGATGCTGGAGGAGCCACGCCTTCATCGAAGTCCCCCGGGGGCCGGACCGGGTGTCGTTCCCGACGAACCAGAACTCGGTGCCGGGTTTCTGCCGGCTCACCGCCGGGATGGCCGCGGCGAGGGTCTCCACGCCCTTCAGCCGCTGGAGGTGACCCACGAACAGAACGACCGCCCGCGACGACGGGCTGGCGCCGCCGGGCCGGAACACGGACAGGTCGATCGGATTCCGGATGATGCGGATCCGGCTCGGGTCCACCGCCCACGCCTTGGCCATTTCGTCGGCGAACCGCCGGCTTGCGCAGACGACGAGGGCGGCCCGCTTCACGGGGCGACGCTCCATCCATTCCTCGACGCGTGCGCGGACCGGAGGGACCGTTCGCCCATCCCAGCGCTGAACCACGCTGGCGGGCCCATATAGATGGACGGTGAACGGCGTCGTCGGCGAGTACGAATACCGCCATCCCTCCCCGTATCCGTCCGCGAAGCTCACGACGTCGAAGTTGTGATCTCGCTGGAGCACGCTCAGCGCGCGCCCGACCGCCCAGGACCTCCGCATCCACGCCACGGGGACCCAGCGCCCGAGCTTCCACAGCCGCTGGCCGCGTCGGGGCACTCCGACGACGCGGACCTTCCCGTCCGTGTAGACGTGTCGCGAGACCTCACCCGACTCCGTTAGCACGGTCACCTCTTGTCCCATGCCCGCCATCGCCCGCGCCAGCGTCGCCGTGTGCGTGGCGATCCCGCCCACCCCCGGCCTCGAATCCGAGGGGTAGTCGGCGGACACGAAGCAGATCCTCAACGTGGCAGCGTTGCCATTGACGATATCGGGTTCCCGGCGTATCGTCCCGGCGCGTTGATCGCCGATCACGACGGACCCCGCTTGACGCCGCGGCACAGCGGTCATGCTTCGGTCACCGCGCGCGCCCGGGCCTCGTCGAGGATGCCGCTCCATCGCGGGAACTCGCCCCGGCCCATGCGCTCGACGAGGTCTTCCACGGTCAGGACCCGGTAGGCCCCTGCAATGTAGGCCATGTGCTGCGCGAAAATCCGGGTCGGCACCGCCGGGAAGAACGGATCACCGTCGTCGTTCACCCGGTGGTACGTCAGGATCTGAGCCGCCGGACGGACTCTCCCGTGCTTCGCCAGCAGCTCCAGCAAGCGGATCAGCCGTGTGCGGTACACGACGCCTGCGACACTGCGGACGACCTGAGCGCGTCTCGACCCGGTCACGACGCCCCCGCTCCGTCCATGTGCCGCCGCTGCCAGAGCTCCAGCATCAGGACGTTCCAGAGGATGTCCCCGTAGTACGGCGTCCGATCCGCCTCGTGCCGGTCGAACAGCCACTCGACTGCTCCCGGGCGCAGGTACCCGCGCTGCAGGGCGCGGGAGGACACCAGGGTGTCACGCGCCAGCTCCCGGAACCCCGTGTGCGTCTTCATCCACGCGCTAGTCGGTACGCCGAACCCATGCTTGCGCTTGGCGAGCGTCTCGGCGGCGAGAAGAGGTCCGAACGCCCGCTTGAACAGATATCGCTTCTCGAGTCCTCGGAGCTTGAACCGCGCCGGCATGGCCCCCGTGAACTCCACGAGGGGCAGGCTAAGGAATGGAAAGCGGACCGCCACCCCGGCCAGCTCGGCGGTGCGAGTCACTTTCAGCAAGTCGTTGTCCCCGAGGGTCACCTTCAGATCGATGTACATGAGGCGGTTCAGCTCGGCGGTCGCCCGGACCTGGCGATAGTAGCTCTCGAGGACGGCATACGGGGCTCGTGTCGAGACCGCCTCTCTGACGCTCGCGCTCAGGAACTGCTCGGCGGCCCGAGCGAAGAGGAACTCGGAGAAGTAGTACCGATCGGGGTTCGGAAGGCTCGCGCGCCGAGCGTACCGACGAGCCCGCGCAAGAAGGCTGGTTCCGTCCTCGGCGACCCGCGACAGCACCGGCTCCAGGAGGGTGCGGCGAACGATCCGGGGAATCAGAGCGTACCGTGCGAAGATGCGGTCGGTCCGGTAGCGCTCGTTGCCTCCGAAGATCTCGTCCCCGCCGTCGCCCGCCAGAAGCCGCCGGACCCCGCATTCGCGAGCGGCGTCGGCGCAGGCAAGCGTCCCGATCGCCGAGCTGTTGCCGTGCGGCTCATCGTAGGCCTCGACCAGACGCGGCAGGCTCGCGAGCGCTTCGTCTGGCCCTAGGATGCGCGTGTAGTGTGCCGCCTCGAAGTGCCGCGCCGTGATCCTTGCATACTCGAGCTCGTCGTAACGCTCTTCGGAGAAGCCGACCGAGAACGCTTGAATCCGCTCTCCGGTGAGGCGGGTCGCGAGCCCCACCACCGTGCTGCTGTCGGTTCCACCGCTGAGATACGCCCCCACCTCTTTCGGAGCGATCTCTCGCAGGGTGTCGGCGACGGCTTGCTCCGTCAACTCGTACAGCTTGGCCGTCGCGTCGGCCCGCCGCATGGGCCGTTCCGGGTACGCCATGTCCCAGTAGGGCTCGACTGAGGGCCCGTCTGCACGGAGCTTGGCCAGATGTCCCGGAGGCAACCGCAAGAGCCCGGCAAAGATCGAGCGCGGCGCCGGCACGAACCCGAAGTTGAGATAGCTGTACACGCTGCCGAGGTCGGCATTTCGCCCCACATCAGGGAGTCTCGTCAGCGAGCTCGGCCACGACGCAAAGGCTGCGCGCTTCGGACTGCTGGTGTAGTAGAGCCGCTTCACCCCGAAATGGTCCACCGCCAGGAGGAGCTGCTTTCGGCCCGGGTCCCAGATCGCGAGCGCGAACGCGCCGCGCAGACGTCGGACGAAGTCAGGTCCCTCCTCCTGGTAGAGCCTGGCCATAAGCGAGACCGGCGGTCGCGACGAGTCTGCGAGGGCCCCGAGTTCGTGAAGGTTACTCAGCTCCACATCGGCCGCGATCAGCAGACCATCCTGCGAGCGCGCGTGCTCCGCCTCACCCGAAGTCCAGAACGCCGCCGACCCTGGGCCCCCGAAATGATGCGACGTGGAGCCGGACGGGCCGCCCGCCATCGCCCGAGCGCCTGCCGACGCCGCCCCGTTCGCGCCGGCCCAGGCAACGTGGCCGCCGATCATGCGCATGAGGGCCTGACCTTCTCACGGATACGGCGGAGCGCTGGGAGCACGCGTGTCTCGAGCCCATACAGCATGCGGCCGTATTGGGTCGGCGCGTAGACGTGAATGGTATGGGTCTCACGACTGCCGGTCGCCCACCTGAGCTTGTAGGGGTTCGCCCCGGGGCCCATGTTGTATGTGTGGACGTCTTGTCGCTCGAACAGCGAGCGGACGATCCGCAGGTTCAGGACGGCGCCGGGGGACAGTGTCTCAGCTCCCGCGTCGAAGTCGGCCCGGAGCGCGTAGAGGCTCCCGTTCGACTTGATCTGATATTCCGTGGCGAGCGCCCGACCATCCACGCGGAGGATCCACAGACGCAGCCACCCGTTCACGCTAGCCCGCCGCGTGAACTCGCGGAAGAACCTCGACGCCCCCGGCATGTTCACCATCGCGAGCCCGCGCGATCCTTTCCAGCTCTGAAGGGACACATCCATGAGCTCGGCAAAGATGGGACCGTCGGGGTCGACCTCCCGATGCTCCTCGACCGTCACGGTCCCGCTCTTCTCCAACCGATTCTCGATGCTTCGGCAGGTCTTCCGGAACCGCTGGCTCCGCTGCCCGAGGTAGTCCTCCCACGTCCCCGAGATCTCGACGCACGGCGAGGCCTCGCGTCTCCCCTCGCGCCACGGCCATCGGCCTGCCAGGGCAGCCCGGAGCGCCTCCAGGGTCGCCGACTCGGGCGACAGTTTTCTGAACGAGAGGACGTCCCAGGCACCGGCCTGCCTGAGGGCGCGCAGGAACTCGGGAATCACCTCCTCTGCTCTTCTTGCTGTCGGAATGTCGACAAAGGGAGTATCGGGACACTCGAGGAACGAAAGGAGTCGAACCGGCAGCCCCCAGGCGCGGGTTCGCACGCGCGTCAAGGGCAGAAACGCAACGGGGCTGCCTGCATCCTCGAGTACCCACAGCTCCCGCCGGCGATCCGGGCCGGCCGTGCGCCAGCAGCACGCGAACCAGTCATGGCTGAGGAACGGGGAGTCGCCTCCCCCGACCTGGCTCACGCCGCGCCAGGCCGAGGCGAGGGCGTCGAACTCACGGAGCGACGTCACACAACGTACGACCATCATCGACTCCCGAACCCGGTGGTTCTCGACGTCATGGGCACATTGAACGCAGATCGTTTGGTGAATCGATTCGAACCGCGAGCCATCCCTTCGAGTCCCCCTTGACAGCTCTCAGGGAAGGTATCGGCTGAGGCCGGGCCCCAGAACCTTCGTGAGGCCCACGGGCAGCCGCTTCCATGTCTCGACGGCCAGGTGAAACCGGGGGTTCGACGGGCTCACGTTCGGGATCTCGTGTTGTCGGAGCAGCGCGTACTGGTACGGGAGCGGGCTGGGGTCGAAGCCCCAGTGGCGCTTGAAGTGATAGGCCCCCGTCCCTTCACGGCTGCGGCCGAAATCGAACACCTGGTACCCCGCCCGCGCCGCATGACACATCAGCTCCCAGTACATGAAGTCGTTGACCGCCCAGGGGAGCGTCTCAGGACGGGCGCCGCCGTAGTATGGGAGCACCTGGTCCTCGTAGAAGAAGGTCAGCACGCCGGCCACGAGCCGTTCGTGCCGCCAGACGGTCATCAGCTCGCATTCCTTCCCGAACGCGTCGCGCAGGGCATGGAACCAACGCCGCGGGAATACGGGCGTTCCGAGGTTTCGGAGGCTCTCGGCGTAGACGTCGTAGAAGGTGTCAAGGTGCTGTGCACCGATCTCCGCCCGCAGCCCGTGCTTTGCTCCTTGCCGCGTCATCCGGCGTTGTTTCGACGGGATCGCGCGGGCGTTCGCCTCGTCGTCGCCGGAGATCGGGCGTGCGAACGTCGCGTAGAGGGATTTCGTCGGCAGGTCGAGACCTTGCGGGCGGCGGTGGCGGAGCTCAACGAATGTCGCGCCTCGCTCCCGTCCGAGCTCTGTCGCGGCGGCGAGGAGTGCCTGCCGAGCCGCTTCGGACGTGGCGCAGATCCCGCCGTAGACGCCGTACGGCACGGACACGAGACTCCGGCCCCCGAGGGGGCCCCGGGTCTCGAACAGCGGCAGCACGCCGGCTATCGCGTCATCCCGTCTCGCCAGAAGGTAATGGGACCGATGGCTGAACACCGCTTCGACCGCGCGCTTCCACGCAGTGAGATGGAATGGCGAGCCGTCCGGGCATGTCCGGACGAACGCGTCCCAGTCGGCGCTCTCCTGACCCAGCTCCTCGATGTCCACGTGTCGCCGCCCGCCTAGCCGACCAAAACCCTGAGGATGCGCGAGGCCGCCTTACCGTCCCATAGCTCGGGGAGTCGCCCCACCGACCACTCGCCACGGGCCACCTCCGCCCAGGCCCCCTCGATCCGGGCCGCGTCCAGGCCCACCAGTCGATTCGTGCCGTGCGTCACCGTCACCGGCCGCTCCGTGTTCGTCCTCAAGGTGAGGCACGGCACGCCGAGGGCCGTCGTCTCCTCCTGAATGCCACCCGAGTCCGTGAGAACGCATTTCGCATGGGCCATCAGCTGGACGAAGTCGAGATACGGCAACGGATCGATCAGTCGAAACTGCAGTCCCCCGGGCGTCAATGATTCCAACTCACGCAGGCGCACCCGTGTCCGTGGATGCACGGGAAACACCACCGGCCACTCCCGCGCGATCCGGGTCAACCCTTCCATAGCCTGCGCGAGCATCGCGACGTCGTCCACGTTTCCCGGTCGATGCAGCGTGAGCACGACGTATCGCCGGACCTCGAGCCCCAGTCGGTTCAGGATCGGTGACTCGGCCGCGCGCTCCCGGAACCGGAACAGGGTGTCGATCATCACATTGCCGACGTAATGGATCCGGCTGTCCGCGACACCCTCGCGGGCCAGGTACTCGTTCGCCGAGGGCTCCGTCGTGAAGCAGTAGTCGGAGATCGAGTCCGTGACGATGCGATTGACCTCCTCCGGCATCGTGCGATCGAAGCTCCGAAGGCCAGCCTCGACGTGCGCGAGCGGTATCCTCAACTTTGCCGCGGCCAGCGCGCCGCCGAGCGTGGAGTTCACGTCTCCCACCACCAGGACGAGATCGGGCCGGTCGGCGGCGAGCACCTCTGCCAGACGCACCATGATCTCGGCCGTCTGCTGGACCGGCGAGTCCGCGCGGACCCCGAGGTTGATGTCGGCCTCCGGGATCGCCAGATCTCCGAAGAATGCCCCGGACATCAGATGGTCGTAGTGCTGGCCCGTATGAATCAGCCGCAGCTCGACGTCCGGAAAGAGCCGGGCCTCTGCCACGACCGCGGCGATCTTGACGAAGTTTGGGCGCGCACCGACCACCGCGGCCACCTTCATGCGCGGACCTCGGCAAATCCACACGCCTGGAGCACGCGCCCCGCCGGCGCGAACTCGAAGTCCCGGAGCAGCCGCTCGAGCTTCTGCTCGGTGCCTCCAAGGTTCAGGTAGTGGCGTAGTCGCGACAGGCCGCGAACGGGAAGCCGCGGCTGCTCGGGATCCACCTCCCAGGGATGGAGGTACACCATCCCGGGCATCCTCTCCCATCGATTGACGCCTTGGAGGGCCGCCCGAATCGCGGGGTACGGGAGCAGCCGGAAGTAGCCGCCGCCGGAGAATGGGAGACGCAAGCGTCCCACTGCCAGAGTCGTGATCGGAAACTCGACCAGCCCGCTCCCCAGCGACTCGCCGATGCGGTGAGGGAAGCGGGGCGCGTTCGGGATCCCATAGCGGTCGTGACGGATCGGAAAGATGCTCGAGTCGTACCGGAATCCTTCCTCAGCCAGAACGTCGAGGGCCCAGCGCGTACCGTCGACCACCGAGAACGTCGGGGCTCGATACCCTAGGATCGGCGCGCCGATGGCGTCCTCAACCGTCCGTTTGGCCCGACGGACGTCCACCTGGAACACTGCCGGCTTCATGGCGTAGATGAGCCGGTGCGCGAAGCCGTGACACGCTACCTCGTGACCTCGGTCACGGATCTCCCGAACCAGACCAGGGTCGCGGTCTGCCACCCACCCGAGGACGAAGAATGTCGCCGCAACCCCGTGGGCGTCCAGCAGGTCCAGGAGTCGCCGCGTGCTCTCTCCGACTCGTGAGGGCAGCAGCGTCCAGTCCTCCTGGCGGACGACGTTCGAGAACACCTCCGCGTGGAAGTATTCCTCCACGTCGAAAGTGAGCGCGTTCAGCATCGCGCCTGGACCCCTCTTGTTCATCAACGGCTCGGGTCCCATCCACCCACGCCACTCATTATTCGCACGTTTGTCAATGCTCCGCGCCTAGAGCGTTACGATGTTCTCGCGTCGCTCCACAAGCCCGCGGAGAGCATTCCGGACGTCGACGACGAGGGGCGAGTGCCGCGCGATTGCGCCATAGTCGAACGCCCGGTGGTTGGTCACGATCAACACACAGTCACTCGTCGACAGGGTCTCCTGGGTGATCGCCGTCGCCGTCAGCTTGAGACTCTCGAGCGCGAGCTGCGGCACGAATGGATCCCCGTACCGGACGTCGGCGCCCCTCTCGAGCAGCATCCGAATGATCTCGAGTGCCGGCGACTCCCGAACGTCGTTGACGTCCGGCTTGTACGTAACCCCTAGCACGAAGACCGATGCCCCGCGCAGGCAGCGCCCGCGATCGTTAAGGGCGTCCGTCACCAGGAACACTACGTGCCGGGGCATCGATCGATTGATCTCGTCGGCGAGGGCAATGAAGCGCGTGTCAAATCCGTTCATCCGCAGCTTCCATGAAAGGTAGAGAGGATCGAGCGGAATGCAATGGCCACCAGTGCCCGGCCCTGGGTAAAAGGGCATGAACCCGAACGGCTTGGTGGCGGCTGCCTCGATCACCTCCCACGGGTCGACCCCGATGGCCCGACACGCCAGCGCCAGCTCGTTGGCGAGGGCGATGTTGACGCTTCGGAAGGTGTTCTCGAGCAGCTTGGCGGTCTCCGCGACCCGAGGACACGACACTCGATGCACCTCGCGAGCGACGTTCGCGTACAGGGTCGCGGCGAGTTCGGTGCACGCCGGCGTGACACCGCCCACCACCTTGGGGATGTTCGCGGTGGCGAAAGTGGGGTTGCCAGGATCTACGCGCTCGGGCGAGAACGCCAGGAAAACGTCCCGACCGATTACGAAGCCCTGGCCCTCGAGCCGGGACTGGAGAACCTCTTCGGTAGTGCCGGGGTAGGTGGTGCTCTCGAGGACAATAAGCTGGCCCGGTCGGACGAAGGGCAGGATGCTCTCGAGCGCGTTCAGAATGAACGAGATGTCGGGCTCCTTGCTCTTGCGTAGGGGCGTCGGCACGCAGATCACGATCGCGTCCGCTCCCGCCACTGGATCGAAATCAACGCCGGCGGTCAGCCGCCCGGCACGCACAAGCGCCCTCAGCTCTTCGGCGCCGACATCGCCGATGTAGGACACCCCCTGGTTGACCAGGCTGACCTTCTCCAGGTCGACTTCGACACCGAACACCCGGACGCCGGCCCGACCGAAGGCGACGGCGAGGGACAGTCCGACGTATCCCAGGCCGATCACCGCGACTGTCGCCGTGCCGCCGCGGAGCCGCGCGGCGAACGCCGCCCCCTCTTCACCCACCGGGACCTCGCGCACGACCGTGTTCATGACACCCCGCCCTTGACGACGTCCTCCCTTGCGGAAGCCCTGTAGTAGCGCTTGTAGTAGCGCCTCAGGCGGGCCACCGGCATCTGGTTGATCACCACCCCCAGGATCCGGGCCCCGGCGCCCTCCAGCATGGTCTTGGCCCGGAGCACGTCCGAGCACGGCGTGCTCCCGGCCTTGACGACGAGGATCACCGCGTCGACCGCCGAGGCAAGGAACAGGTTGTCCGAGACGAGAAGGACCGGGGATGAATCGCAGAGGACCAGCTCGGCCTGCGCTGTCATCTCTCCCAGCATTTCCTTCAGCCGGGACGTCGCCAGCACCCCCCGCGTATCGCGCTGCAGGCTGCTCCCGCGGGTCGCCACCCGCACCCGGTCCGCCACCGGCGCGAGAGTCTCGGTGACGTGGCGTCGCGCATGGAGCACGTCGACGAGGCCCCCGTTTTGTTCCACGTTGAGCGTCTCGTGCAGCGTAGGTCGGAGAAAGTCGGTATCGGCAAGGATGACCCGCCGACCTGCTTCGCCGAACTCCACACCGAGGTTCACCAGCGTCGTCGACTTCCCTTCGTCCTGGAACGCGCTCGTGATCATCAGGCTCCGGAACTCACCCACCCGTCCCGTGAGCTGAATGGCAACCCGGAGATTGTGGAAGGC
>JBKPAK010000219.1:0-12300 GCA_046726415.1 Candidatus Methylomirabilota bacterium
GATCCTGCGCCCTCTGGTTGGCATGGACAAGCTCGAGATCACCGCCGAGGCGAGGCGGCTGGGCACCTACGAGGTTTCCATTGAGCCGGACGCCGACTGCTGCACCCTCTTCACGCCGCGCCACCCGGCGACCGGCGTCTCCACGGCCGAGTTGGTTCGCGCGGAGTCCCGGCTGGACGTCGAGCGGCTGGTGAGCCAGGGGTGCGAGGGGGCCGTGGTCGAGCAGTTCGCCTTTCCAGTGCCGCCGGTGGCCGCCCGTCGCTGAGGCGGCGCGACCCCAGGATCTTGGTGGCTTGACACCCCAGACCCCCTACGGATATGGTCGTCTCATGTCTCGTCTCAACGACGTCGATCCGGAGATCGGCAAGGCCATTCGGGACGAGCGCCATCGGCAGAACCGCAATCTGGAGCTGATCGCCTCCGAGAATTTCGTCTCCGCGGCCGTCATGGAGGCCGTGGGTTCAGTCCTGACGAACAAGTACGCAGAGGGATATCCGGGGCGGCGATACTACGGCGGCTGCGAGGTCGTGGACATCGTCGAAGATCTGGCCATCGCTCGCGCCAAGGAGCTGTTCGGAGTCGAGCACGCCAACGTGCAACCCCACTCCGGCGCCCAGGCCAATATGGCCGTGTACTTTGCGCTGCTCAAGCCCGGCGATGTGGTGCTCGGGCCCAACCTGAGCCACGGCGGGCACCTCACCGCTGGGAGCCCGGTGAACTATTCCGGGAAGTTCTATTCCATCGTGGCCTACGGCGTGCGTCGCGACACCGAGCAGATCGACCTCGACGAGGTGCGTGACCTCGCTCGCCAGCACCGTCCGCGACTGATCATCGCGGGCGGCTCGGCTTTTCCCCGCGCCATCGACTTCGCACCCTTCGCCGACATCGCCCGCGAAGTCGACGCCGCGCTCATGGCGGACATCGCCCATCCGGCTGGATTGGTGGCCGCCGGCCTACATCCGTCGCCGGTTGGCCTCGCCGATTTCGTCACCACGACAACCCACAAAACGCTGCGCGGTCCCCGAGGAGGCATGGTGATGTGCCGGGCGGCCCACGCGGCCGCCCTCGATCGGACGGTGATGCCCGGAGTGCAAGGCGGGCCGCTGATGCACGTGATCGCGGGGAAGGCGGTGGCCCTGCGGGAGGCCCTGACCCCGGCCTGGAAGGCCTATCAGCGCCAGATTGTGGCCAATGCCCGCGCGCTGGCCACCGCGCTGCTCGGGCGAGGGTTCCGCCTGGTCACCGGGGGAACGGATACGCATCTGCTCCTCGTGGACTTGAGCGGCCGGAACGTCACCGGGAAGGATGCGCAGGAGGCGCTGGATCGGGCGTGGATCACGGTCAACAAGAACACGATCCCCTTCGAGACGAAGAGCCCGATGGTGACCAGCGGCATCCGTCTCGGCACACCAGCGGTGACCACGCGGGGCATGTGCGAGGGCGAGATGGCGATCATCGCCGGACTCATCGATCAGGTGCTGAGTCACCTCGGCTCGTCGAGCGTGGAGGCGACCGTGCGCGGAGAGGTTCAGGCGCTCACGAGCCGGTTCCCGCTCTACCCCGAGGAATGAGCCCGGACGGGGAGGGCTCGCGATGAAGTGTCCCTTCTGCGGCCACACGGAGGATCGCGTGGTGGACTCGCGCGTCGGGCGCGATGGGGAATTCATCCGCCGTCGCCGGGCGTGCCTCAAGTGTCACCGGCGGTATACGACGTACGAGTACATCGAGGACGTGCTCCCCCACGTGGTCAAGCGCGATGGCCGTCGAGAGCCTTTTGACCGCCAGAAGCTCCGCGGCTCGATTCTCAAGGCGTGCCAGAAGCAGTCGGTCGCCGTCGAAGCGGTGGACGACATCGTGGCCGACATCGAGTCGAAACTCCACGACCGCGCCGACAAGGAAATCCCCAGCCGCGACCTCGGAGACTTGGTCATGGAGCGGTTGCAGAAGCTCGACCAGATCGCCTATGTCCGCTTCGCCTCCGTGTACCGCCAGTTCAAGGACCCTGCCCAGTTCATGGATGAGCTGAAGGAGCTGCTCAAGGAGGACAAGGCCAAGGTCGCGGCGAAGCCCCGCCCCTTGGCCAAGGCCCGCTAGGCCCGGATACCGTCCGTAGAGCCTCGATCGGAGCGCCACGCCACCTCTGGTGGATTGACGCCAGGAAGCGCGCGTTGACAAGCCGACGAAGCGCAGTGTAGCCTCGCGATCAACCCATCGGAAGGAGCCCTCCCTTGAAGCGAGCCCTCAAGAAACTTGTCTTCGTGGAACCGAAGTCGACGCATTTGCACGTGTACAGCCGCGTGACCATTCCCCGGCTGGGCTCGGTCCTGCTGGGGACGCTCATGCGCGCCAAGGGCTATGACGTCCGCGTGTACATCGAGGACATCCACGACCTCGACATGGCGGAGGTGTTGTCGGCAGATCTGGTGGGTATCTCCGCGATCACCTCGACCGCGCCGCAGGCGTATCGGCTGGCCGACACGGTGCGCGAAGCGGGAGCGATCACCGTGCTCGGCGGCACCCATACGAGCTTTCTGCCAGAGGAAGGCCTGCAGCATGGAGACTTCGTGGTGCGGGGGGAAGGGGAATTCGCCTTCCAGGAACTGGTTGAGGCCATCGAGAGGGGCAGTGGCATCGAGAAGATCCAGAACCTCTCGTATCTCGCCGACGGCCGCGTGGTCAACAATCCGGAGCGACCGAAGATCCCCAATCTCGACGTCAATCCCATTCCCGACTACACGCTGATCGAGGGCTGGAAGCCGGGGGGCGTCGTCTCGGTGGCGACGTCGCGCGGCTGCCCCTTTTCCTGCACGTTCTGTTCGGTGCCGGGGATGTACGGCCACGCCTTTCGCACGCATTCCATCGGACGCGTGCTGGAGGAGCTGACCCTGCACAAGGACACGGTCTACACGTTCTTCGCCGACGACATCTTCACCGCCAACAAGAAGCGCGTAAAGGAACTCTTGCGAGACATGATCGCCCGCAACCTCACTCCGATGTGGGGCGCCCAGGTTCGCACGGAAACGGTGGACGACCCCGAGTTGCTCGAGCTCATGCGCGACTCCAACTGCTTCAATGTCTACGTGGGGTTCGAGTCCATCAACCCGCGTACCCTCAAGCTCTTCCAGAAGAAGCAAGACCTCACGAAGATCGAGCGCTCGATCGCCCGCTTTCACGAGCACAACATCAGGATCCACGGCATGTTCGTGGTCGGCTCCGACGAGGACGACGTGGAGACCATCGACGCTACTGCTGAATTCGCCCTCAAGCATGACATCGATTCCATCCAGTTCATGATCCTCACGCCCATCCCGGGGTCACCGGACTGGGAGACGCTGTACCATCACGGAGACAAGTACGTCATCAGCCGCAACTGGTCCCTGTACGACGGACATCACGTCGTGCATCAGCCTCGGCGGATGTCGCCGTACGAACTGCAGATGGCCGCCATCAAGGCCATGGGAAAGTTCTACGGGTGGAAGGGGATCACCAAACGGCTCATCAAGCGCGACATCTACTACGCCACCATCCGCTACTGGGGCAAGAAGATGATCCGCCAGTGGTGGAAGGACGAGGAGAACCGGGCGTACGTCAGCTGGCTCCGTGCCCAGCTCTACGGCGAGGCCTCGCAGCTCGGTCACCGGGCCGTGAAGACGGTGGGGCTTCCCGCCATCCTGCTGCAGGACGCGTGCGGACGCCTGCTTCAGCGATTCTTGGGCGAGCTCGGGGTGACCGTCATCCCGCTGGCCGAAGCGGTGGAAGAGGCAACGGCGGCGGCCCGCCAGCGGCTCGACTGCGTCATCACCCCGATCGTCAAGCGGGCGGCCGAGGAGCGGGCCGAGTTCTACACGCGGCTCACCGTGGTCAGCAACGTGCTACACGCTCAGTGGGAGAGGCTCCCGCGCGTGAGCTTCCCGCTGATCGAAGGGCAGGGGCCGGTGTTCGAGCCCTTCGCCAAGATCGGGTTGCTGGCGACGACGAACCTGGATCGAATCCGCGAGGCTTACAAGAGCGCAGGGGCGGCCGAGGGACTCTGGGAAGCGGCCTGAGGGCTCAGAGCGGCTTCGGCTCCTGGACGGACGACGGGCGCCGGTGATACTGTCGCCGAACGAACTCCTCGTTGAGCGGAACACCCTTCTTGCACAGGGGGCACTGCTCGGGAGGGTAGGTCGGAAAATCCCGGCTGACCAGGCTAAACACCGGCGTATCCTCCACGGCGACCGAGGTCCTCCGCCACAGACACCCGACGCCGACCACCTGTCCACCGTGCCGGCCGATGAGGTGGACGAGCAGCTTGAGCGTCGAGCCCGACGAGACCAGGTCCTCCACCAGCAGTACCCTGGTGCCCGCTCGCAGGAGGCGCCGGAACTCCGCGGGTAGCGTTACACGCCGTTTGCCGCCGGCCACGCGTTTGATGCCATACACCACGATGGGGCGGGACGGGTGGGCGCGGGCCACGCAGTGGGACAGGATGAGGGCGCCGTGGCCGGTGGAAAGGACGACATCGATGGGCCAAGGGGCGAAGTGCTTGGCGATCACGGCGCCCAGACCTTCCGTGAACGACGGCTCCGTGGTGACCAGCGTCTTCTCGATGTATTCGCTCGTGTGATGGCCAGAGGGGAGAAGCACATGGTCGTTGGCGTGGTAGGCGCCCGTCCGCTTGAGAATCTCGAGATGGATCTTCTCGCGGACCTCCGCTTCCACGGCCGCCGGATCCTGCCGGGGGGCGGTCGTCATCGGGGGTCTCCTTGCCTAGGCATTATCGCACGGCCTTCGGGCGAAGGGACGTCTGCCCGCGTGCTAGACTGACCCGACATGCGCGTCCTCGCCATCGACACGTCCACGCTGGCGGGCGGAGTCGCCCTTATCGAGGACGAGCGTACTGTGGCGGAGTATCTGCTCGACGTCCGCCTGACCCATTCGGAGCGGCTGATGCCGGCCATCGATCGGGTCGTGGACGACGCGGGCTGGACGGCGCGCGATCTCTCCGGTCTCGCGGTGGCGGTGGGCCCGGGATCTTTCACCGGCCTGCGCGTCGGCGCCAGTGCGGCCAAGGGGCTCGCCCTAGCGCTGTCCATTCCGATTGCTGCGGTCCCGACCCTCGACGCGCTAGCCGCCGGGTTGCCGTATGCGGCGCTGCCGGTATGTGCGGTGGTCGTGGCCCGGCGCGACGAGGTGTATGCGAGTCTGTACCAGTGGGATGGCACGGCCATGCGCCGGGAATGGGACTATCTGGCCCTTTCGCCGCGCGAGCTGGCCGACCGGTTCCGGGAGCCGACAATTCTCGTCGGAGAAGGGGCCATGATCATCTCCTCGTCGCTCGCGCGCCCGGCGCTGCCGTGGCGGCGTGGACCGGCGGCGGCCACCGTGGGGCACCTGGGTGTCGCGCGCCTTCGCGCGGGGGAGATCGTGGGTGCGGGCGACCTGGTGCCGCTCTATGTGCGGCCCTCGCAAGCGGAGCTCAAGCGCCGTGCTCTCACCGTCGCTTGAGCTGATGCGCGTGGAGGACCTCGATGAGGTCCTCGAGATCGAGCGAGCCTCCTTCAGCATGCCCTGGTCGCGCGGCGCCTTCATGTACGAGATCGAGCGCAATCGCGTGGCGCGTTGCTGGGTAGTGCGCGAGGAGGGCGGCGTGGTCGGATACCTCTGTTTGTGGGAGGTTGCCGACGAGCTGCACATCACCAACGTGGCCGTGCATCCGGCCCACCGCCGACGCGGGCTGGGCCGAATGCTGCTCGCTCACGTCCTGCAGGATGCGGGCCGGCGGTCGCTGTCCCTCGTGGGGCTGGAGGTGCGGCCCACCAACACGGAAGCGCGTGCCCTGTACGAATCGTTCGGTTTTCGTGTGGTCGGCCGGCGCCGCGGCTACTACTACGACACCGGCGAGGACGCGCTGATCATGGAGGCGCGTCTGCCCGTGGCCGTCTCGGCTGGCGAGAGCTGGGAACATTGAGCCATATCCGGCCGTTCAGGACACACGCGTGCGCATTCGACCACCTCTAGTCTTCAGAACCTGTCGTGTGGGCACCTTCGCCTGGGGAGTGCTCCTGGCGTTCTTCGCGGCGGCGGGCGCCGCCACCCCCGAGGAGATCGCGCGCGGGAAATACGTCTTCGGCGCGGCCGGCGGGTGTGGGTGCCACACCGAGAAGGGGCAGCCCGTGAACGCGGGAGGGCGGCGCTACGACGGTCCCTTCGGCACGGTGTACGGCACGAACATCACGCCTGACACCAAGACGGGCATCGGCGGCTGGACCGACGCGCAGATCATCGACGCGATCCGGTCAGGGCGCCGCCCCAACGGCGAGCGCCTCATTCCCGTGCACCCATACCCGACGTTCAACGGCATGGCTGCGGAAGACCTCAAGGCGCTCGTGGCGTACTTGCGCTCGCTGCCACCTGTCAACCGCCCGAACCAGCCGAAGAAGATTACGGTACCCCTCTTCGAATCCGTCTTCCTTCCGACCTGGCTGGCCGCGTTCTCCCCGCGCGAGTCGCCTCCGGCCACGGCGCCGACTTCCGGGATCGCGCGCGGCGAGTATCTGGTGCGAGCGGTCGGCCACTGCGGCGAGTGCCACACGCCGCGTGGGGTGACCCAGGCCGTGGACAACTCGCGCTTCCTCGCTGGCAACCCCCGCGGCCCGGAAGACTCCGTGGTGCCCAACATCACCCCCGATAAGGCCACCGGGATTGGCGACTGGTCCGAGGAGGACATCGCCGAGTACCTGGTGAGCGGCAACAAACCCGACGGCGACGTTGCCGGGGGGCTGATGGAGGAGGTCATCCACGGCACCACGGCGGGTTACAAGGATCTGACCAAGGCCGACCTGCTCGCGATCGCTCGATACCTGAGGTCCATTCCGCCAATCCAGAACAAGGTCCGGAAGCCGCCATCATAACCCACTCACCGGAGGGAGCGCGATGACCCAGAGAAGGCAGTGGCGGCGCAGTGTGGTCCTGGCAAGTCTGGCCGTGCTCGCGATGGCCGGATGCGCATCCACGGAGCCGCCCAAGATGGGCTCAGCGGATGCGATCGCCCAGCGCCAGCGGTTGATGAAGCTACACGGCGCCCTCTGGAAGGACGCCCAGGACAAGGCCAAGGCCGGGCAGTTCGAGGCCATCGCCGTCGACGCGGAGGCCATGGCCTACGTCGCGCCCCAAATTCCAGAGCTGTTTCCGGAGGGCTCGCTCAGCGAGAAGTCGGCCGCCAAGCCGGAGATCTGGCAGAAGCGGTCGGATTTTGAGGCGGCGGCGAAGAATTTCCAGGTGCAGGCGGAAAAGCTCCGCGACGCGGCACAAAGCAAGGACGCCACCGCCACGCAGGCGGTCATGCGGGAGTTCGGGAAGCTCGCATGCGGGAGCTGCCACACGCCCTTCCGCGTTCCGCCAAAGTCGTAACCCCGGCGCGACGGTGGTCGCGCCCCGACGAGAGGAGGACGGGATGGGTTGTACCGTCAGAAGCCTGGTCTTTGGGCTCGCCCTGGGTCTCTCGATTCCGGCGGCTGGGTGGGCCGACACCATGAACTTCAAGCTGCTCCCCAACTACTCGCGCGCGACCTTCAAGAGCGACGCCCCTCTTGAGACCTTCGTCGGCAACACGGCGGCGGAGGGCATCAACGGAACGCTGACGGTCGATCCGGCCCGGCCTCAGGAGGCCAAGGGCACGGTGAACGTGGATATGAACGCGGTCAAGACCGGCATCGAGAAGCGCGACGCCGACATGCGCGGCAAGCCCTATCTCGAGACGGAGAACGAGGCGAACCGCTGGGTGACGTTCGAGATCAAGAGCGTCGAGATCGCCGGTCCCCTGGAGCCGGGAAAGGCAGTGCCGGCCAAGGTGCGAGGCATCCTCACCGTGAAGCAGAAGCCCTCGGAGCGGGTGGCGGACGCTACCGTCACATACATCAAGCTGACCCCGGAACAGGTGGAGGCGCAGAAGCGCTGGGGCTTCACGGGCGACAACATCAAGGTTCGGGCAAAGTTCAACACGACCTTCACCGACCATGCCATGCAGGTCCCGCAGCTGCTCTTTCTCAAGGTCGCCAACGACCTGCAGCTCGAGACAGACCTGGTCTTCGTTCGCGCGACTAGATAGATGGAGGGGGCGAGACGCCCCCTCCAAACCTCCCCCCGCGGGCCGGGCGCGATCGCCGGCTCCAACCTCCCCCGCGGGCGGGGCGCGACCACCGGCCTCCAACCCTCCCGAAGCTGCGGGGCGCGACCACCGGCTCCAACCTCCCCCGCGCGCGGGGCGCGACCACCGGCCTCCAAACTTCCCCCCCCGGGCGGGGCGCACCCCTCGAAGGTTACACAAGCGCGCGGGCGTGACACCACCGGGCCTTCTGATTTCCCAATCGCCCGCGGGATGACACCGCGGCGGCGGAGAAGCGGATTCTGCGTCGGTCGCGCGGGGTTTGCTAAAATGCGAGGGCTCTTCGCGTCGAGCCCGCGCGTGAGCATCTCCCAGATGAAGCGCGATCCTCTCCAACTCGTCGAGCGCATGCTGGCCGGCGATCGCTTGGCGCTGGCCCGTCTCATCACGCTCGTCGAAAACCGCGCAGAGGCGGTGCCCGCCATCATGCGCGCCGTCCACTCGCGGAGCCACAGGGCCTACGCGGTGGGGATCACCGGCCCCCCGGGCGCTGGCAAGTCGACGGTCGTGGACCGACTCGTCGCCCTTCTCCGGGCGGAAGGCGCCGCGGTAGGAGTGATCGCCGTCGATCCGTCCAGCCCGTTCACCGGAGGCGCGGTGCTCGGTGATCGCATCCGGATGCAGGCCCACGCTCTGGATCCCGGCGTGTTCATCCGCAGCATGGCCACCCGTGGCTCCCTCGGTGGCCTCGCTCACGCCACCCGCGACGTCATCCGCCTGCTGGCGGCCTTCGGCCATGCGTGGGTCCTCATCGAGACGGTCGGAGTCGGGCAGACGGAGCTGGACATCATGAAGTTGGCCGACACCACAGTGGTCGTGCTCGTCCCCGAATCCGGAGATGCCGTTCAAACCATGAAGGCGGGCCTCATGGAAGCCGCCGACATTTTCGTGGTGAACAAGGCCGACCGGACGGGCGCGCACGGTCTGGTGGCCGAGCTCAAGTTCGCGGCGCACCTGCACGACGCGAGCCCGACGACGCCCAAGGACGTGGACTGGCAGATCCCCGTGCTGGCCACCGAGGCCCAAAACAATGTGGGGGTGGCCGAACTGCTGGCGGAGATCAGGCGCCATCGTGCGGCCCTGGAGTCCACCGGTGCTCTCGAAGCGCGGCGGCGCGCTCGGCGGCAGCAGGAACTCTCGTCTCTCCTGGTGGAGGAGGTCACCGCTGCCGTGCAACGGCGCATCCGGGCCGGCGACGTCGCGGTGCTCCTGGAGCAGGTGAGGGCCGGCGAGATCGATCCGTACTCGGCGGTGCAGGCGATCCTGAGGCGGCCCGATCCCCTGACGCCTTCCTGAACCCGTGCTATCGTTGGTGACCGCATGACCTCGGCGGTTCCCTTCCGCGACACATTCTGGAACGTACCCGTGTGGGGACGGATCGCCCTGTACGTCGGCGGCGCGATCGCCATCGCCATCCTCGCCTACGGGACGTGGCAGCGCATCCAGCGCATTCGGCAGGGGGGCCCCGAGGCGCGCTTCGACCGGATCCCTGAGCGAATCGGGCTCGTGGTCAAGCACGTGCTCGGGCAAGCGCGCGTGCTGACGCAGGCCTACCCCGGAGTCATGCACGCCGTGATCTTCTGGGGTTTCCTCGCCCTCTTCATGGGCACCGTGCTGGCCACCATCGACTGGGACATCACGCTGCCTCTGTTCGGTTACAAGCTCCTCAAAGGCGACTTCTATCTCGCCTACGAGCTGATCCTCGACCTGTTCGGATTGTTTTTCGTGATCGGTCTCGGTATGGCCGTCTACCGCCGATTCGTCGTGCGCCCGGCCCGGATCGATGCCACGGCGCACTTCGCCTGGGTGCTGACCCTGCTGTTCGCGATCAATGCGACGGGCTTCGTCATGGAAGCCTGTCGGCTGGCCGTCGTGAAGCCGTGGTGGGGACCGTGGTCGCCGGTGGGCTACGCGCTCGGTCAGGGGATGCTTGCCCTCGGAATGACGGAGACCGCCCTCCGCGTGACCCACCTGGGCGTCTGGCTGTTCCATGCGGTGATCGCGCTCGTGTTCGTGGCCATCGTGCCGTACTCATACTTCGTCCACCTCATCATCACCCCGCTCAACATCTTCTTCTCGAAGCTGGGGCCGCGTGGGGTCATCACTCCCATCCCGAACATCGAGCAGGTGGCCGAGACGGGGTCGCTCGGCATCTCCACCCTCCAGGAGTTCTCGTGGAAGCGCCGACTCGACTTCGAGGCCTGCGTGGAGTGCGGACGCTGCCAGGCGGCCTGTCCGGCTTATCTGGCGGGGACGCCGCTGTCGCCGAAGCAGATCATCGTCAAGCTGAAGCGCCACCTGCACGGCGAACTGGCCGGCCCCATCCACGGGGAGCTCATCAAGGCCGACGAGCTGTGGGCGTGCACCACCTGCATGGCCTGCGTCGAGGAGTGTCCCTCCTTCATCGACATCGTCGACACCATCGTCGATCTCCGCCGCTACCTCACGCTCTCCGAGGGTGCCCTGCCCTCGACGGCCCCCCAGTCGCTGCAAAACATGGAGCGCGCGGGGAATCCCTGGGGACTGCCCGCCTCCGAACGCCTGGCCTGGGCCGAGGGTCTCGAGGTGCCGATCCTCGAGGCGGGCCAGGAGGTGGAGTACCTGTACTGGGTCGGGTGCTCCGCATCGTACGACAAGCGCAACCAGGCCATCGCCCGCTCGGTGGTCCGCATCCTCAAGCGCGCGGGGGTGAGCTTCGCGGTCATGGCCGAGGAGCGCTGCCACGCCGAGGTCGGGCGGCGGCTGGGCGAAGAGTACTTGTATCAGACCCTCGCCCCCACCAACGTGGAGGCCATGAAGCAGTATCGCTTCAAGAAGGTCATTGCCCACTGCCCACACTGCTTCAACACCATCCGCAACGAGTATCCACAGTTCGGGGGCGACTTCGAGGTCGTCCACCATTCCCAGGTGATCCAGGAGCTGATTGCCAGCGGGCGGGTGAGACCGGCCAAGTCGCTGCAGGCCACGGTGGCCTTTCACGACTCCTGCTACCTCGGGCGCTACAATGGAATCTTCGACGCTCCGCGCGAAGTGGCGAAATCGGTGCCGGGACTCCGGCTGGTCGAGCTGCCGCGCAGTCGCGAACGGGGGCTGTGCTGCGGCGGCGGCGGCGGGCACATGTGGATGGAGGTGCAAGCCAAGAAGCGGGTGAACATCATACGCGTGGAGGAAGCCCTCGAGTCGAAGGTAGACACGGTGGCCGTCGGTTGCCCGTTCTGCCTGGCCATGATCGATCTCGGCCGCAAGGTGAAGGAGGCGGAGGGCACCCTGGCTGTCAAGGATGTGAGCGAACTGGTCGCCGAGAGCCTCGACGACGCATGAAGGCGCTGTTGCAGGCGCTGCCCACCATCATGCGCGCCATCGTCGGCCTGGCCACCGACCCCAACCTTCCGCGCGCGGCCAAGATCGCCCTCGGGGCGGCGGCCCTCTACCTCGCGAGCCCCATCGACCTGGTGCCTGACTTCATTCCGCTCCTGGGGTATCTCGACGATCTGGTGGTGGCGGCGGTGCTCGTGGACGGCGTGCTGAACTTCGTGGATCGCTCCCTCGTCCTCCGGTACTGGCCCGCGAGCTCGGAGTCGCTGGAGAAAGTGGCGCGGGTCGCGCACCTGCTGGCGGCATGGGTCCCTCGACGGGTGAAACAGCGCATCTTTTCGCCGGGCCGCGCTTAGCCCGCGTCCGCACCCCGTCGCGCCACTCGTGGCTGGTCTCCCGGACCGACCTGGAGCGTGCCAAGGCTCTTTCTCAGAGAGGGACGCACAATCGCGCCAGACACGCGCGCGGTTGCGCGGCGCGGCGCCTCGAGCCATGCTCGAACTCGGACTCCGTCTAGGCTACGATGGAAAGTTGATGCGGTGGCTTGCGGGATGCTTGATCGCTTTCGGCCTCGTGGGAATGGCGGCGGGCTTTCCGGCAGACGAGGGTGGGGTATCCGCCGATCTGGCGCACGCGCGCCACGAGCTGATCACCAGCACGCGCGAATATCGAGCCAGCCTGGAACGGCTCCTGGCCAAACAGGAGACAGCGGCAACCCGCGCCGAGCAGGCCGCGGCCAACCTGCGCCGGCTTCACGAGCAGGGGATCGTCTCGCGACGCGAGCTCGAGGAAGGCGAGCGCGCGGAGTCGAGCACCCGGGCTCACGTGAACGAGACGGG
>JBKPAK010000220.1:0-19109 GCA_046726415.1 Candidatus Methylomirabilota bacterium
TCGAGAGGCACTCGGCCCCAGCGCTCCCGCCGGGCGGCGACGAGCGCGGCATGAATCGCGAACTTGTACGCCCACGTGGTGAACCGGCTCTCGCCGCGAAACTCGTGGAGCCGCTCGAGCAGCGACGCCAGGGCCTCCTGAACGGAATCCTCGGCGAGCTGGTCCACGTCGATGGGTGCGAGCCGCAGGGCATTGCGGTGACGCGAGAGCGCGTAGCGTGCGGCTCGTAGCAGGTAGGCGCGCAGATCGGACAGGGCCGCGGTCTGGGGCTGACCGTCGGCCTTTAACGCGATCAGCCACTCCGCGTTGGCGCGTGCCTTCATCGGCAGAACTTTGGCGACGGCTCATTATAGGCACACGCACCGGAGCCCGGGTTTCGTGACCCTCGCGGCCCGAGCGATCGAGCGCAACGGGTCGCCAAGACGGGCACTTCCGATGCTCTGGAAGAGCCCGTCTGAGGCCCCGCCGAAGACCGACGCGTGGCTGGCGATCGTGGAGACAGGCCAGGCGCCGGAGAGCGCGGAGCTGGCTGAGGTGGTGGAGCGGCTCCGGCATCCCGACGCTGTCACCCGAGAGGATATCCGCCGTAGGGCGACGGGGGACTTCAGGACGTGGCTGGAGGATTGGAGGAATGGATCGACCATCCGCCACCGCATGATCGATGTCGGATACGAGTTGGTGCCGAACCCTGACGAGAAGAGGGGGGTCGCGAGCAACGCGCGATCTACTCGCGGCGCAAGCTGGCCCGCCAGGAGCGCGTTGCCGCCGCCAGGGAGTACGCGGCGAGGGGGGACTCCGACAGCTGACGCCACCCCAGAGCACCGTTGCCGCCGTAGGCAGGTAGGTACGATAGGTAGGTCAAACATCCCGCGAATGGTGAAGAGAGTAGGTAGTAGGGAGAAATGGTAGGGAGAGTGGACCTGGGTGTCCGACCTACCTACCCTCCCTATCCCAGCTACCAGGGACGACGATGACACCGGTGCTCGCGGCGGAGACGGCCGACGGTTGACCCGCGCCATTGGCCCGTCCTCGGGCCGACATCTTGCGACCTCTTGCACCGGCTCGATGCTCTGTGCACAGATTCAGTGCGCAGACTGGCCAGCATGTTCTCGGAACACCGCAATCTCCTGACCCCACAGGGACGGTACGGCGTTTGAATCCCGCTTACCCGTCCCTGCCCCGGCACCGAGTCTATTGAGGTGCCGTGGCGACGACGAGACGGCGGCGCGTGCTACCTTCGAAGGAGGTCAGGAATGAGCACACATCTCAAACGTCTCTTTCTTGTGGGGCTTGTCGGTGTCGTGCTGGCTGCGTTGATGATGGGGGGTCCCCGAGCATTCGCAGCGGGTTCGCCCCGCGTTGTCGCGACCTTCTCCGTTCACCCGGTCCCTGGCTCAGGACCGAGTGCGGGCGGAGGCGGCGTCCTCTTCGACGGAGGTAGTGCGAGCGGCCTCATTTCGACCGTCGACCTTGCCGATGACGAGACCACCCACGCCATACCCCTCAGCTGGCAGTTCCTGTCGACGAACGAGGTCGAGATTTGCTTCGAATTCATCGTCGTCAGGGGCGAAGCTGAGCTGCCGCCGGGGACCGTCTTGTGCGTTCCCTTCCCGGTCGGACAGTCAGTCGTGGCCCCGGAGAATGTCGTGGTGACGGTGAGGCTCATCCACAGACGTTAGTTCGCTCATTTGGTCAGCGGCGCTGAGTCGCGGCCTCGCCGCGCGCGCGCCGCAGGAAGGCCCCCCGCGGACCGTCGGGACCCCTCCATGAGGGTCGGTTACCCGTATGTCGGGGACACCTTCAAGCTGGCCCGTACAATAATGCGTGCGTCCCGAGGCGTCCGCTCAGAAGCCGCTGACGAGGGCCTCGGCCCGGCTCCGGGATGTCCCCGCCTATCCTCGTCGCCCGGGCCGTCCCCGCAAACGTCAGAGCATTCTAGTGTCCTGTCTCTAACGCTTCTTTACAACGCTTGATCTTGCGCAAGATCGCCGAGGTGGTGGCCGTCCAAATGAACGGACGCGGATCCTTGTTGTGTTCGCGGACGTAGCTGCGAATGGCGGCGATCAGGGCCGGCACGCTGCGGAACGTGCCTCGACCCAGCCGCTTGCGGGTGATCTCGGCGAAGAAGCGCTCCACCAGGTTGAGCCAGGAGGCCCCGGTCGGGGTGAAGTGGAAATGAAACCGCGGATGCTCCCTGAGCCACGTGGTCACCGTCGGATGCTTGTGCGTGCCGTAGTTGTCGAGAATGAGATGAAGGTCCTGACGGCGGGGCGTCCGCTGATCGAGCGTATCCAAGAACGCGATGAACTCGGCATACACAGCGCGGGCGGACAGAGCGGCAGCGCTTCATACGGCCGGACGCGGGAGGGTCGGTATGTGGTCTCATCGGCTCGGGCTGGGAGCTGGGCTCATGGTCACCGCCGTATGCAGCGCTGGGACGCCGTGCGGCGCCGAGTGGCTCCACCACCCGATAACTAGCTCGTGGTGCGCGCCGGCCACGCTGACCTGCGAGGAGCTGGTTGCGCTCGGTTACGCCTACCCCTACGCACGGGAGCCTGGCTCCTATCTGTTCATCAACGGCGCTGCCTATCCGTACGTCGAGCTATCCAACGACCTGCTGGCGCAGGGATCAGTCCGGGTCGGCAGTACGACAGTGGCCACCATGGAACTCCTCCAGACCTTGGGCCTGGCGGACCGAATCACGCGCCAGCGCACGCCGGTCATCAGCTATGGCGCGAATGCCGCCGTGAGCGCCCTGACTCGCAAGTACGTGGCCCCCGGCGTGAGGGAGCCCGCCGTAGTTCCGGTCACGCGGGCGCAGCTGCGCGACTACGACGTAGTCTGGTCGCCGCATCTCGTCTTCAACGGCGCGATGCCCTCGACGATAGTGCGGTCGCGCGGTACGGTCGTCGAGGTCTGGATCATCTGGCTCGACGACCTGGAACTCAAGCGCATGCACGAGACCGAGGGAGCAGGCACGCTCTACTCGTATGGCACCCTGTCGGCGTCCCGGCTCGACTCGGACGTCCCTCTGTCCGAGCCGCCCCACGTCTACGTCGACTGCTACGGGGCGCTAGCCCTCGATGGCGTCGTGCAAGCGGTCGGCGGCGTTCCCGCCAAGCGCCGCCGCTTTCCCGCGGTCGACTCCGAGCAGGCGATGCGCGGTGTCGCGCCCTACATCGGCTGGACAGGCAGCGTCTTCGCGTTACTGCTCGACAATGTGCGGTCTTCTTCTCGCCGCGCTGTGCGCGCTCAGACGCTCGCCGCTGGGCAGATTCATCGCTGACCCGGGCTACCGAGCCGAGTGACCGTGTGGCGCGGCGTCGTGCCCGGTTCCGTAGGCCCTCGCTGCCCCCGGGCCGTCTCCCTAATGCAAATTACATGGTCTGCACTTAGCCGTCCGATCGACTTCGCTCACGCCCAGGCCCAATCTGGGGTCTCGGCGAATCAGCCGTCGGTTCGATCGGCCGGATGATGGCGATGAGCGCGACAGTCAATGATCCCGGGCTTCCAGGGTCGGCGGACCTATACTTCGGCTCGCTACTTCCTGGCGGTGTGACGATTGTAGACTGGTGGCGGCGGCACCGCGGGATGTCCGTTACCGGGAAACGCCAGGCACCTCCCAGAGAGTGATATGAAGAGAGGCACGCACTTGCGGACGGTGCCCGGCAATGTCCCATACACCGAAGACGGGAAAGCATCGCGGTCGGCGTCGCCGCACGCGGTCATGCCAGGTCGAACACCAGGACCTCGGCAGCCTGCTGACCGACGACAGCGAGGCGGTCCTCGCCGCTTACCGCCGCGCCATCGCCCTCTCCCAGCGCAGTCCCGTTGACCGAGACTGACCCGCGGGCGACGTGGATCCACGCGTGATGTGACCGGCGCAGCGAGAGCTCCCGTCGCTCCCCCGGACCGATGAACGCGACCCGGAGGTCCACGTCCTGCTGGACGTCGAGGCTGCCGTCCCGTCCGCCCTTCGAGGCGAGGAGAACGAACGCCCGGCTGGCCAGCTCCCGATCGAAGGTCTGCTGGCCATACGCCGGCTTCAGACCCCGCGCCTCCGGCACGATCCAGATTTGCAGGAAGTGCACCGGGTCGACCTTCGAGTGGTTCTGCTCAGTGTGAGTTACGCCCGTGCCGGCCCGCATCAACTGGATCTCGCCCGGGCGGATGACGCCGCCACCGCCCGAGCTGTCCTGGTGCTCGAGCGCGCCCTCGAGCACGTAGGACAGGATCTCCATGTCCTGATGGCCGTGGCGCCCGAACCCGGCACCGGCCTTCACGCGGTCGTCGTTGATCACCCGCAAGGTCCGAAATCCCATGTGCGCCGGATCGTGGTACTCGCCGAACGAGAAGGTGTGCCGGCTGTCCAGCCAGCCCCAGTCGGTGCGTCCACGCGCCTCGGCTGGTCGAATCTGCATCATCGCGTCATCTCCCCCTCACGCCTCCTTGAGAAACTCGTGGACGCACTGGACCGCCATCGATCCCTCGCCCACGGCTGAGGCGACCCGCTTGACAGAGCCCGACCGCACATCGCCGGCCGCGAAGACTCCAGGGCGGCTCGTTTCCAGCAAGAACGGATGCCGACGGCTGGTCCAGTGGGGGGACCCGGCCAGTGCTGCGCCGGTCCGGATGAATCCCCGGAGTCCCGTTCGATCTCCGGGGGCAGCCAGTCGGTCCGGGGCACGGCGCCGATGAAGCTGAACACCGCGGGCGTTTCCACGGTGCGCTCCTGCCCGGTCTTCGCGTTGACGATGTCGACCGCGCGGAGGTGATCCGTGCCGCTCATGCGGCGGATCGTCGTGTTGGGGAGGAGTTCGATGTTGGGCGTTTGCGCGATTCGATGGGCCAGATAGCTGGACATGCTCTCGGACAGATCATCGCCGCGGATCAGGAGGAGCACCGTGCGGGCATGCTGGGCCAGGAAGACCGCAGCCTGGCCGGCAGAGTTGCCGCCGCCCACCAGCACCACCTGCGTCCCGCGGAACGTCTGACCCTCGGCAGGCGTGGCCGCGTAGTAGACTCCCTTCCCCTCGAACTGCTCGCACCCCTCCACGGCCAGCCGGCGGTAGTCGGCTCCGGTGGCGATCAGGAGACACTTCGTGGTGACGATCTCGCCGCTGTCCAGCCGCACGACGGAATAGGCGTTCTCCCAACCGACGTGGACGACCTGAGTGGGGACAGACAGTCGTGCACCGAACTTGTTGGCCTGCAGGATGGCACGGTCTGCCAGCTCGCTCCCCGTCACGCCAGTGGGGAAGCCGAGATAGTTTTCGATCCGCATGCTGCTACCCGCCTGCCCCCCGGGCGCGGTGCGCTCCAGCAACACCGTTCGCAGTCCCTCGGAGGCAGCGTAGACCGCCGCGGCCAGCCCAGCCGGGCCGGCGCCCACGACGACGAGGTCATAGACCGTCCGATCCAGCGGCTGATGGATGCCGATCGCATCGGCCAGCTGGCGGGTTGAAGGATTTCGCAGGAGCAACAAGTCACCGAGGGCGACCACCGGCGTGTCGGCTTCGGTCATGCCAAAGTGTTTGAGGAGCCGGTCAACCTCCGGGTCGGTTTCCACGTCCATCCAGGTGAACAGCACACGGTTCTTGGCCAGAAAATCGCGGACGCGAAACGTATCGGTGGAGTAGCGGGATCCGATCACCCGCAGGCCAGTGAAGTCCGGTGACTCGCGCAAGAGCTGGCGGCGGGCGATGAAGGCTTGGAGGATGATGTCACTCAGGGCCGGGCACTGGTTGAGGGCCCCCCGCAGCGTTTCCCCCGATACCTCATCCACCTCGCAATCGCCTCGGGCCACGGCGCTGATCACAGACGCGCGGCCGGTGAGGTGGGAGACGTCGCCGGTGAACTCGCCCTTCCCATGGAGGGTGACCGTTTTCGGCGTGTCACCGGAGTGATCGAGAATCTCAATCTCGCCTGACCTGACGACGAAGAACTTGAAGTCGCGATCGCCGATCGAGATGAGGGTCTGGCCGTCGCGATAGGTCCTTGGGGTGGCGGCGGTGCAACGGCTGAATTCCCTGATCTGGGCGTCGTCGAGCGTCGGGAAGGCGACGGAATGAAGCGTGTGTTCGGCCATGGTAATGATCCTATCGCACCGGGCTACCGCGCAGTGCAGGGCCCGATGATGTGCTCGGGCGCGCCGGCCGCCGCTTGTTCACGAGCTCGACTGCGCTCGCGCGCACATTTCCCGCGCGATCGTTCGGGGTCGGCCACGATGATAGAGGACCCATGGACAGCGGCCCCTCTGGCCGTGCTGCCCGCGCTCGATCTGCACGTGAATGTCTCCGCGAGCGCGGCGCGGGGGCGACCGGACCGTCACCGGACGCCGGCGCGGGAGCCTAAGTGGGAGCGTGCATGAATACCCTCAAGCTTCGGTCTCGCGCGTGTGCGGGGGCTGCCTCGAACCCGACGCCTTGCCCCGGCGCCCGGCGGCCGGTGCCCAAGCGGTACCGATCGCTGGCGGCGTCGCCTATCTCGCCCGGCGCCGTGCTCGTCAACGGCAAGGCCGTGCGGCCTGCATAGGTCGCGCTACTTGGCGAACAAGGGACCGGGCGAGGCCCCGGTAATCAGCGGGTCCAAGCGTCGAGTCCTTGACGGGCCACCAATCGACGCGGACGTTTCCGCAACACCGACAGCGCCGGTGCAGTTTCAGTGGGCGCTGCAGCACCAGGGCCCCGGACCCGCACCCTCGCCGTGATCCTCACGGCGCCTTGATCGGGTGACGCGCGAACAACGCTGCCAGCGCCTCGGCCACGGCGCGGGGATGCTCGACGTGGAGCGGGTGGGTCGCGTCGGGCAAGACGAGGCCTCGCACCTCGTGGGCAATGAGACCCGGCAGTAGCCAAGCGGCCTCGCGCGTCGGTTGCACCGCCCTCTGCATCGGCTCATAATCGCCGGCACGGAGGATCGCCATGACAGAGGCACCGCAACTCCGCCCCCTGGGCGCAACGCTAGGGACCGAAGCCCTCGGGATCGATTTGTCAAAGCCACTCGATGAAGGCACCTTCGCCTGGATCAAAGCGGTCTTTGCCGAGCATCCGGTACTGGTGTTCCGCGACCAGGACCTGGGCGCGCTGGAGCTCGCCGCATTCGGCCGCCGTTTCGGTACGCCGCGTCGCCACGCGCTGGTCAAATATCGCCACGCCGATTGTCCGGAAGTCTCCTGGCTGACCAACGTGGAAGAGACGGGTCAGATCGACTGGTACGGCGTCAAACGCGCCACCGACTGGCACACCGACTCCACCTTCGAGGACAATCTGCCGCTGCTGGCCGTGTTGCATGCCAAGGAGGTGCCCTCGGCGAAGGGCGGCACGATGTTCGCCGACATGCGCGCCGCCTACGAGGCGTTGCCCGAGGCAAGGAAGCAGCTTCTGTCCGGCCTCACCGGTCTGCACAGCCGCAGCACCGGGCCCGCCGGCGAGCGGCTGTATGGCGACGACAAGGGCGAGACCGAGAAGAAGTATCACGAAGTGCAGTGGCCGGCGGTCACGCGGCATCCGGTCACCGGGCGATCGATCCTCTTCGTCAATCCCATGCACACGCATGGCTTCGTGGGCATGAAGCGCGACGAGGCCTGGTCCCTGATCGAGGAACTTGCGGAACACGCGACACAGGAGCGCTTTGTGTACTACCATCGCTGGCGCGTCGGCGATCTCCTGATGTGGGACGAGCGCGCGACGATGCACCGGGGCGCCGGCGACTATAGGCCGGACGAGCGCCGCATCATGCTACGCACGATCGTGTATCCGAACTGACGACGCGGGTCAGCTTCCGCGCGTGAACACATTCGCGCGCCGAAGCGTGTCCGAACCAATCCGACCCGGATTCTAATCCCTTACGAGGGCGCCGCCGGGGTTGGCGCCGCTGAGAATGAACACCGCCTCCGTTGCCCGCGCGCCCTGAGGCAGGTCAGCTGGGGCAAGGCGGGGCGAAGCTATGCCGCCCGCCGGACGTAGCCATGATGCAACCGCCGACCTCGCAGAAGCGCGAGATGATCGTCACCGTCGCCCGGCCCAAGCGGGTGCCGGGCGCTCGAACCGACTGACGCGACGCCGCGGGCCACGATCGGCATCGCGCACGAGCGGCCAGGCCGCACCGGAATCGCGCACGCACGAGTGTCCCCGCGGTCATGCTGCCCCTCGGCCCGGGCGCCGGGGAAGAAGCGCCGTCAGGAGCCCCAACAAGAGCAGGAACGGGGTCAGCCGGTACACCGTCGAGATACTGGTGAGGTCGGCCAGCCGCCCCAGGGCCGCGGCCCCCAGCCCGGCGAGACCGAACGCGAGGCCGTAGAACATGCCGGCGGTCAGGCCCACGCGCCCGGGCAGCAGCTCTTGGGCGTAGACGAGGATGGCCGAGAAGGATGAGGCCATGATGATGGCGATGAGCACGGCCAGGACGCCCGTCCAGAAGAGGTTGGCGTAGGGCAGGATCAGCGCGAAGGGCAGGGCCCCCAGGATCGAGAACCACATCACGGGAATGCGTCCCATCCGATCGCCGACGGCCCCGCCGGCGATGGTGCCGGCCACGATACCAACCAGGAAGGCGAAGAGGTAGAGCTGGGCCGTCTGCACGGGGAGGTGGAACCGGTCGATCAGATAGAGCGTGTAGTACGAGCTGAGGCTGGCGCTGTAGACGTTCTTCGAGAAGAGCAGAGCCACTAGGACGACCACCGCCGTGGCCACCCGCCGGCGGGGCAGCGCGCTCTCTCGCGGCGTCGCCCCCGCGGTCCGGGCCGGGGTCGGCGCCGGCCGGCGCGGCCCACGATGACGCGCGTACCAACCCGCCACCTGCAGCAGCACCACCATGGCCACCAGCGCGGCCAGGGCAAACCAGGCGATGCTCGACTGGCCGCGCGGCACCACCACGAAGGCCGCGAGCAACGGGCCCGAGGCCGAGCCCACGTTGCCGCCCACCTGGAAGAGCGACTGGGCGAGGCCGTACCGTCCACCGGCCGCCATGCGGGCCACCCGCGAGGCTTCGGGGTGGAACACCGACGAGCCCATGCCGATCAACGCCGCGGCCATCAGGATCGCTGGATAGGAGGACGCTCGCGACATGGCCAGCAGTCCCACCAGCGTGAACCCGATGCCGACCGTCAGCGAGTAGGGCTGAGGGCGCCGGTCGGTATAGAAGCCCACCGCGGGCTGGAGGATCGAGGCCGTGCACTGGACGGTCAGGGTGATGGCGCCGATCTGGCCGAAGCTGAGACCATACGACGCTTTCAGGATGGGATAGAGCGCGGGCACCAGCGACTGCATCAGGTCGTTGAGCAGGTGACAGAAGCTCAGCGACAAGATGATGGAGAAGGTGGTGACCTGGGCGACCGTGCGATGGTGTACGGCGGCGTCCGGCTGAGAGACTCCTGTGGTGGCCACCGCGCGGTCGCTCACCGAGCCAGGATACCAGTCCTCATCTCGGGTGGCTGGGCGCGCGTGATCCGGGCACCACCCTCGCTCAACGGTCCGGCGATCGCAGGATCTCCGTCTGAGGCGTCAGCGCCAGGAGCGCTGGGCCTCAAGCCGTCTCTGTTCGAGCGCGTCGGTAGACCCGTATACCAGTCTCGCTAGCTAGCCGCGAGCTTGCGCCGATACTGCGCCGGAGGGAGGCCAAACTCGCGCTTGAAAGCGCGGTTGAATGCGGCTTCCGATTCGTAGCCGACATCGAAGGCCACATGGAGAATGGTCTTCGGGGGTGGTCTGCAGCAGTCTCGCCGCGAGCTGCAGGCGCCAGCGCGCGAGAGAGGTGAGCGGCGGTTCTCCGACGACTGCACGAACCGTTCGGCGATGACGGAACGCGAGGCGCCCACCTTGGTCGCCAGCTCGGCCACGGTCCAGGGATGGCTGGGCTGCTGATGGAGCATGGTCAGGACACTGCACCGACTCCGTGACATCGGCCTCACGCGCGGGAGCATCGAGCGCGCCGTCCGGTTGGGACGGGACGTCGAGAGCGTCAGGTCGGGCCCGGCGAACGCCGGGCGAGCTGCCGATCGGTTATGGCCGCTCGATGGGTTTGGTGAACTCCCTCAGAAGCCAACCCGTGGTGGCTGCTCCCTGAGAGGAATCAGGCGCCCTGACCTCGACCCACTTGCCCCTGACGCCGAGCTGGACAACAACTTCGTTCGGATGGATCGCGCGAATTGGAGGCGACTGGCCATGGGGCCGGTGCCGCAGCGTCGTCGGTTTGACGGTGACAACGGGGACAGGCTCGCCGTGGGCCGCCTGGCCGGCTTGTTCGGCCAGAGGGCTGGGCCCGAGTTGGCGGAGCCTGGCGTTGCGCGTGTCGGCAACCACGAACAATGCCCCGCGGGTCACGGTGACGGCTTGGGGCTGGTTGAGCTCGGTCTGGTCGGCGTAGCGGCCGTCCCCGTTGAAGCCACCCTGGGGCGTGCCGTTGGCGACGAGGCCGCCCAGGTCGACCACGTGGCCGGAGGCGGGCACATAGGCCCGGACGAGGTCATTGGTGGTGTCGGTAAAGACCACGTTGCCATTGAGGCCAATGGACAGGCCCCTGGGCTGGTTGACCTGGACGGATGTGCCGGGGAGCAGCAGTCCCGTGTTGGGGTCGGTGTTGCCGTTGTAGCCGCTCGCCCCGGTCCCGACGACGATCGTCGCCTGTCCTGTGGTGAGGTCGATCTGGACGAGGTAGTCGGGGTCATTCGAGGTGGCGTAGAGGTTACCGGCGATGTCGCCGACCACTGCCCAGAGGAGGCCAAGGCCCCCGGCGCCGCGCTGGCAGCACTCGGTGGTGATGGTGCCGTCGGGGAGCACGCCACGGATGCCCCGGCGACCGTCGGCGATCCAGAGGTGGCCGCTCGGGTCGACCCACACGCCGTAGGGACCGCTGAGGGCGGCGGCGGTGGCCGGCCCGCCGTCCCCGCAGTCCCCGGGCGTTGCTCCACGCGGTGGGCGCACGAGACGCTGGCCGGGGAGTAGCGGACGAGGGTGCCGCGGAGGCTGGGGGAGGAGTTCCGGCGCCGGGACACTCCGCCGGGGATCAACCCGAACGGCGGCGGTAGCGCTGCAGCTCGCGCCGGTACCGGCGACGGTGGTGATGCGGCCCGAGGGATCGATTCGACGGACGCGGTGGAGGACCGGGTCGGCCAGGTACAGCGACCCGTCGAGGCCGACGGCTAGGCCTGTAGGTGCTCCGAGCAGAGCTTGGGCGGCCGGGCCGCCATCCCCGCAGGCCTGGGTGGGGCTGGGACAGTGCTGGCCCGGGTTCCCGGCAATCACCTGCGGGGAGCCGTCGCCCACCACCAGCCGGAGCGTTCCGTCGTCGAGAGCGACGTAGTAGCCGCGTCCCGTGAGCGTGGTGGCCCAGGTGGGCGGGGTGGCCGGCACCACGGCCAGGGGTGAGCCGATGGAGGTGGCGTCGAAGAGGGTCGAGGTGGGGGTGGGGCAGGCCCCCAGGCCCGCGGCTGAGCAGGGAGCGGGGATGAGCGGCGCTTCGGCCGGGTCCGGCAGGAGATGGTTATCACAGCCGAAGGGGGGGATCGGGTCTTTGCCGTCCGGGCAGACGGTCACGTCATTCAGCGACACTCCCGTCAGGTCGGTCGTGGCGAAGGGGACGGGCCCGAATGCCTCCCCGGAGCCGAGGGCCAGCGGCCAGGCCCATCGGGGCTGCGAGCCCGGGACGTTGGCGCAGGAGCCATTCGAGAGATCCCCGCAGTAGAGCCAGGCACCAAGCAGGTTGACGCCCGGGAGGGTGGCGGACGAGAACACGGCCCCGAGCAGGTAGGCATCGGAGAAGCTGGCTCCGTCAAGGGTCGATCCGGTGAAGTTGCAGCCGATGCACTGAGCTCTGTCGAACTTGGCCCCGGTCAGGTCGGCCCCGGCCAGATCGAAGCCTCCCTGATTGGCGTCGCCGGCGAGCACGGCATCGACGAAGTCGGCGGCCTGCAGGTTTCTGGCGCTGTCGAAGGCCCGGCCGTCGCCGTAGATGTGGGCGCCATTGAACACGGCGTTGGGGGCCTTCACCGAGTTGAAGTCGGTGCCCACGGCCAGGGCCCGGTTGAAGGCTGCCCTCGAGAGGTCGGCGCTCTGGAAGCTGGCGCCGCTCACATCCGCCCCGACGAAGACGGCGCCCACCAGGCTGGTCGTCGAGCCGGCGAAGCTGGCCCCCGGCACATTGCTGTGGGCGGCCAGGCGAGCGTTGAGAAAGGACGCCCCCGTCGCCTCGGCATTGCGGAACGTGGCCCCGGAGAGATCGGCCAGCTCGAAGCTCGTCTGCTGGAGCGAGGCACCGTCGAAGTTGGTGCGCGAGAAGTCGGCGGGGAACCCGACGAAGCTGACCAGGGCCAAGTTGATGCCGTGCAGGTCCGCACCGGCGAGCCCGGCGCGGTTGCCCGCGTCGGCCACGAAACGGGCGTTGGCGAAGTTGACGGTGACCTGGTAGGTGCGCGCAAGCAAGGTGAGCAGGTCGAGCGGCGCGGTACTGAACGAGAGCAGCGGGCTGGTCTCGCAGCCAGGGTCCGGCTTGATTGGGGCCAGGCGGGTGCTGCGGAGGTCCGTGTTCTCGAACTTGGTGCACCGTCCGTCGAAGGGTCCTATCCGGACGCCGGAGAAGCTGGGGGGCATGCTGTGCTGCAGCCCGACCAATTGGGCGCCGCGGAGGTCGGCGCGGTCGAACACGGTGCGATCGACCACCGTCTGGTCCAGGGTCGCGCCGCTCAAGACAGCGCCGGTCAGGTCGGCACCGGTCAGGTCGGCGCCGCTCAAGACCGAGCCGATCAGGTCGGCGCCGTTCAGGTCCCAGCCGTTGAAGTTTCCGGTCAGGGTGGCGCCGCCCAGGCTGGCGCCGCTGAGGTCGCTCTGATACGCGACGTTCGGGTTCAACGGCGTAGGTGTGAAGCTGATTTTCTCCGGCAGCACGCAGGCCCGGCAGCCGTTGTAGGTGGCCAGAAGCTTCTCTGGGTCTACGATGTCGACCTCCGTCGGGACAAAGGAAGGATCACCCGGGAACAGCACTGGAGCGGGGTCGCCGACCCCGGCGTTCTTGGCTCCCCACGCGGACACGCGGCCGGCGGCGTCCTTGAGCAAGACGGCGGCGCCAGGCGCGACGGTAATCGAGTGGGGGTTGGTCATGACTTCCCGCCCACCTTCGGCAATCCCAGAACACCCGGCAGCTTCGCTCCAGGTGGAACCGGCTGGCAGCACCACCACGTTGGCGCTCGAACTGTTGGGCTCCAGCGGTCGGGCAAAGACCGCGCCCCCGAATGGAGGAAGGGGAAGCGGTGGGGGATCCTGGCGCAGGCAGATGGGCCCGGTTGGCACGCTGACCGCAACCGAGTCCGGGCCGCAGCGGGGGATGTCGATGTTGTTGAAGTTGCAGCCGGAGCCGCTGCTGGTATCGGCGGTGATGAAGTTCTGATTGGCGTCGCTGCCGTCGAGGTTCGCCCGCCCAATCGTTCCGCCGCTCGAGGGGAACCAGCTGTTAGCCCAGTAAATGTGCTCGTAATCGAGCGCCACGCCAAACGGGTTGATCGCGCCGGTGATGAAGTTCGAGTTGACATTGCTGCCGTCGAGGGTGGCCCGCCCGATCGTGCCGTCCGAAAGGTTGGTCCAGTAGATGTGCTGGTAGTCGACCGCCAACCCGGAAACCGCGACGCTTAGTGGGTTCCGGTCGTCGTTCGGGACGGTGATGAAGCTCTGGTTGACGCCGCTGCTGTTCAGGTTCGCCCGCCCAATCGTGCTGTCGCCGACGTTGGACCAGTAGATGTGCTGGCCGTCGACCGCCAGCCCCGCGGGACCGTTCGCGCCAGCGATGAAGCTCGGGTTCGCGTCGCTGCCGTCGAGGTTCGCCCGCCCGATCGTGCCCACCGCAGGGATGGCCCTGTAGATGTGCTGGCCGTCGACCGCCAGCACCGCGTAACCGTTCACGCCGGTGATGATGAAGCTCGGGTTCGCGTCGCTGCCGTCGAGGTTCGCCCGCCCGATCGTGCCGTCCCCGGTCCAGTAGATGTACTGGCGATCGACCGCCACGTTTATTACGGCAAGGACGTTGTTGCCAACCTTGATGAAGCTCTGGTTGACGTTGGCGGGGTTCCCGTCGGTCGTGCCGCGTCCGATCGTTCCGGATTGGGTGTTGGGCCAGTAGACGAAGGCGGATCCGGATGGCTGGGCGAGCGCGGGCGGCACTGCGACGAGGCTGGCGACCAGCATCGCGGTCAGGAGAGACACCGGGGACGGGTACCGGGCGACGGTCGTCACGGGGTACCGCCTTGGCGCGCCGTCACCGCCGCCGGCGCCGTGCTCGGCTCGGCGTGAGCGGATCGAAGCGGCTCAGGGAGGGTTCGGCCACGCCCAGGAGGGGGTCGATGTGGGGCTGGCTGGTGCTGCTATCGAGCAGGGCCGTGTAGTTCGCCGCATAGATGCTGCGCCAGTAGTCGACGGCGATGTGCGGGATGTTGGTGCCCGGGCTGTTGGTGGCGAGCGGCGCGCCGCTGGGGGTGTAGACGTCGATCCGGTAATCCGCCGGCTGGGTTCCGTCGCCCTGATATGAAAGCACGTAGATCTGGCCCGAGCCGTCGACTGCGACATCCAGGTAGGTGGCAGGTCTGGGGAGCGTGAGTGTGAAGGCGGCCGGCGACCCGGTGCCGAAGTAACGGACAGGGTTACCGTCGAGGTCGAATGCGGCCAGCTGCGAGGCGCCAGCTTCCAGCACGATGACGATGCCGGGATTGGTGACAGCCACCGCGGTCGGGGACGAGAGGAGGCCGATCTCGGTGCCGGGCCCGGCCACGTAGGCCGCCAGCGGAGGCTGAGGGGTGTTGGCCGGCAGCACGTGCCCCAGCCGGCCGCTATCGGTGTGGATGGCCACGACGCGCCCGGAGGAGTGCAGGGCGGCGGCGCTCACAGGGAGGGGGAAGAAGCCCAGCGAGGTGGTGGGAGTGGGATCCCAGCTCAGGGCGCCGGTGGTGGGGTCGATGGCCAGGCGCCGGATGTTGTAGCCGGGTGTGGTCTCGTCGGGCTCGAGCAGCACGTGGTTGGCGATGTCGTCGGCCCCGACGAACGAATCGAACAACAGGAACGGGCGGCGGGTATAGCCCTGTGTCGTCGCGTCACCGAGGGTGATCGTGGCGCCCTTCTCAGCGATGGGGACGCCCCGCAGCCAATACTTATCGTCCTGCTTCCAGACGATGCCGGCCACACCCAGCCCGGTGGCGATGGCGACGCCGGTCACCTCCTGGACGCCGCTGTTGGCGATCGTGCCGGTGTCGGTGACGGAGTCGGACCAGGTGTAGCCGCCGGCCGTGGGACTGTAGGTCGTGGTGTCAGCCCGCCGGAACACGGTGGAAGCGGTGATGGGGGCCGGCAACTCGGTGATTGCGAAGGCCACGCTCGAGGGCGGGTTGGCCGGATCGTTGTTGGCCAGCTGGGTTGAGACACCGGTGCCGACCTGGTTGCCGTTGGCGTCCAAGACCACGATCGACCAGGTGATCGTCCGGCCGCCGAAGGGGGCGGTCAGGTGCAGCACGATAGGGTCGGAGTCGATGTGGCCGCCGGCATTGAGGGGGCCGGTTCTCGGGGTCAGCGCCACGGCCCCATCGATCTTGGCTTCGATCCGCCACGAGCGGGCCGTCACCGGCCACGTCGCCGCGTTGTGGGCAAGATCCCGCGACACCGTCACCGTCGCCGCGTACTGCAACGACACCTCGTTCTCGATCACCCACGGCGACGTCACCGTCTCCCCGATCGCCTCCGCCAACGTCGCCGCATCACCCACCGCCGCAGCCACGGCCAGGACCTGACCGATCAACGGGATCGCCTCGACGATCTTGGAGCCCGCCTGTCCCGCAAGGATGGCGGCGGCGATTGGCGTCCAGATCGGGTTGCCGAAGGCTTCGAAGATGGCCTTCGGGATGATCGTCCCGAAGTTGACGAGGATGCTCCAGATGTTGGCTGTGCTGCCGCCGTTGTTGTTGATGTCCTCGGCGGTGGCTGCACCGGCCGCCACCAACACGGCGACGCTCTCGATGACGGAGAGGATCCTCGAGCCGATCAGCGCTTTCAACGCCGCATCCAGCGCCTGGCGGTTCTGGATGGCTGTCCGGATACCCGCCCAGGTGCTGGCGACGTCCATGTCGCAGAAGAGGGCGAAGGCGGTGACGCCGATGGTCAGGACGCCGGTCATCAGCGAGGCGAGGAGGACCTCGTCCTGGGGGGCGATGGCGCCGCTGGGGTAGGCGTCGGCGGGGAAGTATTGGCGCCAGCCACCGTCGACGGCGTTGCTGCCGAGCCCGCAGTACAGGATCCGGGCGCTGGCCGCCTCGGACGGGAAGTTCAAGGTGACGTCGATGGTGTTGGTGTCCCAGATCGGGATGCCGAGGATGGTCCAGATCTGGGGGAGCAGGCCGAGGGAGTGGGCGTGGCGGGTGTTGGGGAACGTCGCGTTGGGGTCGAGCGACAAGTTGGTGCCGTCGGCTTTGAGGTATTGGACGTACACCGACACCCAGCGGACGTAGTTGTTGTACAGCTTGAGGGGGAGCTGCCCGCCGTTGAGGCCCCCGTTGACGAAGGTCTTGGTGCCATAGAACAGCCCGGGGTGCTTGACCTGCACGCTGAGCGTCGCTTGCGGTCCGCCCGGCGGGACGTAGACGGTGGGGGTGGGAACGACACCTTCGGGCTGATGCCAGGTGGCAGTGTCGCTGGTGTCGTGCAGCTGGTCGAGGGGCTGATCGATGACCTTGCCGAGGCTGCCGGTGTCACGCACCCCGTGAATGCCCGCCACGAAGGCGTTGCGGGCGGTCTCGGTGAACGTCGTGTCGGTCGTGTTCAACTTGACGGTCGTCAAGGCGACGGTCTGCGAACCGACGGTGATCTGGCTCGGGTTGCCGGCGGCGTCGACCGCCGGCACCACCGTGGCGTAGTCCTGCCCCGCCTGCTGCATCTGGCCGATGTAGCTGCCGAGCGCGCTGACCTCAGGCGTCTGGCTCAGCAGCGACTTGGTGGCCGCCACCGCGGTAGGCGCGATGGTCGCCACGTTGGGGTGCAGCATGGTCAGAGCAATCGCCGTCTGATAGGGGTCCCCGATCGTCTCCAGCTGCACCACGTGCTCCGGGGAGCTGATTTGGGAGGGCAGGAGGCCCAACGCCCTCAGGCGCGCAGGCGAGCCCAGCACGCTTCCGAGCGAGCCGGTGAAGCGATGCGCCGCCTGGGCCAGGATCCGCGTGGCCTTGGGCGGGACGCGCCACAGTTGCGACACCAAGACTTCGTTCTGCCCCCTGCGCCCGTACACCGAGACCACCATGCCCCGGTCCACCGAGAAGGGGACAGCCGAGACGTAGTGGGTGAGAGCGGACAGGTTCATGACGCCCCACAGGCCGCCTTCGGCCTTGAGCGCTGCTCGTGACACCTCGGTGTGTGGGACCAGTGGGAACCTGGCCCCGTTGGCGACCAGCACCAGATCCGAGACGCCCGTGGCTGTTGCGAGGGCGAAGTGGAGGGCGGAGGAGCTGCGCACGCGCGTCGGTGCGGCAACGGCCGGACTCGACTGCAGCTGCATAGCCATGGCCGCGGCTGAGCCCAGGCCGGCCTTGAGCATCCAGCGGCGGCTCACCGGCGTGGCCCCGAGCTCTCTCAGCAGTGATCGGCTCTCGCTGTCCAGGTGCGTGTGCTCGTCGCTCATCAGTCTTTCTCCTGGCGAAGCCTCATGCAGGGCCGGTGATGAGAGAAGTCGGCTGGTGCCTTGTTATCTCGTAGGGTCGACGACCGGCGCTTGCTCCGCTCTCCATGCCCGAAGGTGAGGTTAGATATGTCTTCTGGATCTTCTGTGCGTTCCCCTTCGGGAGCGCCGGAGACCGGTCGAGATGAGCGGGTGCCGTGCCACCCCCGCGATTCTGCGTAACTCCTCGATTCGCCGCTCGTTGCATGGTCCCGGCTGTGCAGAAGGTTGCACACGGTGAGCAAGCCGCCTGCGACCCGGGCGGGCGTTCCCGGAACGTCGCAGACTGTGTTACCGATGCGTTCGCTGGAGTGGGGTGACGGTGGCGCGGGCCGGCGCCCTTGGCGTACTGTCGACCACTAGAATCGCTGGCGCTGCGCTTTTTCGGCGGCTTCGATTTCAGCACTGGCGCCGGGCGCCCGGGGCCAGAAGGCCCAGGCGCCGCTGGCCTACCTCGCCTGCCACACCGGCCAATTGCATCCCGGGACAATAGCAGGCCCGCACCAATCTCCGCAAGGCGGTTTGGGTCCTTCGAGGGACATGCGGCTCTGGAGCAGGCCGAGGCGGAGATGAAGGCGCTCGGCTGATCTCTGCCCGCGCTGCCAGGTTGAGAACCGCGGTTCTCAGACCACTTCGAGCTCGGTCAGGGCGAAACGAGGCGAGCGCGGGACCCGCGCACGGAGCCTGTGGCTTCTAGGTGAGATCACCACCCGAGCCGGCCCGGGAACCACGGAGGGACCCGAGAGCCGCTATCGCGAGGCGCTTGCGATCTCAGCGAGACCTTGTCGGATTGGCGTCTCCGAGCGCGTGCGCGAAGTACGCGTGCCAGCGGGCGAGATCATTCCGCGTGCGCTGATCCTGCGCACCCTGAACTTGAATCGCCATCCACGCCGCGCGCAAGGTGGCCTGGAGGCGACGAACCTCGTCGGCCGACAGCCGCACCGGCCGCCCGGTGAGGGCGGTCAGCTGCCGCTTGAGAATGTCCAGCTGCTTCGGCTGGAGCGGCGCCGCGGTCGCCCGCGGGGGCAGCGATGCGAGCGTCGTCTGCAGGCTCTTCTGCGCCACCGCTCCTCGTTCGAGGTTCTTGCGCATGAAGGTCGAGAGCAACGACGGGTCGTTCATGTTGTAGAGCGGCCGAGGCTGCGGTGGGAGATGGCCGGGAAAACGAGCCATGATGCGCCTCCTCCGAATGCCGTGCCCGTCGTTCCAACTCGTGACGGCGGAGCGTCCAGCTGCTGACTTCGGAGCGGGCCGCGCGGCCCGCTCCTGCGTTGTCTCAGCCGCGCTTCGGCCGTCCTTCGGGCGGATCGCACGGCACGGTTCCCATGTCGGCCGGCACGGACACTTCCAGGATCTCGAGCGTGTCCGACGTCGCGATCTCGTTGTGGCGCAAGCCACCCGGGATGTACAGGGACTCACCCGCCTGGAGGCGGATC
>JBKPAK010000221.1:0-22151 GCA_046726415.1 Candidatus Methylomirabilota bacterium
GGGCTGAAGGCTTCGGAGCTCTCGCCCGCGCGTTTCAGGGGGCCGCGGAAGCGCCGCTCCTGGAGTGGATGGCCGCGGCGTTGTGTCGGCTCGCCGGCGCGCCCACGGCGCGAGAGACCCTGCGCCTCGTGCTGAAGATCACCCGCGTGAATTCACCGCTGCCATTTTGGCATCCGGCCGGCGCGCCGGCCGCCGCCGGGCTTCAGTGGGCCAAGGGCAGCGTGGGGGCACTCATCGTGGACAAGGCGATTCAGGTCGTTCTCGGGGCGGCCGCCGCGGGGTGGCGCGCCTCTGCCGGCGTCGCGGCGGCTCGCCCAGCCCGACCCGACCTCCAGCCCTGGCCCTTCAACGAGCACGTGCTCGAAGCGACCCTGATCGACGTCCGCCAGCCACCCCGCACGCGCGCCATGGCGGCCAGCCTCCTGCGCATCCTCGCTCACGCTTCGCCCTCGGTCCGGCTCTCACCCCGCGCCGAGCTGTACGCCTTCCTGTTCCTGACCACCCGCGGGGACGACGGAACGATCGCGCCGGATTGGCCTGCGCCGCTCACCGATGGCGATTCGGAGCGGCAGCTCGATCTGCTGCTGGAGGCGCTCGGCGACGACTGCGACGCCATTCGACGCGCCGCCTCCCAGGCGGGTCACCAGGCGGCGCTGCAGCACCCCGCCTCCTTCCAGCCGCGACACTACACGAAGCTCTTGCCCCTCCTCTCGGACGACGATCGCGCGATCCGCGAGTGCACCATGCTGACGTTCCAGGCGCTGGCCGGCTTCCGGAGCCGCCGGGTCGCCGCCGTCGTGGATGACATCGCCGCGCGCCTGCACGGCGACGACGAGATGGACGACGAGGAGGAGCGGGCGCGGCGCGACCTCGAGAGCGCGCTCGGCATCACCATGGACCGCCTGGTGGACGACGTGGAGCAGCTCCAGCGCGAAGTCCACGCGCTGGAGGCCCGTCGGGGCGAGCTCCTCCAGTACATGGAGACCCAGGCGGTCCGCGTCGGCGAGGAGATCCACCTCGAGGTGCTCAATACCCTTACGGGGTACCTGGCCACCGCGGTCGACGAGCGGGACTACGGGGAGGCCACCCGCCGCCTCGACCATCTCGTCGCCGAGCTGCGGCGGATCATGAACAATCTCTATCCGCGCGACCTCGAGACGGAGGGGTTCCTCCAGACGATCCGCAACCGCCTGCGCGACACGCAGGCCCAGATGAGCCGGAGGACCGCCGGCTGCGCGGTGCGGCTCGACTGCTCACCGGGCGTGACCGATACCATGCTCCAGGCGTGTCTGGCCGAGCCAGCGCACCTCGTCCTCGTCTATCGGATCGTGCTCGAAGCCATCGTGAATGCCCGGAAGCACTCGGGCGGCACCTTCATCGGCGTGTCCGTGCGAGCACCGTCACCCGATCGCGTCGAGATCGCGATCTGCGATGATGGCGTTGGCCACGGCGGACCGTTCGGGGAAAATGTGGGGATGGCTCTCATGCGCCGGCGGGCCGAGGAGATCGGCGGGGAGATCACCTACCGGGCTGGACCTACCGGTGGCACCACCGTGATCGTGCGCCTCGCCCGATCCGACGCCGCCGGACCAAGCTCCCGCGAGCTCGCTCGCCTGAAGGCGGAACGGTGACGCGAGCGAGGCCCGAGCGCGATGGTGGTCCGGTCGATCTTCTCGGAGTTCTCATCGCGGACGACTCGCCCGACGCCATTGCTCAGATGAGCGCCTGGATCGCGGAGCGCTGGCCTTCCGCCGAGCTCCACACCGCGTCGACCCCCGAAGACGCCGTCCGGATTACCCGGGACAAGGGCCTCGAGAACCTCATCCTCGACCTGGATTTCGGTACCCAGCGGGACTCGGGCGTGGTCATCGCGCGAAGGATCCTCGAGGTACGGCAGAATGGGCTCCCGCGAACGCGCATCCTCTTCCGGACGGTCCATGCCGGGGACCCCGCGTACCTGCATCAGATCCAGAAGCTGGTCAGCGCAGACGGTCGCGACCGCCCAGTGGTGTGGGGATTCCTGGACAAGGGCTCGGTCCCCAAGCGCCTTGCCCAGAACACCGTGGAACAGGTGTTCGTCTACGAGGTCCCGTTCACCGACATCTTCAGCCAACAGCTCAAGAACTCCCCGTCACGGGAGTTGAGCGACCTCGAGTTCACCGTCCTGATCTACCTCTGCCTGGGAGTGACCAACGACGGGGTGGCCTGGCTGATCAGTGCCTCTCGGCAGAGCGTCGAGCGGATCATCGGCGGACTGTACCGGAAGCTCCGGATTCCGTCCCGGCGCGATGCCCCGCAAGGCGTGCCGACCTTCATCGAAACCCGGACCCGCCTATGCTATGAGGCGACGGTGCAGGGGCTGGTGAACAGCCATTTGCTCCGGGAGGAAGACATCGAGCTCCGACAGCGGGTGAAGAACTGCGCCCCGGGATCTCACCGAATCCACGTGAGCTCGCTGTGGTCAATGGGAGAGGGGTAGCGCCCCCGTCCCTCAGAGCAGACCGGCTCGCCGCCTCTCCCTCAGAGCATACCGAGCTGGAGCTTCGCCGCCTCGGACATCCGGCTGGTGTCCCACGGCGGATCGAAGACGACGTCGACGGCGACCGCGGTGACGCCAGGGATGGCCCGGATGCGCTCCTCAACGTCCCTGGGCAACTCCTGCGCCGCCGGGCAGCCGGGCGCGGTGAGGGTCATTCGGACCGTCACCGCGCCGGCTGGATCGACGCCGATCCCGTAGATGAGCCCGAGCTCGTGGATGTTGACCGGCACCTCGGGATCGAACACGGTCTGCAGCGCTTCCACGACGAGCTTGCGAAGCACGACCGGATCGGCCATGACCTGTCCTCGTTTCACTCGCCTCGGACGGCGGGGCCCCAGCCTCCCGACGTCCTGCGGCTCGCACAGCCTTCTTTGGCTCGCCTCGGACGGCGGGGCCCCAGCCCCCCGACGTCCTGCGGCTCGCACAGCTACTCGGTCGACACGGGCTCGGGCGAGCCCTCGAGCGCCGCGTGTAACGTGTGCCAGGGCAAGGTGGCGCACTTCACGCGAGCCGGAAATTCTCGAACCCCGGCAAACACGTCCAGTCGGGCCAGCGCTTCGCCGCTTTGGTGGTTGCCGGCTGGCGCCGCCAGCATCCGGTGGAACCGCGCGAAGAGATCTTCCGCCTCGGCCACGGTCTTGCCCTTCACGCTGGCCGTCATCATGGACGCCGACGCTCTGGAGATCGCGCAGCCCGACCCCTGGAAGCCGATGTCGCGGATCACCCCGTCGTCCACGGTGATCTCCACGCTGACGCTGTCCCCGCACAGAGGATTGTCGCCGGTCGCCCTCTGCGTCGGATGCCCGAGCTTCCGAAAGTTTCGCGGGGCGCGGTTGTGATCGAGGATGACCTGCTGGTACAGCTCCCGAAGCTCCGACATCAGATCAGCATCTCGCGCACCTTGGGCAGGGCGTGCACCAGGGCGTCGATCTCCTCCCGCGTGTTGTAGAGGGCCAGCGAGGCCCGGGTCGCGGCCGGAATCCCCAGGCGCTGCATCACGGGCATCGCGCAGTGATGCCCCGTGCGCACCGCGATCCCCTCTTGATCCAGGATGGTCCCGACGTCGTGGGCGTGAACGCCGTCGACCACGAAGGACAGCACGCTCGCCTTGTCCCTCGCCGTTCCGATGAGGCGGATGCCCGGCAGCGCCGACAGCGCGGCCGTCCCGTAGACCAGTATCTCGTGCTCGTAGGCCGCCACCCGCTCGAGGCCGAGGGACTGGAGGTACTCGAGGGCCACGCCCAGCCCGATGGCATCGGCGATGTTCGGCGTCCCCGCCTCGAACTTGTACGGCAGGGCAGCGTAGCTCGTCTTCTCGAAGCTGACGGCCTTGATCATGTCGCCACCCCCCTGCCACGGGGGCATGCGCTCCAGGAGCGCCGCCTTACCGTACAGCGCCCCGATGCCGGTGGGCCCGAACACTTTATGTCCGGAGAACGCGTAGAAGTCGCAGTCCAGCTCCTGGACATCGACGCGCAGGTGCGGGACCGCCTGGGCCCCGTCCACGAGCACGGGCACGCCGCGGCCATGCGCCAGCTCGATGATCCGCTTGACCGGAACGATCGTCCCCAGCGCGTTGGAGACATGGGCCACGGCCACCAGCCGCGTGCGCTCGTTGAGCAGCCTCTGGTAGGCGTCGAGCTCCAGTTCCCCGGCGTCGGTCATGGGAATGACCCGCAGCACCGCGCCCTTCTCTTCGCACAGGAGCTGCCAGGGCACGATGTTGGAGTGATGCTCGAGCGCGGAGACGATCACCTCGTCCCCGGCTCCCACCCCTGACCGCCCATAGCTCTGGGCGACCAGATTGATGCCTTCGGAGGTCCCCCGCACGAAGATGACCTCGGACGGGGAGGCCGCGTTGATGAAGCGCTGGATCCGGACGCGCGCCTCCTCGTAGGCCTGGGTGGCCCGCTCGCTGAGCAGATGGACGCCGCGGTGCACGTTGGCATTGTCGGCCGTGTAGTAGGCGGCGAGGGCATCGATCACCGGCTGAGGCTTCTGGCTGGTGGCGGCGTTGTCCAGGTAGACGAGCGGCTTGCCGTGGACCCGCGTCCCGAGAATGGGAAAGTCCTGGCGAATGGCCTCGACATCCCAGCGGGGCGTCGTCACCCGCGGTGTCGTCGTTGCGATGCTCATGCCTCACCTCGCTGCCGCCGGGCAGTATTCACGCGCTGGTCCCGTTGACTCGGCCGCGGTGCAGCCGAGCGGTCAGGAGGGCCTCCAGCCAGGCGCGCAGCGCTTCGGAGCCAATCCACGCGACTACCTCGCTGGCGAACCCGTAGGTGAGCAGCGCGCGGGCCCCCTCGTCGCCCAGCCCGCGGCTCTTCAGATACAACAGGGCGTCCGGGGCGAGCTGCCCATCGGCCGCCCCGTGACTGCACTTGACGTCGTCCGCGAAGATCTCCAGCTGAGGTTTGCTGTCGACCTCCGCTCCCTCGGACAGGAGCAGGTTCTTGTTGGTCTGGTGAGCGTCCGTCTTCTGCGCCCCCGGTCGCACGATGACGCGGCCGTTGAACACGCCCCGCGCGTGGCCGTCCAGGACGCCTTTGTAGAGTTGCCGGCTCGTCCCGTGCGGCTTGGCGTGCTCGACCACCGTGTGATGATCCACGTGCTGGCGCCCGCCGACCACGTAGAGCCCGGTCAGCGCGCAGGAGGCGCCCTCGGCATCGAGGAGCACGTGAAGATCGTGGCGGGCCAGTCGACTGCCGAACGTGACGGTGCTGGACGCGAGCTGGCTGTCGCGCGCCTGGCGCACCGCCATCCGGCCGACGTGAAACACCCCTGCACTCTCCCGCTCGATCTTGCAGTGGTCGAACCGGGCGGAATCGTCGATGATCACCTCGGTCATCGCGTTGGTCAGTGACGGCTCGTCGCCGAGGCTCACGTAGCTTTCGACGACGGTGGCCTGACTGCCCCGGCCGAGGCTGATGACGTTTCTGAGATGGGCCACGGAGCCTGCCTCGCTGGAGGTCCCGACGAAGATCAGATGGATGGGCTCGGCGACCACCACGCCGGCCGGCACATGGACGAAGGCCCCATCCAGCCAGAATGCCCCATTGAGGGCGGCGAAGCCGTCCACGAGATCGGTCGACTGCCGGTCCAGGGCCCGCCGGACGATTTCGCCATCCGTCAGCACGGCCTCGCCCAGGCTGCTCAAGCGGCCGTGGCCCGGCCCGAGAGCCGCCGAAAGCTTGGCGGAGTAGCGTCCCTCCACGAAGACGAGGCGCGGGCCCGAGGGCGCCCCCGCTACGAGCGCGTCCAGTGCCTCCGGGGCGAGCGCGTCGGGCGTTCCGTCGAGCTCGAAACGGACGCGCAGAGCCGCGTCGAGAGCCGCGGTGCTGGTGTATTTCCACTCCTCGTCGCGAGGGGTCGGCAGCCCCACCTCGGCGAAGCGCGCGATGGAGGCCCGCCGAGCCTCTCGAAGCCAAGCGGGACCACCGCCGAGTCCCTGGCGATCGAAGTCGCCGAATGCCGCCAGGAAGGCCTCCTTGGACGTCACGACGCGACCTCCTCCTGGATCCAGTCGTACCCCCGGGCTTCCAGCTCTAGGGCCAGCTCCTTCCCACCGGACTTGGCGATACGCCCACCGGCCAGCACGTGCACAGCATCGGGCGCGATGTAGTTCAAGAGCCGCTGGTAGTGGGTCACCAGGACGATGGCGTTGTCCGGCCGCCGGAGCTGATTGATGCCGCGGGCCACCGTCTGGAGGGCGTCGATGTCGAGGCCGGAATCCGTCTCATCGAGGATGGCGAGCTTGGGCTCCAGGACCGCCATCTGGAGAATCTCGTTGCGCTTCTTCTCGCCTCCCGAGAAGCCCTCGTTGACGGCCCGGGACATGAAGCTCGCGTCGAACTCGACGAGCTTCATCTTCTCCCGGAAGAGCTGGAGGAACTCCATGGCATCCAGCGGCTCGAGTCCCCGGTGCGCGCGAATCTCGTTCAGCGCCGTCTTGAGAAACTGGGCGTTGCTCACCCCGGGGATCTCGATCGGGTATTGAAAGGCCAGGAACACGCCCTCGCGAGCTCGTTCCTCGGGAGGCATCGCGAGGAGATTGCGCCCCCCGTAGAGCACCTCGCCCGCGGTCACCGTATAGGCCGGATGCCCGGCCAGCACCTGGGCCAGGGTGCTCTTCCCCGAGCCGTTGGGGCCCATCACGGCGTGCACCTCGCCGGCGCGGACCTCCAGATCGATACCCTTCAGGATCTCGATTTCGCCGACACTCGCGTGCAAGGAGCGGATGCTCAGCATGACGACCTCACCCCACGCTGCCTTCGAGGCTCACGCCCAGAAGCCGCGAGGCTTCCACCGCGAACTCCATGGGCAGGTTCTTGAACACGTCCTTGCAGAAGCCATTGACGATGGTGGAGATGGCGTTCTCGCCCGAGAGGCCCCGCTGCTTGCAGTAGAAGAGCTGCTCCTCGCTGATCTTTTGCGTCGACGCCTCATGCTCCACGGTGGCGGTGCTGTTGCCCACCTCGATGTAGGGAAAGGTGTGCGCGCCGCAGCGATCCCCCAGCAGCAGCGAATCGCACTGCGTGTAGTTGCGCGCGTGGCTGGCGCGCGGCACAACCTTGACCAGCCCCCGGTAGGTGTTGTTGCCGTGACCGGCCGAGATGCCCTTGGAGATGATGGTGCTGCGGGTGTTCTTTCCGAGATGGATCATCTTGGTCCCGGTGTCGGCCTGCTGGCGATTCGCGGTGAGGGCCACCGAGTAGAACTCGCCGACGGAGTCGTCGCCCTGCAGGATCACGCTCGGATACTTCCAGGTGATGGCCGAGCCCGTCTCCACCTGGGTCCAGGAGATCCGCGAGCGCGGACCGGCACACTTGCCGCGTTTGGTGACGAAGTTGTAGATGCCGCCCCGGCCCTCGCTATCGCCCGCGTACCAGTTCTGCACCGTGGAGTACTTGATGGAAGCGTCGGTGTGGGCGATCAGCTCGACGACCGCGGCGTGCAACTGGTTCTCGTCCCGGCGCGGCGCGGTGCAGCCTTCCAGATAGCTGACGACGCTGCCCTCCTCGGCGATGATCAAGGTCCGCTCGAACTGCCCGGACCCCGCCGCGTTGATCCGGAAGTAGGTCGACAGCTCCATCGGACAGCGGACGCCCTTGGGGATGTAGCAGAACGAGCCGTCGCTGAAGACGGCCGAGTTCAGAGCGGCGAAGAAGTTGTCCGTGTACGGCACGACCGAGCCGAGATACCGCTCGACCAGCTCCGGATGCTGCTGGACGGCCTCGGAGAACGAGCAGAAGATGATGCCCATCTCGGCCAGCTTCGCCTTGAACGTCGTCGCCACGGACACGCTGTCGAAGACGGCGTCCACCGCGACCCCGCTGAGCCACTTCTGCTCTTCCAAGGGGATGCCCAGCTTGTCGAAGGTCCGGAGGATCGCCGGATCGACTTCTTCCAGGCTCTCCGCCGACCTGGCCTTAGGGGCCGAATAGTAAACGATTTTCTGATAGTCGATCGCGGGGTAGACGACGTTCGCCCAGCGCGGCTCGGCCGCCGACTGCTCGAGCGTGCGCCAGTGCCGGTAGGCGCGCAGCCGCCAGTCGAGCATGAACTCGGGCTCGTTCTTCTTGGCTGAGATCGCCCGAACGACCTCCTCGCTGAGTCCGGGTGGAAGGGTATCCGCTTCCAGCTCGGTCACGAACCCGTATGGATATTCGCGATCGGTGAAGCGCTCCAGCGTCTCGGATCGCGTGCTCATCTCGCTCCTCTCGTCCGTTCTTGAGGGCGCGGCCGGTCGAAATGGCTAGCCGTACCCCGCCCTACACCCCCACAATACTCCCCCTAGGCGTTAATGGCGACCAAAAGCGTCGGGTATTGAAGTATGCGCCGATTAGACCGTATTTCGGGTAGTTAAGGGCCTCTTCCTCACATGTCCACTTAACTCGCGAAGGGCTTCGGTCGAGGTAGGGCGCCCTCGTCGAGACTGCGGCCTCACGCCACCACGCGCGCCCCATCCAGGAGTAACGGCGAGTCAGCTTCGTGCACGACGCCGCAGCGTACGGCCAACTCCGGCCGGAGCCGCACGGTCGAGCGAAGCTCGACGCCCAGGCTGTCGGAGAGCGTCCATTCGCCATGCTCGACGGCCAGCACCGTGACGTCGCCGGAAGCGCCGGGCGCCAGGGTGCCGATCTCACCTTCCAAGCCGAGGACGGTCGCGGCGTTGGCGGTGACCATGCGAACGACGTCGACCAGCGGAAGACCGAGGGCGAGCAACTCGTTCAGCACCTGGGCGAGGCTGAACACGCGATCGCCGCCGATGGGGCGGGCGCCCGCACCGTCGCGACCTCGCTCTTCGAAATAGCCCTTGTCCCAACTGCCATCCTCGAGGCGGGCGATGGTGTAACCGTGGACGTCGCCGCCCACGGTGAACGGCAGAAAGCCGGCGTCGAGCACGGCCCGCGCCGCCGCGAAACTCATGTGGCCGCCTCGCCCGATGTCGATCCGAACGCCCCGCCGCACCGCCTCGAAGATGAGCGGGTGAACAGTGCCCTCGCGCGAGACGAAGGCGCCGGCGTTCTTGGTGAAGGGATGCGCGAGGATGTCGCCGGGGTCGAGCAGCGCCACGCCTGCGGGCACGACCGTGTCGGGATCGATTCGGGAGCCGTCGGCTTCAGCCCACAGCCGCCCGAGGTGGACGTAGACTGGCACCTTTGCCTGCCGCGAAGCCTCTTTGGCCAGCCGCAAGGTGTCCACACCCCAGCGCGAATATCCTCCGACTTCGCCGTGGGCCTTGATGCCCTTGACGAGGTCGCGATTGGCTTCGATGGCCTTCACCGTCTCGCGGACGTCGATGCCGTGCGGCCCGTACAGCGCGGTGTAGCGATGACCGGAGAGGCCTCCCACGAGGTAGTTCGAGACGAAGGCAAGCACGCGCGTCTTCGCGGGCTCGGCGATGAACTTGCGAAAGCCCATGAGCGTCAGGGAGCCCGCGCCCCCCTGGTCGACCGCCGTGGTGACACCCGCCCGCACGCCGACGAGATCCGGATTGAGGCCGAAGCTCCCCGTCACGTGCTCGTAGACGTGAGCGTGCGTGTCGATCATGCCGGGAATGACGAGCCGATCCCGCACCCGGAGCGTGCGGCGCGCCGCCCTCGCAGGAAGTGACGGCTCGACAGCGGCAATGCGGCCCTCGTGGATGGCCACGTCCATCACCGCGTCGAGCCCACGCGCGGGGTCGAGCACCCGGCCGCCGCGCAGGATGAGGTCAACCCGGGTTCCCGGCTCCGGCCGTGGGATCACCTTTTTCATGTCGCGCCCCTCACCGTGCTGTCCGCGGCGGCCCCGGAGCCTCCAGCAATTCCAGGATGTCATTCTGCTTCTGCGCGACCACCTTGGCGGCGGCGGTCACCAGGAGCTGGCGGTCGCACGCCGACGGCAGCCAGAATCGCGTGGGGATCTCGGCGATGCGCTCCACCACCTCCGTCGGAGAGCGCAGGGGCGGCTTCACCGAACGGCACGCCTCGGGGAGGTCGCTCAGATCCTCCTTCCACTGGGCATCGGTGTGGCGGAGGATGACCACCCGCGCGGTGCGCCGATCGGGAAAGACCCCCTCCATCTGGAGGCTCCCGAAGAACAGGTACTGGTAGGCCGTCGCGCGCTCCTCCATGATGCTGGGAATGCGCGAGAAGTCATAGGTGAAGAGGCTGAAGGGGTCGGCGCGACGACCGAGCTTTCGGGACCCCACCGAGAAGGGATACGAGCTGTCGAACGCGATGATCAGCGCGCGCCGGGCCCGCCTGTCTTGCAGTTTCTTGAGGAACAGGAAGAGGAGGGACTCGATCCCCTGGTTCTCGTAGAGCCCACCGTCCCCGGTGTGCCAGTAGAGTTCCTCGTCGCCCACGCGGAAGGTGATGGGACCAACCAGCGGCGGGAAGGACGCCGACCCGGTGACGGCCCCCGCCACGCGCACCGGGCACGGATCCACCCCGAGGTCCAGCGAGGTGATCGGAAGCAAGGTCTCCCAGCGCTCGACGAGAGTTGGCAGGACCTCGGTGGGCTTGCCCTGCCTCGCCACGGACTCTCGCAGAACCTGGAAGAAATCGTAGCGGAAGGCCGCGCCGGGAAGCGTCGTGAAGATGAGCCGCCGGCCGTTGTTGTAGAGCGTGGTGTTGACGATCAGGTAGGGGCTATCGCCCCTGTCCTCGCGCTGGCTCAGGTCCCCGAAGGTGGTCTCGCCCAGGACATGCTCGACGAGCACTTCGTGGAGGGATCTCGCGGCCAGCGAGGAGTTGAGCCATCGGAAGCCGAGGATCTGCCGCCGGAGCAGCGCGCCCTCGATGTCCTGCGCGAGGACTTCCTTGAATCGGGCGAAGAACGCCTGATAGTCGGCCGTCAACGCCCCGTCCGGCATCAGGACGGCCGTCTCCCGGGACGGCTTCTGCGTCACGTAGTACGAGGCCGCCACGCTGCCGCCGGACACGCTGGAAAGATAGTCCGCCCGCTCCAGCACGGAGCCGCCGCCGGGAGCGCGCAGCCGCGCCAGCGCCTCCAGCCCGGCTGCCCCGAACAGGGAGGCCCTGGTGCCGCCGCCCGACAGGGCGACGCCGACGAGGACATCGCGGTCTGGGGCAGCCCTGACGCAAGGCACCTCGGGGCCGGCCCTGCCGACCTTGAGCGCGACGGCGGACGCGCAGCCCACGCCGAGGAACGCAAGCGACAAGACGATGACGGCCCGGCACCATCCTCGCCATCCCACCGCATCGCGAGTCCTGACTCCGCTCATGGGGCTTCCTCCGCACGCGCGCTGTTTGTCCGTCTCTCACGACCTGAGGCCAAGCACAGTATGCAGTGAACGCCGGCGTGCTCGCGATTTCCCGCACGCGCTCCCTCATCCACGCGCCTCGCGTGACGCGGCATCCCTTGCTCCCTCGAGGGCGGTCGTGTATCGTGCCGGCCGCCGCGAGGAGCAACGTGCTCGCCCCGACGGCACTACCAGGAGGCCGCAATGATGCGTGCGATGAACGACACGACGGTCAATCGCCGGACCTTCATGAAGCGTCTGGGCGTGGCGGGCGGCGGCGTGGCTGTGGCCGCCCACCTCCCTCACGCCTTCTCGATTGCCCACGCCCAAGGCACCTTTCAGCTCAAGGCGTCGGATCCCAACGCGAAGCCCGGTGGGACCCTCCGCTACGGCGTCCACACCGCCCCGGTCCACTTCGACGTCCACCAGTCGGGCACGGTGGCCAACATCGGCGCCCAGGCACCGATGTACGACAACCTCATCCGCCGCGATCCGCGCGACGGGCAGACGATCATCCCCGACCTCGCCTGGAAGTGGGACATCAGCCCGGACGGCAAGAAGTACACCTTCCACCTGCGCAAAGGCGTGAAGTTCCACGACGGGGCCGAGCTGACCTCCGAGGACGTGAAGGCCACCTTTCAGCGCATCATCTCGCCGCCCAAGGGCGTGGTCATTCCCCGCTCGACCCTCTTCTCGGCGGTGAACGAAGTGACGGCGCTCGATCCGCTCCGCATCGAGTTCAGGCTCTCCGAGCCGCGGCCGCAGGCCTTCATGCTGGGGGCGTTCGCCAGCGGCTGGAACATCATCGTGCGCAAGAAGACGCTCGACGACAACAACCAGAATCTCCGTCAGGTGATGAACTTCCCCGGTACCGGCCCCTTCCGCCACGTGTCGCGCAAGGACAAAGAAGTCTGGATCATGGAGAAGAACCCCAACTACTGGAACAAAGGCCTGCCGTACGTGGACAAGCTAGAGATCTATCACCTGATGCCCTTCTCGCCGGAGCTGGGCGCGTCCCTGCTGGCCGGCAACATCGACTACGCCCGGCTCATCGATCCGGTGACCTGGCGCAAGGCTAAGCAGACGCCGGGCATGACCGCCGCCGAGTTCAACCAGAGCGTGATCCAGGCGGTGTGGATCAACAACAAGAAGAAGCCCTTCGGCGACCCGCGCGTCCGCCGCGCCATGCACCTGGCCCTCGATCGGCACGTGCTCGTCGACGTGGTGAAGGACGTGGCGCCCATGATGGTGGGCGGATTCGACTACCCCTTCCACGAGCTGTCGACGCCCGCGGCGGAACTGCAAAAGCGCCTCGGCTATCAGACCGACATCAAGCCGGCCGTGCAGGAGGCGAAGAAGCTCATGGCCGAGGCCGGCTACGCCAACGGCCTCAAGAACGTGGACTTCCTGGTCCGCGGCGTCAACACCTTCAAGCTGTGGTCGGTGGCCATCCAGGCGATGCTCAAGGAAAACCTCAACATCGAGTGCAACCTCCGCAACGTGGAGATCTCGCAGTGGTTCGAGGATGCCCAGGCGGGCAACTTCGATCTCGGCATCAGCGCGGTCGTCTCCACCTTGATGGACCCGTCCGACTACTTCAATGCCTGGTACGGCAAGAACGGCCCCCAGAACTACTCGAACTGGACCAACGAACAGTTCCACGCCGTGACCAAGCAGATCGATCGCGAGCTCGACGTCAACAAGCGCCGGCAGCTGGTCCATCAGGCGGAGGCGATCCTGGAGCAGGACCCGCCCCTTCTGCCCGTCGCCTACGAGAAGATCTACGACGCGTGGTACAACCGCGTGCGTGGCCAGAACCCATCGACGTTCTTCGGCATCTACGACGTGGTGCGGTGGGACACGGTCTGGATGGCCCCGTCGTAACCCTGGCATCTCGGGCCGGTCGCCGCGCGGCGGCCGGCCTCGCCCCACCCCATGAACCATCTCACCCGACGTGAACCGTGCAGAAGTATCTCTTCCGGCGCGCGCTCTTCGGCCTCGGCACTCTGATCGGCGTCTCGCTGATCGTGTTCGTGGTGCTCCGGATCCTGCCCGGGGACCCATTGGTGGCCATGTTCGGCATGGAGGGATTTGCCAAGCTCAGCCCGGCCGATCGGGCCCAGTTGATGGCCGATCTCGGGCTGAGCGACCCCTTGCCCATCCAGTACCTGCGCTGGCTCCGCGATATCGCGACGGGCAGCCTCGGCAAGTCGTTCTTCCGGGGCGACAAGGTCTCCGCGCTGATCCTGCACCGCGGGCCGCTCAGCGCCGAGATCGCTCTCCTATCGCTGATCATCTCGTGGCTCGTGGGGCTTCCCGTCGGCCTCATCAGCGCGTTCCGCCCCAACCGCCTGTCCGACAACGTGGCCCGGTCGCTGTCGATCCTCTTCATCGCGGTGCCGGGATTCTGGTTGGGCATGCTGGTCGTCCTCGCCTCGCTCTTCTGGTTCGGCTACAAGGCGCCGATGATCGTGGTCCACCTGTGGGATGACCCCTGGAAGAACCTTCAGGTCGTGATCGGACCAGCCATGGTGCTGGGACTCGGCCAGGGCGCCTACATCGCCCGCATGTCGCGGTCGTGCTTGCTCGAGGTGATCCGGGAAGACTACGTGCGCACCGCCCGCGCCAAGGGACTGATCGAGGGGTTGGTGGTCATGCGGCACGCCCTGCCCAACGCGCTGCTGCCCGTGATCACCGTGTCCGGCATTCTCCTGGGCTTCGTCCTGGGGGGCTCGGTGGCGGTGGAGCAGGCCTTCGGGGTGCCGGGGCTCGGCCGGGCCCTCGTGGTGGCCATCATCGAGCGCGACATCATCGTAGTCCAGAACCTGGTTCTGCTCTACGCCGTCATCTTCGTGCTGGTCAACATTCTCGTCGATCTGTCCTACGCGTGGCTCGACCCGCGCATTCGCTACCGGTGATGCGCGCGCTCTGGCAGTTCGGTCGCCGGAATCCCATCGGGTTGGTCGGGGGCATCGTGGCCCTCCTGATCGGGCTCACCGCGGTGGCCGCGCCGCTGGTGGCGCCCGCCAACCCACTGAAGACCGACTTCCGCCGGATGACCAAACCCCCTGACGGGCGATCGTGGCTGGGGACCGATCAGGTGGGCCGCGACACGCTCAGCCGGGTCATCTACGGGGCCCGCACCTCGCTGTTCGTCGCCCTGGCCGCGGTGCTGCTCGGCACGACCATCGGTTCGCTGTGGGGGGTCGCCTGCGGGTACCTCGGCGGCCGCTTCGACCTCATGAGCCAGCGCGTGATGGAGATCCTCCAGTCGTTTCCGGATCTGATCTTGGCGATGGCCATTTCCATGGCCATCGGCACGGGGATGACGGCCGTCATCGTGGCCATCGCCATCACGCGCCTTCCGTTCGGCGGACGGGTGATCCGCTCGGTGGCCCTCGCCGTCCGCGAGCTGGCGTACGTCGAAGCGGGCCGGGCGAGCGGTGCCTCGCAGGTCCGCATCATGGCGCTCCACGTGCTGCCTCAGTGCGTCGCTCCGTACCTGGTGCTGGCCACCACGCATCTGGGGGTCGCGATCGTCATCGAGGCAGCGCTGGGATTCCTCGGAGTGGGCATTCCGCCACCTACCCCTACCTGGGGCAACATGCTGGCTGACTCGCTCACCTCCCTGGTGCCCCACTGGTGGTTGGTGTTCTTCCCGGGTCTCGCGATCACGGTGACCGTGCTTGCTTTCAACCTGCTCGGCGACGGAATCCGGGACGTGCTCGATCCGCGCCTCGCCCCCGAGCTGACGCGCTCCTTGTTCGACCGCCGGCGTCCGGGCGGGCGGGAGTGACGGCGCACCACAAGGAACGCCGGGCACGGGGATTGGCGTTGACACGCAAGCGTGCCGTCCGCTATACCCGGCTTCACGACGGGCTGAGAGCAACCGATCACGTGTCATGGAGGACGCCGCGATGAAGCACGTCTGCAAGGTTGTCGCCCTAGCCGTGGTCTGTCTCCTCCCTGGTTCAGCCGCCGCCCAGGACAAGCCAATCGAGCTGAAGTTCTCGAGCTGGGTCGCCACGGTCCATGGGCATCACACCGGCGTGATGGTTCCCTGGGCCAAGATGGTCGAGGAGAAGAGCGGAGGCCGGCTGAAGATCGCGATTTACCCCGGCAGCACCCTCGGCAAGGCCGTCGATCACTACGACATGATCAAGGACGGGATCGCTGACATGGGGTTCACCACCCCGGGGTATACGCCCGGCCGGTTTCCGCTCATCACGGTGACCGAGCTACCCCTGGGGATGTTCAAATCGTCCCGGGGCGGCAGCCTGGCCGTCATGTCGATCTTCGACAAGTATTTCAAGAGCGAGTTCAAGGACGTGAAGGTGCTGTGGTTCTGGGTGCACCCGCCCGGCCACTTCCACCTGGCCAAGAAGCAGGTCAAGGTGCTCGAGGACCTCAACGGTCTCAAGATCCGCGCGGCGACCCCCATGCTCACCACCATGGTGAAGACCCTTGGCGCCATTCCGGTCAGCATCCCCGCCCCCGACACTTACACGGCCCTCGAACGGGGCACGGTGGACGGGACCATCTTTCCGTGGGAGGCGATCTCGTCCTTCAAGCTCGCGGAAGTGCTCAAGCATCACGTGGCTTCTGGCCTCTACGTCGCCCCTCTCTTCACCTTCATGAACCAGAAAAAGTACGAGAGCCTTCCCCCCGACCTTCGCAAGGTCATTGACGATCTCTCCGGGACCTGGGGGGCCGAGTTCAACGGCAAAGTCTGGGACCAGAACGAGCTCGTCGGGATCGAGGCGATCAAGAAGGCGGGTGGAACCATCTACACCCTGCCGGTCGAGGAACGCCAGCGCTGGCTGGCCAAGCTCAAGCCGGTCGAGGAGGAGTGGCTGAAGAGCATGGAGGCCAAGGGTCTGCCCGGCCGTCAGCTCCTCAACGATCTGAGGGAGGCCATCAAGAAGTACGATCCGTAGGTAAGGCCGGGGGCGTCATGCACGTGGGGAGGTGGCTGGACCGCTGTGAGCGGGTGCTGACCCTGGTCGCCGCCCTGGCCACCTTCTGCATGATGCTTCTCACGACCTCCGACGCGGCGGGTCGGTACCTCTTTAACCGCCCCATCCTCGCCGCCTACGAGCTCACCACCAACTACCTGATGGTCGCCGTGATCTTCCTGGCCATGCCGTACGCCTATCGGCAAGGCGCGAACATTCGGGTGACCTTCCTCGTCGAGCGGCTCGGCCGGACCTCGCGACTGGTCATCGACCACGCCGTCCAGATCATCTCCATCCTCTACTGCGCGGCCCTGGTCTTTGCCACCTTCGAGCAGGCTCGCCACATCCTGATCACCAGGACGACGTTCGCCACCCTCGACCTTCCGCTGTGGCCCGGGTACATGGTCGTCTCCCTCGGATTGTTCCTCACCACGCTCATGATGCTGGTCGACCTCGGCGAGGTGCGGGCGGGGCGCTCGAGCCTCTTCACCGGCGCCGGCTAGCCCGATGGTCTATCTGCCATTCCTCGTGATGATGGTGGCCCTCCTGCTGGGCGTCCCGATCGCGTTCTCACTGGCGACCGCGGGTATCGTCGGCATCTTCCTGCTCGGAGGCGACGTGAACGTGGTCCTCCGGATCCTGGGCACGACGCCGTTCGGCGTCACGGCCGAGTACGTGTTGACGACGATCCCCATGTTCATCCTGATGGCCTATTTCTCGGCCGGGAGCGGTCTCGCCCGCGATCTCTACACGGCCGGCGCCCACTGGCTCTCGGGGGTCAAGGGCGGTCTGGCCATCGCCACCGTCTTCGCGTGCGGAATTTTCGGGGCGATGTCCGGAGCCAGCCTGGCCGCGGCGGCGGTGATGTCGGGCATCGCCATGCCGGAAATGCGGCGCCACGGCTACTCGGACGAGCTGGCGGCAGGCTCGATCGGGATCGGATCGACGCTCGACATCCTCATCCCGCCGAGTGTCGGCATGGTGATCTATGGCATCGCCACCCAGACCTCCATCGGCAAGCTGCTCATCGCCGGCGTGGTCCCCGGGATCATCGTGGCGCTCTTCCTGACCGTGGCCATCCTCGTCTGGGTCAGGGTCCGACCTTCCCACGCTCCGGAGACCTATATCGTCGCGGCCCGGGAGCGGTGGGCGAGCCTGCGGCGGATCTGGTCGAGCCTACTGCTGATCGCCCTGGTCGTGGCGCTGCTCTACACCGGCGTGGCCACCCCCACCGAGGTCGGCGCCCTCGGCGCCTTCCTGGCGGCGGTGATCGGCGCCGCCTTCGGCCGTCTCACCTGGGCCGGCGCCTTCGAGGCGATCAGGCAGACCATCAAGACCTCGGCTCTGATCTTCATGATCCTCATCGGAGCGACCGTCTTCGGCTACTACATGGCCATGAGCAAGATCCCCCAGCACGTGGTCGCGGCGGTGACCGAGTTGAACCTCAACCGCTGGGTCGTCATCGCGGGAATCGTGGTCGCCTACTTCGCGGTGAGCATGTTCATGGACGAGCTGCCTCTGCTGCTCCTGACGTTGCAGCTGACGTTCCCCCTCATCGTCGCGCTGGGCTTCGATCCCATCTGGTTTGGGGTCATGTCGATGCTGATGGTGGCCATGGGTCTGGTCTTTCCCCCGGTGGGAATGATCGCTTTCGTGGTGAGCTCCAGCGCCAACGTGAGCCTCATGAAGGTCTACACGGGAACGAGCATCCTGATGGTCGCCCTGGTCCTCACCACCGTGCTCATCACGGTCTTCCCGCAGATCGTCCTCTGGCTCCCCAACACCATGCGCTAACGCCCCAGGTAGGCCATCGCGCCAGGCCCGTCGGCTTCAGGAGCCCGAGTTACCGGATCGCATGTACTGGTCCCAGTACCCCGGTTGGGAATCGATGTGCTGCACGACATCCACCCACAGGCCCGCCGGGTCGATGACGGCGAAGCGCCGCTGACCCCACGGCTCATCCCGCAGCGGACAGGCCACGGGCACGCCGGCCTCCCGGATGCGCTCGAACTCCGCCGCGGCGTTTGCCACCTGGAGGGTCAGAAACATCCCGCGCCCGGTGAACGTCTCGGGCCCCGGCGGCTCGGATGGATGGTCGCTCGCCATGAAGGCGATGCCGTACGGCCGATCGCCCGCCGACGCCAGGTAGACGAACCACGACGCCTCGAAAACGATCTGAAAACCCAGCTGTCCCGTGTAAAAGTCACGGCACTCCACGAGCTTGTCGGTGACGATGATGGGATACGCGTCCTGCACCTGCATCATGACCCTCCTGCCCCGGGCTCGTCGCCCGCCTCGAGCCGGTGGGCAAGGTCGGATTGCGCGGGACCCCGCCGCCGGCTACTATCGCGGCCACGCCAGGCGCGCCGCGAACCCACACTGGGCGCCCACATGGCAATGGGACGCACGCATGCTCTTCACGACAATCGCCGGTAGCTTGCCGAAGCCCGCGTGGCTCGCCGCGCCCGAGACGCTGTGGGCGCCGTGGCGACTGCCCTCCGACGAGCTCGCCGCGGGTCAGCGCGACGCCGTCCTGATCGCGCTCAAGGAACAGGAGGCGGCGGGCATCGACATCGTCACCGACGGCGAGCAGGGGCGCCAGCACTTCGTCCACGGCTTCCTGCGCCGACTTGAGGGCATCGATTTCAGTCGCCGGGTGACCATCGGGATCCGCGCCGATCGCTACAAGGCCGAGGTGCCCGTCGTGACCGGCCCGGTGTCCCGGCCTGTCCCCGTGCACCTCGACGAGGTGCGATGGGCCCGCCGCCACACCGACCGCCGCCTCAAGTTCACCATTCCGGGCCCGATGACCATCGTCGACACCCTCGCCGACGAGCACTACCGCGACCGCGAACGCTTGGCCATGCAGTTCGCGCGGATCATCAACGAGGAGGCCCGCGACCTGGTGGCCGTCGGGCTCGACGTACTGCAGCTCGACGAGCCGGCCTTCAACGTCTACCTCGATGACGTCGAGCGCTGGGGGATCGCCGCGCTGCACCGCGCCATCGAGGGTCTCGCCTGCCGGACCGCTGTGCACATCTGCTACGGCTACGGCATCAAGGCCAACATCGACTGGAAGGCGACGCTCGGCGGCGAGTGGCGCCAGTACGAGCGGACCTTTCCCCTGCTCGCCCGGAGCCGGATCGATCAGGTCTCCGTCGAGTGCGCTGGCTCGCGCGTACCGCTGGAGCTGCTCGGGCGGCTCGGCGACAAGGACGTCCTCGTCGGGGTGATCGACGTCGCCACCTCCACCGTGGAGACGCCGGCCGAGGTGGCGACCACCATCCGGCGGGCGATGGCCCAGGTGCCGCCCGAGCGGCTCTACCCATGCACCAACTGCGGCCTGGTGCCGCTCCCGCGCGAGGTGGCGCGCGGCAAACTCGCGGCGCTCGGCGCCGGCGCCCGCATCGTCCGGCGCGAACTGGGAGGTTCCTAGCATGTACGAGGTCCTGGCCCTCAAGTATGGCGAACGCGACACCACAGCCTGTCAGTTCTTCTACCGCGAGGCGTCGCACGAGAAGATCACCCTCGACTATTTCGTCTGGCTCATCCGGGGTGGCCCCTATCCGATCCTCGTCGACACGGGCTTCCTGGAGGACGACGCCGAGCACCGCGGCATTCGGAACTACGTGCGCCCGTCGGAGATGGTCGCGCGCGCCGGCGTGAAGGTGGCCGATCTCCCGGTGGCGCTCGTCACGCACCTGCACTACGACCACTGGGCCGGCCACCGGCTCTTCCCCTCCTCGGAGTTCTGGATCCAGCGCGACGAAGTGGCATTCTGGACGGGCCGCTATGGTCGCTACGCCGCCTTCGGGCAGTCGATGAATGTCGGCGCGCTGGCCAACCTGACCACCTTGAACTACGCCAATCGCATCCGCATCATCGAGGGCGAGCACGAGGTCCTGCCGGGCATCCGCGTCCATCGGCTCGGTGGCCACACGGCGGGGTTGCAGATCGTCACGGTGGAGACGGCGCGCGGCCGGGTCGTGCTGACCTCGGACGCCTCGCACTTCTACCGCAACGTGGAGCGCTATCAGCCTGTGCAGATCATCACGAGCCTGCCCGAGATGCTCGCCGGCTTCGACACGATTCACGCGCTGGCCGGGGCCGAAAAGCTCATCGTCGCCGGCCACGACCCGGAGGTCGCCGAGCGGTTCAAACCGGCGGAGCCGGGCATCATCCAGATCGCCTGAGTGACCCCTCCCAAGGTTCAGGCGCGCAGGAAGCGATCCAGCTCCTGGTACGTCTCCTTGGGAGCCTGCTCTTGCGGATAGTGCCCTGACGGCACCGCGCGCATCCCCACGATGTGGCTGGCGTACTGCGGCCAGGCCTTCCGGGGGTCGAAGTGCTGCTCCACGTGGCTCTTGTCGCCCCACAGCACCAGCACCGGGCAGGCGACCTTGTGGCCGGCCTCATAGTCGGCGCTGTCCATCTCAAAGTCCAAGGTGGCCGCGGCCCGGTAGTCCTCGCACACGCCGTGGATCTGCTCGGGCGTGCAGCAGCGGATGTACTCGCCGACCGTCTCCGGCTCGAGCCCACCCTGGCCGTGCATGTGCTTCTCCAGCTTCTTTCGCATGTAGTACTCGAGATTCTCGGAAAGGAGCCGTTCGGGGAAGTCGTACGGCTGGGCCATGAACATCCAGTGATAGGAGTGCAGTGCCCAGCCGCGCGGGAACGCGGTCCAGACGTGGTGGGTGGGCACGATGTCAATGGAGGCGAGCTTGAGCACCCGGTCCGGATGATCGAGGGCCATGCGAAAGGCGGTGCGCGCGCCGCGATCGTGACCCACCACGGAAAACTGGCGGAAGCCGAGCGCCTCCATGACCTCGACCTGATCCTGCCCCATGCGGCGGAAGGTGTAGTTGCTGTGATCGGGCAGCCCGCGCGGCTTGGAGCTATCGCCGTAGCCGCGCAGGTCGGCCGCCACCACGGTGAAGCGCTCGGCGAGCGCGGGGGCGATCTTGTGCCAGGTCACGTGGGTGAGCGGATTGCCGTGCAGCAGCAAGAGTCCTGGGCCCTGGCCACCATAGCGCAGGTTGATCCTCACCTGCGGGTCGCTCGTGGGGATCTGAGTGAGCGTGAAGCCTTCGAACATGCTCCGCCTCCTGTGCGGGCCTCTCCCCGCTCGCTGGCCACATCCTCGGGTCGGTCGCTGACCGACGAGGGACTTAGGCGATCTGAACACGATCGGTATGCTTTCGGCTACTATCAACGGTGCATCCGGAGGCACGATGCCCGAGCGGCCCAATCTCCTGGTGATCCTCGTCGACGACCTGCGCTTTGACGAGTTCGGCGCCGGCGGTCACCCCTACCTGAAGACCCCTAACATCGACCGCATCGCGCGAGAGGGGGTACTGTGTGCGAACGCCTTTCACACCACGCCGCTCTGCTCGCCGAACCGGGCGTCGATCCTGACCGGTCAGTACGCGAGCCGTCACGGCATCATCGACAACGTCGCGCGCGACGCCCTGAGCCATCACCTCCCTAACTATCACCGCACCTTGCAGGCGCTCGGATACGAGACCGCGCACATCGGCAAGTGGCACATGGGCAACGACGCCAACCCGCGCCCCGGTTATGACCTGTGGGTGAGCTTCAAGGGTCACGGTAGCCTGTTCGATCCGGAGCTGAATGAGAACGGGCAGGATCGCCAAGCCTCCGGGTACATCACCGATCTCCTGAACGAGCGCGCCGTCGCCTTCATCGAGGCCGGGCACGCGCGCCCCTGGAGCCTGTTCCTGGCCCACAAGGCGGTGCATCCCGACGCCTACCAGGCGGCCGACGGCACCCTGGATCTCACCCGCAAGGACTACGGCTACAAGCCCGCCCCGCGCCACGCCGATCTCTATCGCGGCTGCCAGTTCCCGCGCCGGCCGAACATGCGGCCGCCCGAGGAGGTGGTGAA